>DBLB01000026.1:0-3381 GCA_002298695.1 Clostridiales bacterium UBA735 | reverse complement strand
ACGATCTTCTATGTGCTGGGCGGTCTGCTGGTCGTCGGCGCGGGCGTGCTGCTTGTGACCCGCAAGCGCATGAACAGCGAAAAGTAACGAAGAACGCAAGAGCCGCATATGGGGTGCGCAGGTTTTCTGCGCATCCCGGTACAGAGACAAGGAGATGTCTGCAAATGAAAAAACATCTTTCTACAATCCTGCTGATTGTGGCGCTGCTTGCAGGCGTGTCCTTGCTTCTGTATCCGAGCGTCAGCGACTACTGGAACTCCCTGCACGCCACGCAGGTCGTGTCCAACTACGCGCAGCAGGTGCAGACGATGGATCGCAGCCGGTATGAAACGATGTGGGACGATGCCGTCGCCTACAACCGCTCCCTTTTGACGCGGAGCACGGATTTTGCGCTGACGGACGCGCAGAAGCGGCAGTATGACGCGCTTTTGAATGTGGATGGAATGGGCATCATGGGCTATTTGGAAATTCCCGTCCTCGAGCTTACCCTGCCGATCTATCACGGAACGGACGATTCCGTTTTGCAGGTCGGCGCGGGACATGTCGAATGGTCGAGCCTTCCCACCGGCGGCGAGAGCACACATTGCGTTCTGTCCGGCCATCGCGGGCTTCCCAGCGCAAGGCTCTTTTCTGATCTTGACCAGCTGGTCGCAGGCGACACATTTGTGATCCGTGTGCTGGACGGGGTCATGACGTATGAGGTGGATCAGGTCCTGATCGTAGAGCCGACGGACGTGTCCGCGCTGACCATCGAGGACGGAAAAGACCTCTGCACGCTTGTCACCTGCACGCCCTACGGCGTCAATTCGCACAGGCTTCTGGTGCGCGGGCACCGGGTCGAAAATGCGTCCGAGGTCATCCGCGTGACGTCCGACGCCGTGCAGATCGAGCCGCTGATCGTCGCGCCGCTGGTCGCCATGCCGCTGCTGCTGGCGCTGCTGCTCCTGCTTTTGCTCCCACGCTCCAAAAAGAAATTGCATGGAGGTACTGACGATGCTGAAGTATAAAAGAACCTTCGCCGCATTATTCCTGCTGCTTTGCATTTTGCTGTGTTCCGTTCCGGCGTTTGCGGCCGGCGCGGTCGATGTGACAAGGGATGTGTCCCTGACGATCCGGTATCGCGACGGTGGCGCGCCGGTTGAAGGCGTTCGCTTTCAGCTGTACTATGTGGCGACGATCGACGCGTATGCGGCGTTTTCCCTGACGAGGGATTTTAAGGACTACCCTGTTCGTGTCAACGACCTTGACAGCGAGGCCAGGCGGGCGCTGGCCGAAACGCTGGCAGGCTATGTCCAGCGTGACGATCTTCCGCCGCTAGACAGCGCAAAAACAGACGGCAATGGGGTGGCCTCTTTTCCCTCGCAGCAGCGGCGGCTTTCTCCGGGACTCTATCTTGTCATGGCAGAGCCGCATTCTGTCGGCGACTACACGTACCTCACAGAGCCGTTTTTGGTGTCGCTGCCCAATCTGAATGAAAGCAGCGATACGTGGGAATATGACGTATCTGCCGCGCCCAAGTATACCCGGAGCGATAACCCGCCGGATCAGCCCCCGGACGAGACCGTGGACCGGAAGGTGTTGAAGGTCTGGGATGATGACGGCGCATCGGAAGAACGGCCGGAGGAGATCACAGTGCAGCTTCTGAAAGACGGAGCGGTCTTCGATACCGTGTGGCTGAATGCGGACTGCGATTGGAGGTATCTCTGGACAGATCTTCCGAAATACGAAAACGGACGACTGATCGTGTGGCGCGTCGTAGAGCAGCGCATGGACGGCTATACTGTTTCCGTGCGGCAGGAGGGCATTACCTTTGTCGTCACCAATACCGGCGAGCACCCGGAAAATCCGCCGCAGCAGCCGCCGGAAAATCCGCCGGAAAAATTGCCGCAGACCGGCGTCCTCTGGTGGCCGGTGCCGGTTCTTTGCGCAGCCGGACTGGCGTTTTTGGTGGCGGGCGCACTGATGAAGAAGAAGGA
This sequence comes from Clostridiales bacterium UBA735, assembly GCA_002298695.1. GTDB lineage: Bacteria > Bacillota > Clostridia > Oscillospirales > Oscillospiraceae > CAG-170. Next base: position 1,405 of record DBLB01000026.1, on the reverse strand, counting down.
TCATGAGTAAGCAGGGAAAGCTATGTATGGGGATCGGTGTGCTGCTTCTGGCGGCGGCGCTGCTTCTTACCGCTTACAACCTCTGGAGCGGCGCAATGGCAAGCGTGCGCGTCAGGATCGTTCTGGAGAGGCTGGTCCCAGACATGGAAGAAAACGCCAGAGATACGCGCCCGTCTGTATATTCCGGCGCTGCTTCCGCAGACGATGCCGCAGAGGAGGTCTACGTCCCGGACTATGTCCTGAACCCGGAAATGGATATGCCGGAAGAACAGATCGACGGACAGACGTATATCGGTGTACTCGAGATCCCGGCGCTGTCCCTGAGCCTGCCGGTCATCAGCGCGTGGAGCTATCCCAACTTGAAAATCGCACCCTGTCGGTACGCAGGTTCCGTGTATCTGGACAACATGGTGATCGCCGCGCACAATTATCAAAGTCATTTTGGAAAGCTGGAGACGCTGTCACAGAACGACGAGGTTTCTTTTACCGATATGGATGGTAATGTGTTTGCATACAAAGTTGCTGAAATCGAGACGCTTTCGCCTTATGCGATCGAAGAGATGACCGCAGGAGATTGGGATCTGACGCTGTTTACCTGCACGGTCGGCGGCCAAAGCCGCATAGCGGTGCGCTGTGAACGTATGCAGGATGATCCGGAAGGCTGAACAGAAACGGCGTGCCCGCAGAATCGCGGGCACGCTTTTTGTTGCCATTTGGTTTGTCCTATTTCTGAAAACCATTCAGTGCTTCGTGAGCCTCGAAGCTGATCGTATTATCGTTAAAGTGGTCAAATCTCTTATATTTAGGGCATGACCATGCGCACCCTCGATTAAAAATAGGGTGCAGTTCAGGCCGAGGACGATTACCTGCTAACTACCAAACTGTTCTGCGGCTGCTGCGGCGCGTACCTCTGCGGCGAAAGCGGGACGAGCCGCACGGGTGTGGTTCACCACTACTACAAATGTGTGTCCGTCAAGAAGAAGCGCACGGAGTGTCACAAAAAGCCCGTCAGGAAAGAATGGATTGAAGATTTGGTCGTCACCGAAACCATGAAAATGGTGATGGACGACAAAGCTATTGAAGCTATCGTGTCCATGCTCATGGATTTGCAGGAACGCGACAACGTGAACGTACCGCTTTACGAGCAGCAGCTCCGCGAGACGGAAACCGCCATCAATAATCTGCTCAACGCCATCCAGCAGGGTATCCTGACGCGCTCGACGAAGGAGCGGTTCGAAGAGCTGGAAACCAGACGCGACGATCTGGAAACGAAACTCGCCTGCGAGAAGTTGGCGAAGCCGAAAATCAATGCCGAGTTCATGACCTTCTGGCTGCATCGCTTCCGCAAGCTGGACGTGCGGCAGAAAAGCCATCGCAAAATGCTCATTGATACCTTCATCAACGC
>DBLB01000161.1:2876-44501 GCA_002298695.1 Clostridiales bacterium UBA735 | reverse complement strand
AGGTCTGCAGCTCGGCGATCTTTTCCTCGTTGCGCTTATTCTTGTTGCGGATGAGCTGCTGCACGAGCTGGGACGATTCGTACCAGAAGTCGTAGTTGCCGACGTACATCTTGATCTTGCCGTAGTCGATGTCGACGATGTGGGTGCAGACGGTGTTGAGAAAGTGACGGTCGTGGCTGACGACGATGACGAGGCCAGTGTCCTCATAGTCGAGGATGAAGTTTTCCAGCCAGTTGATGGCCTCGATGTCGAGGTTGTTCGTCGGCTCGTCGAGCATGATGATGTCCGGCTTGCCGAACAGGGCCTGTGCGAGCAGGACCTTCACCTTCAGGCGCGGGTCGGTATTGCCCATGAGGTCATAGTGCAGTTCGACGGGAATGCCGAGGCCCTGAAGCAGGCGGGAGGCGTCGGATTCGGCCTCCCAGCCGTCGAGCTCGGCAAATTCCGTCTCCAGCTCGCTGGCGCGCAGGCCGTCTTCCTCGGTGAAGTCCTCCTTTTCGTAGAGGGCGTCCTTCTCCTTCATGATGTCGTAGAGGTGCTGATTGCCCATGATGACGGTGTCGAGAATGGGATATTCGTCGTACTGGAACTGATCCTGCTTGAGGATGGACATGCGCGCGCCGGGCTTGAGGAAGACGTCGCCGGACGTCGCCTCCAGTTCGCCGGAGAGGATCTTCAGAAATGTGGATTTGCCGGCGCCGTTCGCGCCGATGACGCCGTAGCAGTTGCCGGGGGTGAATTGCAGGTCGACCTGCTTGAACAGGACGCTGCCGCCGAACTGCATGCCGAGATTGGAAATTGTGATCATAGCTTGCTCCTAAATCTGCTCATAGTTCTAAGTAGTATAACACAAAAATCGGGGCGTGTATAGCAGAAGGCACGAAAAAATGGTGGCTTCCGCAGCCCCTGGATACGAAAAAGCTCCCTCTGAGAGGGAGCTTTTTAAGGTTATTCGGTGCGGAGGGCGACGACGGGATCTTTTTTTGCGGCCAGACGCGAGGGGATGAGGCCGGCGATGAAGGTGAGCGCCATCGAAATGGCAACGAGCAGCACGGCTGCCACGGGCGGGAGCACCGCGCCGAGCGTGGCGATGCCGGTCAGGTGGTGAATGAGGGCGTTGATCGGGAGAATCAGCAGCACGGTCAGCCCGATGCCGATCGCGCCGGCGATCAGGCCCTCGATAAGCGTCTCGGCATTGAACACGCGCGCTATGTCGCGCTTGCTCGCGCCGATGGCGCGGAGAATGCCGATCTCCTTCGTGCGCTCGAGGACGGAGATGTAGGTGATGATGCCGATCATGATCGAAGAGACGATCAGCGAGATGGACACGAATGCGATCAGCACATAGGAAATGGCGTTGATGATCGTCGTGATCGAGCTCATCAGCAGCGCGACATAGTCGGTGTAGGTGATCTCGTGGTCTTCATCCACCGTCTGGTTGTAGTCGGCGATGCAGTCGGCGATCGCGTCCTTGTCGGAGAAGGTGGAGGCATAGAGGTTGATGGTCTTGGGGCTGCTGTAGTCCACGTCGCCGAGCAGCTTCAGGTTTTCCTCATAGCTGCCTGTAGAAACGACGGGCGGCATGTAGTTGTCGTAGAGCCAGACATACTGTTCGTCGGTAAGCGGCTGGACGGACAGCGCGGATGCGTCCGTGGCCGCCAGCGCGGCGGGGTCCATGCCGGCCATTGCGGCAGCATCGGAAGAGGCTGCTGCATCCGCCGTCGGGGCGTCGGACATGGCAAGCGTCAGAGCGGCGGAGAGCTCGTCGCTCGACATGGCGGACAGCTGCGCCTGCACGCCGGCGGCATACTGCTCCGTGACCTGCTCGCGGATGTTCTGCTCTACATAGTCGAAGAGCGTCTCGTCATCCATCTGCGCAATGTAAGAGCTGACGGTGGCGGCGTCGATGCCCATCTGTTCGGCATAGGTCTGGGCGACCTGTTCCTCGATGGTCTGCCGCGTCAGGCCCTCCATCTGCTGGGCGACGATGCCGTCGACATAGTCCTCCGAGGGTACGGACATCAGCGCGGTGTAGATGGCAGCGCGGTCGGCCGCGGAGAGCGTGGTGAGATATTCAGAGATGTCGGCCTTTTTCTGCTCGTCGGAGATGGAATAGTCGTCCGTCAGGAACGGCAGGCCGGAGATGACATCGGTGGTCGGGTCGGCCTTCTGCTTTTGCAGGATCTCCAGCGACTGTGCCCGGTCGATCAGGTGGTCGGTCAGGGCGGAGGTGTAGCCAATGGCGCCGGACATCATGGAGGCGACGGCATCCTCGTTCGGACGGAGAATGCCGACGATCTTGACGGTGGTGCCGATGGTGTCGGAGTGGTAGAGGAAATCCAAGCCGGCGTCGGTCGTGCTGATGTCGGAGTAGGTGCCGGCGGCAGAATCATACTGGTAATATTCCGCCGGGAGGACGACCTTGAAGCGCATGTTGCAGATGTCCTCGTAGCTCCAGCGCTCCTGGAAGGTGTCCAGTTCCTCGCCGTCCATCATTTTCCGCATCGTCTCGATCACATCGTCCTGCGAGCCGAGGCCCATGCAGTAGATCACAAGGTCGGAAATTTCGTTATCCTTGCTGACGATCAGGACGGCTTCGTCATAATTCTGCGGCCAGCTGCCGTAGATCAGGTCGTACTGCTCGGTCAGCAGGGGATTGACGAGAGAATCGCTGTCCGCAGTCTGCGGCGGCAGCATCTCTTCCCAGACCTCCATCTTGGAATAGGCCGCGCCGAACTGGTCAAAATAAGAGCTGTAATCGCCGCCGTAGAGCGCGCCCATGCATTGCTGAAGCAGGTCGGTCACGTCGGATTTGAAGATCTTGCCGTCGACGTCCTCGGCGTAGATCGTCATGCCGAGGTCGTAGCTGTACTGCACGGCGCTGACATGCTCGCCGATGGGGCAGTCGTCCTGTTCGAGATAGCTGCGGAAGGACTTGAGGTCGTTCTGCTGCGTCTCCGTGCTGGCGAGGTTCGCCATCAGGTCGTACATGATGGTGTTGGAATAGACGGCGTCACGGTCGTGCGCATCGGCATCTTCGGAATCCGCGCTGACGCCCATGAGCGATGTGACCATGGAGGACATATCCATGGTCTCCGCCTCGAGGGTGATCGGGTAGGACGAGAGCGTATCCTCCTGCACGCGGTCGATATAGTCCTGAATGCCGGTGGACAGCGACAGGATCAGCGCGATGCCGATGATGCCGATGGAGCCGGCAAAGGCCGTCAGGATCGTGCGGCCCTTTTTCGTCATCAGGTTGTTCAGGCTGAGGCCAAGCGCCGTGAAGAACGACATCGAGGTCTTTTTCTGCGTCCGCGGCACAGGCGCGGGCTGCGTCTCGGGTTCAAAGGGCGCGGAATCGGAGACGATCTGCCCGTCGAGCAGGCGGACGGTACGCGAGGCGTAGCGCTCAGCCAGATCGGGGTTGTGCGTGACCATGATGATGAGCTTTTCGTGCGAGATCTCCTTCAGGATCTCCATGATCTGTACGGACGTCTCGGAATCGAGCGCGCCGGTCGGTTCGTCGGCCAGCAGAATTTCCGGGTCGTTGACAAGGGCGCGGGCGATGGCCACGCGCTGCATCTGTCCGCCGGACATCTGGTTCGGCTTTTTCTTCAGCTGGTCGCCGAGGCCGACCTTTTCCAGCGCCTCCACGGCGCGGCGGCGGCGCTCGGCCTTGCTCACGCCGGAGAGCGTCAGGGCAAGCTCGACATTCTGCAGGACCGTCTGGTGTGGGATGAGGTTGTAGCTCTGAAAGACAAAGCCGATGGAGTGGTTGCGGTAGGCGTCCCAGTCGCGGTCGCGGAATTCCCTGGTCGACCGTCCGGAGATCACCAGATCGCCGGACGTATACTGGTCGAGGCCGCCGATAATGTTTAATAATGTGGTTTTACCACAGCCCGACGGCCCGAGGACGGCGACGAACTCGCGGTCGCGGAAGCAGACGCTGATCCCGCGCAGCGCGGCGACCGTGGTATCGCCGGCCTGATAGTTCTTGACGATGTTCTTCAATTGCAGCATGCGCTACACCCCTCATCATGGTAATATCAGAGAAATGATAGCGGACAAATATGAACAAATCGTGTATTTTTTGGGAAGATTCCGGGAAAATTATCCGAGAAAACGGCCGCTGCCGCACGAAATGGGACACAGGCGGACAAACGTGGAAAAAATCGACATAATGATAGAGAATGGCGGAGAAAGAAAGTTTGATTTTGGCGAAAATCCTAGTGGACAGTAGGAAAAAATTAAGCTATAATCAAACAGAATCCTAAGACAAACAACAATGCGTGTTTGAGGCAGTTACGGCGCGGCCTCGCCGGGTGAGCGCCGGGATATTTGAAGGAGGAAAAATATTATGTCTGTCAAAGTTGCGATCAATGGTTTTGGTCGGATCGGCCGTCTGGCATTCCGTCAGATGTTCGGTGCTGAGGGCTACGAAGTCGTCGCCATCAACGATCTGACGTCCGCAAAGATGCTTGCGCACCTGCTGAAGTACGACTCCACGCAGGGCAACTACGTCGCCCAGGGCCACACCGTTGATTTCCATGAGGGCGAAGGCGAAGACAACTACATCGTTGTCGACGGCAAGAAGATTGTCATCTACAAGATGCCGAACGCGGCCGATCTGCCCTGGGGCAAGCTGGGCGTGGACGTTGTCCTCGAGTGCACCGGCTTCTACACCAGCAAGGCCAAGGCACAGGCGCACATCGACGCCGGCGCCCGCAAGGTCGTCATCTCCGCTCCGGCCGGCAATGACCTGCCCACCATCGTCTATAACGTCAACCACAAGACCCTGACGAAGGACGACACCATCATCTCCGCGGCTTCCTGCACCACCAACTGCCTCGCGCCGATGGCCAAGGCTCTGAACGATCTGGCTCCCATCCAGTCCGGCATTATGTGCACCATCCACGCCTACACCGGCGATCAGATGCCGCTCGACGGCCCGCAGCGTAAGGGCGACCTCCGCCGCTCCCGTGCCTGCGCGATCAACATCGTTCCGAACTCCACCGGCGCTGCCAAGGCCATCGGCCTGGTCATCCCTGAGCTGAACGGCAAGCTGATCGGCGCGGCCCAGCGTGTCCCGACTCCGACCGGCTCCACCACCATTCTGAACGCCGTCGTCAAGGGCAAGGTCACTGTCGAAGAGATCAACGCGCAGATGAAGGCTGAGGCCACCGAGTCCTTCGGCTACAACACCGACGAGATCGTCTCCTCCGACGTTATCGGCATGCGCTATGGTTCCCTGTTCGACGCCACGCAGACCATGGTCGTCAACATGGAAGACGGCAACTCCCAGGTCCAGGTCGTCTCCTGGTACGACAACGAGAACTCCTACACCAGCCAGATGGTCCGCACCATCAAGTACTTCTCCGAGCTGGGCTGATTTCCAACGGGTTTCCAACAACAAGCAGATCAAAGCCGGCGCTGCAATGCAGCGCCGGCTTTTTTGTAATGTTTGAATTTCTTTGGATTTTATATGAAATAAGGGTTATTTAAGCCGGAAATGGACGAAAATGCGCGGCGGAAATGGGCGCGCGGCCTCAGCTTGTGATGCAGGAACGGAGGGGGCGGCCGGCGGAATCCAGAAAGAAGAATTTCCAGGAAGCGGGCTGCTCGGAGAGCTTCAGGGAGGCGGTAAAACCGTTGGAAACAGAGGCTGCGACGGTGCTGCGGAGCAGCTTTCCGGCGCTGTCGTAGGCGGCGGCGACTACGGTTGAACCGTCCGGCAAGCGGGCGGTAAGCGTGAGGTCAAGCGTGAGCGAACCGTCGGCGAAGCGTTCGCTGACCTGCGAGAGCTCCGGCTGCGACGAGACGGCGAGCACGATGCACTGGCCGCGGTTGTTGGCGTAGAGATTTTCATTGCTCTGCGCCCCGACCTCCGCATAGATGATCTCGCCGTCGGGCAGCGCCTCGTCCAGCGTCAGCTCGGCTGCATGGAGCGCACCGGGGGCGAGGGCACCCACCGTCTGCGTTCCGAGGATCTCGCCGTCCGGCGACGTCCGGCGGAAGGTGAGCTGGAAGGGGGCGGAGGAGAGCCGGCCGCGGTTGACGATCTGCGCGAGCAGCTGCGTCTGCGTGCCGAGCTGGACGGCGGAGACTGTTTCGACCGAGAGGTCGACGCGCTGGAACGTGCAGAGGGCGGTATTGTCGGACGCGTCGGCGTCATCTGCGGCTGCGGGCAGGACGCGGAGCGTCACGCCGGAGAGGGCAGAATCCGCGGGCAGGTCGTAGTTGAGGTAGGCCGTCTTGGTCTGGCCGGGCAGGAGCGTGAGGCCGAAGGTCTGCTCGGCGAGCACCTGCTCACCGTCCAGCGCGGCGACGCGGACGGACTGCACGGTCTGGGCGCTGCGGTTTGTGACGCTGGCGGTCAGGGTGAGCGTCTGGCCGGGGGCGTAGGTGTTGCGGACATAGTCGGCTGCGCTCACGGTCAGGTCGGCGCGGAGATCCTGCTCAAACAGGACAAGGTCGGCGCTCTGGTAGCTCCCGTCGTCGCCGAAAGTGCAGACGTTGGCGAGGATCTGAATATGGTTCTGCCCGTCCAGCACGGCGGTGAAGCCGCCGATGCTGCCGGTCTGCACGTCGGTCAGGGCGAAGGGTTCTCCCCAGCCATAGCCGTCGTTCCAGAGGGCGTAGACCTGATTGCGGCCATTCTCGTCCGCGGCGGTATAGACTATGGCCTCGTAGTCGTTCGTGGTGAAGCACTGGCGGGAGCCCTCACCGGTCGCCTCGTCCTCTTCCCAGCTCGAGGGCAGTTCCTCTTCAAAGGAATACCAGCCGGGCGCGGCGGCGGACTGCGCAGGGGCGGCCCAGATACCGTCGGTGCGGGAGGCCGTCCAGACGCTGCTGCCGTTCGTCCAGGCGGCGGTCACGGCGCCGTCCTGCACGGCAAGGCGCGGGGCATAGTCATAGCCGGCGCAGGAGAGGTTGGAGGCGTCCATGAAGGAGGCGGAGGTCAGGTCGAAGCGGGCGGCGGCGACGTCGCAGTCTGCGGCGAGGACTTCATAACCGATGGCAGACGGGTCTGCCGCGTTCCACGCTTTGGTATAATTCTGCCAGAGCAGCCAGATCTCGCCGTCGACTGATTGCAGGACGGGGGCGAAATCGTTCGTGCCGTCGTCCCAGACGAGGGCCGGGGTCTGCCAGACGCCGTCGGTGCGGACGCTGTAGTAGATGCCGCCGCGGTCGGTGACGCTGCGGCCCTGGACGTCCGCCGTCCAGACCGCCAGCAGGCGGCCATCCGGCAGCTGCGTCAGGCAGGGGGCGTTATAGCCGCTGACGTCCGCTGCAACAGTGCCGTCCGGCTGTGCGGCGGCGAAGCGCATGGCGCGGAGACTGGTGTCGGGCTGGAAGGCGTGGGTGACGATGCTGTCGTCGACCGGCGTTTTTTCGTGCCAGGTGAAATCGTTGTTTTCCCAGAAGACCATTTCCTTCGTCGAGCAGATCTTCCACTCGCCGGAAATGCCGGAGAGCGTGCCGACGAGGCAGAGGTTGCCGGAGACGGCGGCGGTGATGTCGTCACGGACCATCGGGATATAGCCGTAGAAGGCGATCTGGCCGGCGCCCTGGACGCCGCAGGAGAAATAGCCCTCCCAGCCGGGGCCGACGCCGAGCGTGAGCGCGAGGGAGAAGTCCAGCGGGACGCGCTGGGGGACGAGCTCGTCGATATGTTCGTCGTAGACCGAGCGAAGGGCGGTTTGCAGGCTGGCGGTCAGCTGCGCCTTGAAGTAGGCGGGGACGTTCAGAATGACGGTATTGTAGGTATAGCTGACGGAAGCGGAGCCGACAAAGGCGACCTGCATCTCGGTGATGCGGACCTTGCCGTCGTAGACGTTGCCGGAGAAGATGCCGAGCACCTGCACGCTGCCGGCGACGCCGAGCTGGCCATGCTTCGGGAGGGGCGCAATGTTTTTATTGCCGGCTTTGAGCGCGTCGAGCGCGGCGGCGAGCGATTGACTCTGACCGGTCTCATCGACCTGCATCAGCTGGGAGAACGACTCCTTCAGATCGCCGTAGGCGGCCTCGCTGGCCTTGTCACTGATGGGCTTGATGCCGATGACGCCCTGAAGCGTGCCGTCGCGGCAGAAGGAGACCTTGATGGGGACGTTTTCGGTGAACGAGGAAAAGTCGAGCTCGAGCGCCATCTTGTCGAAGGGGCCGAGGGCGTCCTGCGCCGCATCCGTCGGCACCTCGACGCTGCCGAGGTCGAGGCCGAGGTCCATCTGGACGGGTTCGTACACGTGAATGGTGGTGCGGACGCGCAGGCTTGCGCCGTCGGCCGCTTTGGCGCAGAGGTAGACCGGTTCGCCGGGAACCAGATTTTCAGCGAGACGGCAGGTGGCCCAGTCGCCGTCGAGGATCGGCAGGGAGAAGCTGCCCTGCTGAAGCCAGACGCGGCCCTCGCCGTGGCCGTTCCAGTTGATCTTGGCATAGAGGTCGTGCGTCTCTGCTGTGGTGCCTGGCGTGGGCTGGAAGACGTTCAGGGAGCTGCCGTAATAGATGAGGTTCGTGCCGCCGCAGAGGAGCGTCTGGGCGAAGGGGGCCGTGACCGAGGAGGGCGTCATGACGACGGGGGTATAGAGGCGCGTCTGCTGCGCGGGCATTTCATAGGTGTGGAAGCCCTCGCGCGAGATGACGACATTGCCGGTATAGCCCTCCGGGATCTGCGCCTCGATGTCCTCGGAGAGCGTGGCGTAGGTGAGGCCGGAGGTGAAGGTCTTGCCGTCGACGGTCACACGGAAGCCCACGGGAGCGGTGCCGTAGGTCGTGCCGGGGACGTAGATGCGGAAGAGGCGGGACGTGCCGGGCGTCTGCGCGCGGTTGTCGGAGATGACGGGCGTCTCGTCCTGCGGGACGTCCTTTTCTTCGAAGATGCCGTTCCAGGTCTGGAGTTTGTAGCCGTCCCACAGGCCGGTTTCGGCGTTGTAGCGCTTGGTGTCGTCAGTCCAGCCGCTCATGCCCTCGCGGAAGCAGACCGTCGAGCCCTGCGGGAACGACCAGTGTCCCATGTACTCGCCCCAGATGGCGGTGATACTCGATTTGGTCGGTGCGTCGCCGTTGAAGCAGAAGGCGGTGATGCCGGGGCAGCCGTCGAACGCGGAGACCCCGATCTCCTTGATGTTGTCCCAGAAGACGATCTGGCCGCGCAGGCTGCTACAGCCTTCAAATACGCTGTCTTCCAGGTATTGCATCGATTTGGGAAGCGTCACGCCGGTCAGGCCCGTGCAGTTCAGGAAGGATTCCGAGCACAGGCGGGTCAGCCCCTCCGGCAGGCGCAGCCGTCCACGCAGACCGGTGCAGCCGTCAAAGGCGTTGTTCCGGATGGTTTGCAGCGTATTGGGCAGCTCAAGCTTTGTCAGGCCTGCGCAGCCCTTGAACGCGTTGGGTTCAATTTCCGTAACGCCGTCCGGAATGGTCAGCGTGCCGGTCAGGCCGGTGCCGGCAAAGGAACCCTTGATCGTTTTCAGGCCGCTGGAAAGGCGGACGCTGGTGATGCCGGTCAATTCATCGAATGCAAAATCGTCGATGAACGTTACACTGTCCGGGATCCAGAGCTCCCCCTGAAGGGGCGTCCGGACAAAGGCACCGTCGCCGATCGATTCCAGACCGTATTCCAGGGTCAGGCCGGTAAAGGCACAGTCGGCGAAGGAATACTCCCCAATCGAGCGGACGCTGCCCGGGATGCGGAGCGTGCCGGAAAAACCGCTGCAATCCTTAAATGCACGGTCTCCAATCTCCTCCACCCCGTCCGGAAGCACCAACGCGCCGGCCAGATTTTCGCAGCTCTGAAATGCGGAAGCGCCGATGGTGCGCAGTGTGGAGGGCAGAGAAAGTGTGCCGGTCAGCCCGTCGAGAGAGGAAAATGCGTTGTCGCCGATGCTGACGACGCCCTCCGGGATGATCAGGTCGCCGGTATATTTGCTTCCAAAGGAAAACGCCTCGCGGCCGATCTCACGCAGGCCGACCGGCAGGTTCAGCGGGCCTGTGAACGAGAGGGCGTAGAACGCGCAGTCGCCGATGCGGGTGAGGTGCGACGGGAGTTGGAGCGCGATGTTGCGGAAGCCGTAGCACTGGTAAAAGGCGTAGTCGCCGATCTCGGTGATGCGGTCGTCCAGATACAGGGTCTTCAGCAGGTACTGATCCTGATACTGCCGCCACGGCGCGGGGGCGTCTTCGGTATAGTCGGCCATGGCGCCGCTGCCCTCGATGGACAGGAGGCCGTCGCTGTCCAGCGTCCAGGTCAGGTTGTCGCCGTCTGCGCCGCAGGCGCCGGACGCGGTGATCTCCGCCGCGAAGGCGTGCGGGGCCAGCCCCAGAAGCAGGCAGAGCGCCAGCAGGAGCGAAAGGGTGCGGGTGATCGTTCGTTTGGTCTCCATATTGTGCCTCCTGATGTCAGATTTTCCAGCGTTTTCAGAATATTCCAATTCTATTATAGCGAATGGGGAGGCGGTGCGCAATGGGGGAACGGCGATTTTTGCGGGGTGGGTGTGGTTTTTCTTGTAAATCCGGGAGAACTGTGGTATACTTTTCCCGATTGACTTGAAATTTGGAGGAATCAACGTGCCGACGTAAGATCTGGCGTCAGACTGGAAAACCATGATTTAGGAGGAATGAGGTTTGGCTGCCTTACAAGAAGAAATTTCCCGGCGCAGGACGTTCGCGATCATTTCGCATCCGGACGCCGGTAAAACCACATTGACAGAAAAATTCCTGCTCTACGGCGGGGCCATCGCGCAGGCGGGCGCGGTCAAGGGGAAGAAGAATTCCCGCGCCGCGGTGTCGGACTGGATGGAAATTGAAAAGCAGCGCGGCATCTCGGTCACGTCGTCGGTCATGCAGTTCCAGTATGAGGGCTTCTGCATCAACATTCTGGATACGCCGGGCCATCAGGACTTTTCCGAGGATACGTACCGCACGCTGATGGCGGCGGACAGCGCCGTCATGGTCATTGACGGGGCGAAGGGCGTCGAGCCGCAGACAAGAAAGCTCTTTAAGGTCTGCGCGATGCGCCATATCCCGATTTTCACGTTTATCAATAAAATGGATCGCGAGGCGCGCGATCCGTTTGAGCTGATGGACGAGCTGGAAAACGAGCTTGGCATCGAGACCTACGCCTGCAACTGGCCCATCGGGTCCGGCAAGGAGTTCCAGGGCGTATACGACCGGAGAGGAGAGCAGCTGCTGCTGTTCTCCGGCGTGTCCGGCAAGAACCGCGCGGAGAAGCTGGCCGTTACGCTGGACGATCCGCAGGTCACGGAGATCATCGGCGAGCGGCGGCATGCGCAGCTGCGCGATGATGTGGAGCTGCTTGGCGCGGGGCGCGAATTTGACATGGACGAGGTGCGCCGCGGGCAGCTCTCGCCGGTGTTCTTCGGCTCGGCGCTGACGAATTTCGGCGTGGAGCCGTTCCTCGAGGAGTTCCTCCGCATGACGCCGCCGCCTCTGCCGCGCGTGGCCGACTGCGGCGTGATCGACACCTTCGACCCCGATTTCTCGGCGTTTGTGTTCAAAATCCAGGCGAACATGAACAAGGCCCACCGCGACCGGCTGGCGTTTATGCGCATCTGCTCGGGCAAATTCGAGCGCGACCGCGAGTATTACCATGTGCAGGGCAACAAGAAAATGCGCCTTTCACAGCCGCAGCAGCTGATGGCGTCGGAGCGTGAGATCGTCGAGGAAGCGTATGCGGGCGATATCATCGGCGTGTTCGACCCCGGTATTTTTGCCATCGGCGACACGATCACCGTGCCGGGCAGGAAGTTCAAATTCGGCGGCATTCCGACGTTCGCGCCGGAGCATTTTTCACGCGTCAGCCCGAAGGACTCGATGAAGCGCAAGCAGTTCATCAAGGGCACCGAGCAGATCGCGCAGGAGGGCGCGATCCAGATCTTCAAGCTGCCGAACTCCGGCATGGAGGAGGTCATCGTCGGCGTCGTCGGCACGCTGCAGTTTGACGTGTTCCAGTACCGCATGAAGTCGGAATACGGTGTCGATCTCCGCATGGAGGGGCTGCCATACGAGCAGCTGCGGTTCATCACGGCTGCGCCGGTCGCTGATCTGAAGGACCTGAACCTGTCCAGCGATGCGGAGCTGCTGGAGGATTACCGCGGACGGAGTTTGCTGGTATTTGCTTCGCAGTGGTCGATCAATTATATTCTCAAGCGCAATCCGGGACTGGAGCTCTCGGAGACAGCGGAATGAGAAAAGACGCGCCCCCAGTTCACATTGAACCGGGGGCGCGGTTTTGATTTTTGGGGTGCAGATTCGCCGGGAGGTAGGGCGGATCGGTGCGGGCTGGCGGGCGGACAGGGGTGTCAGGTCTGGGGTTGCAGGAAGGCGCGGATGGTACGGAGATAGTCGGGGACGCGGAGCACGGTGGACAGATGGCCGCCGGAGACATAAGCGATCGCCGGATCGTGCATCAGCTGGATGAGATCTTCCTGCATCTGGCCGGAGAAGAAGTCCTGATCGGGCAGGATGAGCAGGATCTTGCCTTTCAGCGCCGCAAAATCCGCAGCCGTCACCGGCGTTTGACGCATCAGGTCGGCGAGCAGGCCGGAAATGTGCACGTCCTTTTCCTGCGTGAAGTCCCGGAAGAGCGTCTCGAACATATCCTGCGCATAGGCGACCTCCTCGGGCGTTTCGTTGCGGAGATGACGCATGCCGGCCTTGATGAGCGTCGGCTTCAGCTTTTCGTAGTTGCAGTGCTTCATGTACCACAGCATGAGCGGCGCGAGGCGGTATTTCCGTTTCAGGCTGTTCAGCGTGCGCTCATCCATGCCGCCGGTGGAGATGAGGATCAGGCCGCCGGCCTCTCCGGGGTATTTCTGCACATAGATCTGCGCGACCATACCGCCGTCGCTGGCACCGATGAAGATCGGCTTTTCGACGCCGAGCGCCCGGAAGAAGGCATGCATGCCCGTCACGAGCGCCTGATTGGTCCGCAGCGCCTGCGGATAATCAAACAGCAGCACCCGGAAATCCGCGGACAGGTCGTCTACGTAATCCATCCACATTTCCAGCGAGTTCATGCCGCCGTTGAGCAGCACCAGTGTCCGGCCGTCCGGTTTCCCACGCAGCAGATAGCGGAATTCTGCACCGCCTGCAGTCACGGTGCTGCACGGGTGCTCTGCGGTGAACCGCTTTGATTTTTCTGAAAACAGCATCATTGCTCCCAACTTCATGGTGATTTCGTCCATCGGGTTTTTCTCATTGCGCAGCGCAGACGCATACGGAACAGGCGTGCGATGCGCGGCCAGTCCGGCTGCTGTGAAATGCCGATGTCGTTGGATTTCTGCATGGTTTGTATCAGTGTTTTTGCTTTTTGCGATAGCCGCAGTCGCAGTACGGGCCGCCGGAGGCGAGGGTGTACTGCCGGACGAAATCCGTCGCGCCGCCGGCTTCGCTCATTGTGTAGTCCAGATGGCACATGGCGGGCGTGAGGTCGTAAAGGCCCAGCTTTTTCATGAGCGTACAGATGCCGCAGGCGGTGAAGCGGCCTTCATAGCCGCTGCCGTCGGGATATTCGTAGAAATCCATGTTCCAGGAGTAGGGGTTACGGTCGGCAGCCCGCAGTGCCGCGGCCGCGCGCATGCCGGCAATATCCTGTGCGGTGAATTTGCGCTTTCCGCTCCGGCGGCAGAACCATCGCATGGGCGGCGTCATCATGGCGTCGGCGTAATAGGTCGTCAGCTGTCCGGCGTCCGGCCGCTGCGGCATGGCGCGCACGAATGCGCACAGCATCGCGCAGTTCACGAGGTTCATTTTGAAGCGGTCGGCCTTTTCAAATTCCGGCACGTCTGCAAGAATTTTCCGGTAGTCCGGCTTTGCCTTTTTGGCGATGACCAGCGCTGCGGCTGCGTCATAGCCGAATACCGCCGTCAGCTGGCGGCGGAACGAGCCGGAAAACAGGATCCACATGCCCATCGGCATTCCTGTATATTTCATCTTGTATTCCCCCTTCTGGCCTGTGCAGCCGCATCTTTATATTCTGAGAACGGATCAGACCGGACTTTTTCCTCTTCACGGCATTTCCTCCGGCTTCGGCTTTTTCAGAATGGCGACCGCGCAGGGGATGCGGCCGGGGCAGAGCGTATAAGCGGCCTCCGGATATCCGGCGTCCGTGAAAAACCGGCGGTAGGAGTCCAGCGTGAACGCGCGTTTGAAGTCTGCGCCGGCTTTGCCGATCACGTCGGAGACGCGGTTGGCTTCGCCGGTCTCCGTCCGATTCATGTAGGTGGGGATGAGGATGCGGCCGCCGGGGCGGCAGACGCGGGCAAGCTCCCGCAGCGCGTGGTGCGGTTCGTCCAGCAGGTGGATGACGTTCGCTGCGACGACGGCGTCAAAGCTGCCGTCCGGGTAGGGGAGGTGCAGGATGTCGGCCTGCCGGAAGCAGATGTTTTCGGCGTTTTTGTACTTTTTCTCCGCCCGCTTCAGCATGTTTGCGGAAAAATCCGTGGCGGTCAGGCGCTTGCAGCACTGTGCGATCGCACCGCTGAGCAGCCCCGTCCCGCAGGCGCATTCCAGCACCTCGTCGTCCGGCAGGATCTGTCCGGCGATGACAGCGCAGAGACGCCGGTTCGCTTTTCGGTTGATGACGTTTGCAAAAATATCGTATATGCAGGCAACGCGGTCCCAGAACATGGCGGTTCCTCCTTGCGTATCATTCGCGCAGCATCAGACAGAAATCGCAGCAGGCATCGCCCGGCAGGCAGTCCTGCCAGTATGCTTCTGCGCTGCCTGCATCTGATGGTTAGGGATATCTAACCAATATGGAATCAAAAAACTGTCCGCCGGCAGCCGGAATTCCAATTTGACTCTATTATAACGCTGTGCGCTGCGGTTTTCAACCGGAAATTCGGAATTTTTCCCGGATATCCATGCAAAAATGGCACGGAAAGAGAGAAGATCCCCGCCGCAGCGGCCCGAAGGCGTAGACGCAGCGGCGGGGAGCGGGGGTCATTCCAGCCAGGCGGGGTGGGCTTCCAGCCAACGCATGTAATCGTCGAAGGCAAGGTCGAGATCATAGCGGGGGAGATAGCCGGTCTGGCGGATGAGACGGTCGGTCTGCATGGGGGCGTTGTCCTGCGTCTGGTTGACGCGGATGGTCGGCGCTTCGCCGGGGGCAGCCATCGACCAGGAGAAGGCCGGAAAACGTTCGGAGAGTTTGCGGCACCAGTCGGTGATGGGCCAGAGGAAGCCGGAGCAGAGCGGGTAGGCGTCATAATCCAGCGAGGGGACGTGCAGGAGCGCGGCCGCGGAGGCGCCGATATCGCGCCCGTAGACCCAGTCGATGCGGTTCGGACCGGGGAGGACGGCGTGTTCGCCGCGCAGGGCGGCGGCGGTCAGCTGGTAGGGGAAGCTCATGAAGCTGCGGACGCCGGTTTTGCGCTCCCAGGGGCCGAAGACGTCGCCGACGCGGAGCAGGGCTGCGTCCATGCCGAACAGCGCGCGGTAGCGCTGGACGAGGCGTTCGCCGGTGAATTTGGAGAGCTCGTAGAGCGTGTGCGGATTGCCGAGGCTTTCTCCCTCGATCAGAACGTCGCTTTCAAAGCAGGTCTGACCATAGCCGGAGACGGAGCCGAGGTAGAGAAAGCGGCCGACGCCGGTCTGGCGGGCAGCTTCGAGCGCATTGAGCACGCCCGTGCAGTTGATCTGCATGATAGAGACGGGATTTTGATATTCGGCCGCCTGCGAGGGGGTGACGGCAGCACCGTGGATGAGATCGGTGATGTGATGCTGCCGGATGACGGCGGCGAGAGAGGCGGCGTCGGTGACGTCGCCGCAGGCGAAGATCAGCCGGCCGGGCAGCGCGTCAAATTCCCGCAGCAGCGCCGCGGGCGGGGCATGGCGGGCGAAAAGGACGACGCTGTCCCCGCGGGTCAGGAGCGTTTCGGCGATGTTCATGCAGACAAAGCCGGTGCCGCCAGTGATGAGTACCGTTCTGGGTGTGGTCATGGGAACTCCTTTCAGAGGTTCAGAGTAGGTTTGGAGCGATGGAGAAGTTCGCCGCGGAAGCCGGAATCGACATAGCGCCCTTCGTGGGCGACGGAGACACCGCGCACGAGCGTTTCCACGACGGCACCGGTCAGGACGCGCCCTTCGTAGGGGGAATAGTCTGATTGCATGTGCAGGTGTTCCACATTGCACAGGCGCCGTGCGTGCGGGTCGATGACGACAAGATCGGCGTCACTGCCGGGACGGATGACACCCTTGCGCGGGTAGAGGCCCATCAATTTGGCAATGTTGGTCGACGTCAGGGCGGCGAAGCGCTCGAGGCGGATGCGGCCCGGGACGACGGCCTCGGAGAACAGGAGCATGCCGCGTGTCTCAATGCCGGGCAGGCCGCCGGGGATGTCCGGGTAGAATGCGTCGTTCTGCCGCTTCTGCGCGAGGGAAAAGTCGGTGTGGTCGCTGTTGACAACGCTGACCGTCCCGTCCTCCAGCAGCTGCCAGAGGGAGGCGCGGTCGGCTGCGCCGCGGATGGGTGGGTTGCAGACGAATTTGCAGCCGTCCGGGCGGGAATAGACGGATTCGTCGAGGAGCAGATAGTGCGGGCAGGTCTCGGTGAAGACCGGCAGGCCATCCTCCCGGGCATGGTGGAGCAGCGGCGCGGTCTGACCGGTGGTCATGTGCGCGAAGAGCACCGGCGCGCCGGTCTCACGCACCAGCTCGATCACATCGGCGTAGGCGGTCAGCTCGGTGATCGGGGGACGGGCGTGCGGGTGGTCGGCGGTGCGGGTATGGCCGAGCGCAATGTCACGGCGGATGCAGCCCTCGATGAGTTCGGCGTTTTCTGCGTGGACCATGGCGAGACCGCCCCGGCGGGCCAGAAGCTGAAGGATCCGGCGGACGCCGGCGGCCTCGAGCATCAGGGAATCGCGGTAGACAGTGAACATCTTGACGGAGGAGAAGCCTTCGTCCAGAAGCGATTCGATGTCGCGGAAGGACTGCTCATCGGCGCGGTTGATGCAGGGATGGAAGGAATAGTCGATCACGCTGGCGCCGCGGGAGGCGGCGAGCTTGCGCGCGAGCGCGCTGCGCGGCGTTTCGCCGGGCTGCACGAAGGCAAAGTCGATGATCGTGGTGGTCCCGCCGCAGGCAGCGGCGATGGTGCCGGTGCGGTAATCGTCCAGCGAGGGAAAGGGGCCGGGGCTGGCGATGTGGGCGTGGGAGTCCAGCATGCCGGGGAGGACGAGCTTGCCGGCGGCGTCGATGGTCCGGCGGGCAGGCAGCCAATCGGAGGCGTCGCCCAGGGCGGCGATGCGGCCGTCCCGGATGCCGATGTCGCAGCGGACGGGGCCGGATTCGCAGACAACGGTCCCGCCGCAGAGAATGCAGTCAAACATGGCGTCAGTTCCTTTCCGGTCGGAGTTGCGGATAAACACAGACGCCGGAGCAGAGAGGATCTGCTCCGGCGCTGACGGTCAGCGGAAAATTCCGGTCAGACGCGCTCGACGGTGCCCTCCCAGGTATCCATGGCTTTTTTGTGAGAATGTTCGTCGTACCAGTGTTTGGTGACGGTCTTGGCACGGGTGTAGAAGCGGACGCCGTCGAGGCCGAGCACGTGCTGGTCGCCGAAGAAGGATTCCTTGTTGCCGGAGAACGGGAAGTAGGCGGATGGCACCGGGATGCCGACGTTGACGCCGACCATGCCGCCGTCGGTCAGAAGCTCGAACTGGCGGGCGTAGTAGCCGCTCTGCGTGAAGATCACGGAACCGTTTGCAAACGGATTCGCATTCATCAGGGCAAGCCCTTCTTCAAAGGTTTTCACGCGCTTGATGAGCGTGACGGGCCCGAAGATCTCGCGGTCGCCCACGGTCATGCCGGGCTTGACGTGATCCAGGATCGTCGGGCCGACGAAATAGCCGTTTTCAAAGCCGGGAACGACGACGCCGCGGCCGTCGAGCACCAGCTCGGCACCCTCGTCGACGCCCTTCTGGATCCAGTCGCAGATGGACTGCCGGTGCTTTGCGCTTACGACGGGGCCGAGCTTCGTCTCCGGGTCGTAGGCGCAGCCGACCTTCATGGCCATGGCCTTTTCTTTCAGCAGGGCGACAAAGCGGTCGGCGATGCGCTCCTGCACGACGATGACTGGGAGCGCCATGCAGCGCATGCCGGCGCAGCCGTAGGTGGAGTTGATGATGGCGTTCGCAGCGCTCTCCAGATCGCAGTCTTCCAGCACCAGCGCGTGGTTTTTGGCCTCGCACTGCGCCTGCACGCGCTTGCCGTGCGCGGCGGCCACGGAGTAGATGTGCTTGCCGACCTCGGTGGTGCCGACGAAGGTGACGGCCTTGACGCGCGGGTCGGTCAGAAGGATCTCGGACTCATTGCGGCTGCATGTGACAAGGTTGACGACGCCCTTCGGAAAGCCGCCCTCCTCGCAGAACAGCTCCATCATGCGCATGGACGTCAGCGGCGTCTGCGAGGCGGCCTTGAGGACGACGGTATTGCCGGTGGCGATGGCCAGAGGCACCATCCAGCCCCAGGGGATCATGGCCGGGAAGTTGAACGGGACGATACCGGCAACGACGCCGAGCGGCATGCGGTAGGTTGCGGTATCGAAGCTGGTCGTGACTTGCAGAGAGGCGGAACCCTGCGAGCTGAAGGGGATGGAACAGGCAAATTCCGTCGGCTCAATGGCCTTCAGCACGTCGCCCTTTGCCTCGCCCAGCGTTTTGCCGAGTTCTTTGGCGCACAGCAGCGTCAGCTCGTCGAGGTGCTCCACAAGGATATTCCGCCAGCGGAACAGCAGCTGCGTGCGTTTGGAAATGGACATCTGACTCCAGGCCGGGAAAGCGCGGTCGGCCGCGTCGATGGCTTCGAGCAGCTCGCTTTGCGTGCAGCAGGGCACCTCGGCCAGCAGCTCGCCGGTGGAGGAGTCTGTGACGGGCAGCCACTTTTCGGTTTTGGAGCTGCGCCATTCCCCGTCAACGCAGTATTGTTTACGAATTACAGTTTCCATGATCGGGTCCCTCTGCTTTCTTACTGGATAAACGTTTTTTCGATGGATTTATCGCCGATGTAGGCGCCCCACAAATCGACACGGCGGTCGCGGATAGGATTGGCGAACGCCGTCCACTGTTTGCGGCGTGCGTCGGAGAGGTTGACGTCGGCGTAAAGGACCGTCTCCTCCTCCATGCCGGCAGGGCCGACGATGGGCTTGCCGCCCTGGTCGATGATGAGGCTGTTGCCGGGGAATTTGCAGCCGCGCTCGGTGCCGACGCGGTCGGCCACGGCGACGAAGAAGTTGTTGCAGAGCGCTGCACCCATGCCAAGGAAGACGCCGAGGTTGCCGACGCCGTAGGGCAGATCCGGGTAGTGGATCCAGGCGGTAGAGACGAGGACGAGGTCTGCGCCGGCCAGCGCACAGTTGCGCCACTGCTCGGGGTACCACATGTCGTAGCAGATCATCAGGGCGATGCGGCCGAGCGGCGTGTGGAACACCTGGTTGCCGAGGTTGCCCTGCTCGAAGAAGATGCGCTCTTCGTCCCAGAGGCAGACCTTGCGGTGCGTGCCGATGTAGCCGCCGGGGCCGACGAAGACGGCGGAGTTGTAGAGGTCGACGCCGTCCTGCTCGGTGATGCCGGCGGCGATGTAGACGCCGAGCTCCTGCGCGGCCTGTATCCACGCCTGCGTGCAGCGGCCGCCGGGGATCGGTTCGGCAAGGGAATATGCTTCGGCGCGGCTGTTGAACATGTAGCCGGTGTTGCAGAGCTCCGGCAGGACGATGATCTGTGCGCCGCCGGCGGCGGCCTCGCGGATCATGCGGAGCGTTTTATCCAGATTGGCGCTGACGTTGCCGAATTCCGGCTCCATCTGAATGGAAGCGATGCGGACTTCGGATTCGCGGCCGGGGATGCGGCGGGGTTCGGAATACTGAATCTCCATGGGATATCCTCCTTGATATCAGTCGGGATTCAGAACAGAGAGACTGAGAACGGGTCAGAGACTGTCGGGAAGTTCGGAGGGAGCAGCGGAGGATCTGAGTTTATTCAGCATTTTTTCCGAGCAGCCGAGGCGGCAGGAAATCTCCGCTGCCGCGCCGAACAGGACGGGAAGCAACTCGTTTTTCAGACAGCTCTGTTCTGTGAGGTGGCTTTTGCCGAAGACGCTCAAAGCCAGATAGATTTTGTCGTTGTAGTCGTAGACAGGGACGGCAACGCATTCCACGTCGTCGTAGCATTCGCGCACTTCCAGCGCGTAGCCCTGTTTCCGTGCAGCTTCCAGCTCTTCCTCGAGGCGGGCACGGTCCATGATGGTGTGCGCGGTGCGCTTNNGACCGCGGATCTGAATGAAATCGTCAAGCTCAGCAGGGGAGAACTGCGAGAGCAGGAGCTTGCCGGAGGCGGTGGAGTTGAGAGGCGGGCAATTGCTCATGCGCAGGATGGAGGTCAGGAGCGTGGACGGCTCATCGATCATCTCGATATAGACGCCGTTGTAGCCCTGGATCATCATGGCCGCCGCGCCGACGCTGAGCTTGCTGGAAAGCTCGTAGACATAGGGCGAGACGATGGCCTTGGCCGAGAGGGGAGAGCTGAGGTTATTGGTGATGCGGCAGATCTTCCAGGTGAGCGCATAGCGGAGCGTTTCCTTGTCCTGATAGACGTAGCCCTGGCGGATCATGCTGGTGAGGTAGCGCAGCATGGTGGCCTGCGGAATCTCCAGGTGTGTGGAAATGTCTTGCAGGCGGATGGGGCTTTTCGTTTTGGACATGTACTCCAGAATGGAAAAGAATTTCGTGATCATCTGGCCGCCGAGTTCGTTTTTGGATTCCATGGTCGTTTCTCCTGTTCTTTGCCGGTAGAGGCAATATTTCTAGAAATATCATACCGTTTTTCACGCGCAAAGTAAAGGAAGAAACGGCGGATGACGGAAAATCTGAGCAAAAACACAGCGGCGATGAAAAGTGAAATTCAATTTCAGGGACGGTGCAGGAGTTCCAGCGCTGCCTCTGCGATCTGTGCGGTGTTCATGCCGTAGCGGGTGAAGAGCGTCTCATCGTCGCCGCATTGCGCGAACACATCGGGGAAGCCAAGGCGGCGGACCGGAACCGGGAGATCGCCGCAGAGTGCTTCGCAGACGGCGCTGCCGAGACCGCCGATGACCGAATGGTTCTCTACGGTCACGACGCGGCCGGTCTTTGCGGCGGAAGCGCGCAGCGCCTCGCGGTCGAGCGGCTTGATGCAGGGCATGTGCAGGTGCTCGGCATGGATGTGCTGCGCTTCGAGAAGCTCGCAGGCCGCCTGTGCTTTGGCGGTCATCATGCCGGAAGAGACGATGGTGACGTCGCTGCCGGTGCGCAGGGCGACGGCCTTGCCGGGGGGAACGGTATGCGAGGCGGGGAAGATCGTCGGGACCTCGCAGCGGACGGTGCGCAGGTAGACAGGGCCGTCGATCTGCATGGCAAGCTCCATGCAGCGGATGGTTTCGTTTGCGTCCGCGGGGTCAAAAATCGTCAGATTGGGCAGGCAGCGCATGACTGCGATGTCCTCCACGGCGGAGTGCGTCGCGCCGCCGCGCCCGGTCGGCAGACCGCAGTAGGCACCGTTCAGCTTGACGTTGGCGCGCGGATGGGCCACGGCGTTGCGGATCTGGTCGCCGGCGCGCTCGGTCAGGAAGACCGCGAAGGCCGAGACGAACGGAATGAGGCCCACAGCGGAAAGACCCGCGGCGATGCCGACGAGGTTCTGCTCGGCGATGCCGACCTGGCAGAAGCGGTCGGGGTATTTTTCGCGGAACAGGTGCGTCTGCGTGGAGCAGCAGACGTCCGCGTCGAGCACGAGCAGACGTGGTTCCCGCTCGGCCAGCTCCAGCAGCCCCTGCCCGAAGGCGGCGCGCTGGGCGACCATGGATGCCGGTTCATACTGCATGCGTGTCACCTCCCAATTCCGCAAGCGCCTGCGCGAGCTGTTCGTCGTTCGGCGCTTTGCCGTGCCATTGATAGCGGTTTTCCATGAAGCTGACGCCGCAGCCCTTGACGGTATCGGCGACGACGGCCACGGGGCCGGACGCGCTCTCCGCGCGGGCGCGGTGGAGGGCGGGCAGGATGCTCGCCATGTCGTTGCCGCGCGCTTCGATGACGTTCCAGCGGAAGGCGCGGAGCTTGTCGGTGAGCGGGGCAAGGTCGACGCCGTCGGAAAGGGCTGTGGAGAGCTGGACGTGGTTATAGTCAAAGATGGCGACGAGATTTTTTACCTGGCGGACGCCGGCGTACATCAGCGCCTCCCAGACCTGGCCCTCCTGCGATTCGCCGTCGCCGAGGAGGACGAACGTTTTGAACGGCATGCCGAGCTGCGCTGCGCCTTCGGCCATGCCGACGCCGATGGACAGACCCTGGCCGAGAGAGCCGGTGCTGTAGTCGACGCCGGGGCATTTGTGCATGTCCGGGTGGGCCTGAAGGGGACTGTCGATGGCGTCAAAGGTGTCCAGCAGGGATGCTTCGAAGTAGCCGCGGTTGGCCAGCGCGGTATAGAAGCCGGGGCTTGCGTGGCCCTTGGAGAGCAGGAAGCGGTCACGCTCCGGCCAGTCCGGCCGGGCCGGGTCAATGTGCAGGACGGAGAAGTACAGCGCGACAAGGATATCGATCTCGGAGAGAGAGCCGCCGACGTGACCGTTTTTCGCGTGGTGCGTCATGGTCAGGATGGTTCTGCGGCAGTCCAGCGCGATCTCCTGAAGATGCCGGATCTCCGCGGCGGAAATGCTGTGTTCCATAGATTATGCTTTCTTTCCTTTCTTTTTCACCGCGTCCACATAGACGGCGATCAGGATGACAAGGCCCTTGGCGACCTGCTGCCAGAACGAGTTCAGGCCGATCAGGTTCATGCCGTTGTTGATGACGCCGATGATGATGCAGCCGATCAGCGTGCCGGTCAGCGTGCCGAAGCCGCCGTTCATGGAGGTGCCGCCGAGGACAATGCCCGCGATCGCATCCATGGAGGCGTCCTCGCCGATGACGGGCTGACCGCTGTACATCTTGGCGCAGGTGATGATGCCGGCGAAGGCGGCGAGCAGGCCGGAGCAGATGTAGGTGATGATCTTGATGCGGTGGATCTTGATGCCGGAGAAGCGCGCAGCCTCTTCATTGCCGCCGATGGCGAACACGCGGCGGCCGAAGCGTGTGCGGTTCAAAACGATCCAGGAGACGGCGAAGACCAGCAGCATGTAGAGAATGATGTAGGGGAAGACGTTGCCGATCATGCCGTTGCCGAATTCGTAGAAGAATTCCTCCTTGATGGACACGGGGCGCGCGTTGGTCAGGAGATAGGAGACGCCGCGCGCAATGTAGCTGGTGGCCAGCGTGACGATGAAGGGCGCAAGACTGAACTTCGTGATGCACAGGCCGTTGATGAGACCGATCAGCACGCCGATGCTCAGGCCCGCCAGCATCGACACCAGCACGCCGCAGCCGGTGCGGGCGATGAGCATGGAGCAGAGCACGCCGCCCAGACTCATGACCGAACCGACGGACAGGTCGATGCCGCCGGTGATGATGACGAACGTCATACCGTAGGCAACGATGGCGTTGATGGAGGTGGTGCGGAGGATGGTGATGAAGTTTTTCAGCTGGAAGAATTTCGGATTCAGAATGGAGAGGACGACGCAGATGATGGCAAGTGCGGCGAGAATGCCGAGCAGATTTTTCAGACTCTGCAGGGCCTTGCTTTCCGTTGGTTTCCGAACTGTATCTGATGGATGTTTTGTCATGTTGTCACCCCTGCTGCGTAGCGCATAATGGTTTCCTGATCGGCTGTCTGCCCGTCGAGACAGGCGGCGACAGCACCGTTGTTCATGACGTAGATCCGGTCGCTCATGCCGAGAATTTCCGGCAGCTCGGAGGAGATCATGAGGATGCTGACGCCCTGCTGCGCGAGCTCGTCCATCAGGACGTAGCTCTCGGCTTTGGCGCCGACGTCGATGCCGCGCGTCGGCTCGTCGAGAATGATGACCTCGGGCGAGCGCGCCAGCCACTTGGCCAGGACGACCTTCTGCTGGTTGCCGCCGGAGAGGTTGCGCACGAGCTGCTGCATGGTCGGCGCTTTGATCTGGAGCGCCTTGTGGTACTGCTCGACCAGCGCGTCACCCTTTTTGCGGTTCAGCACACCGAATTTTGAGAGCAGCCGGTGGCTGGGGAAGACGATATTTTCTGCGATGCTCATGTGCAGCATGACGCCCTGCCGCTTGCGGTCCTCCGGGGCAAGCGCGATGCCAAGGTTGACCGCCTCGCGCGGGCTGCGCGGATGGATGACCTCCCCTTTGTAGCGGATCTCGCCACCGGTCTGCTTTGTGACGCCGCAGATGATCTGCGCCGACTCCGTCCGCCCGGCGCCGATCAGGCCGCCGAGGCCGAGGATCTCACCCTTGCGGATCTCGAACGAGACGTCCTTCACGCCGGGGCCGCAGAGATGCGATACCTGCATGACGACGCTGTGGTCGTCGGTGGGATCCAATGTAGGATAGGTCTCCTTCAGGTCGCGGCCGACCATGAGGGAGATGAGCTGCTGCCGGTTCGTTTCCCCGATGTCCATCGTGCGGATGAGCTGCCCGTCGCGGAGGACAGAGACCCGGTCTGAGATCTCAAAGATCTCATCCAGCCGGTGCGAAATATATACGATCGTAACACCCGCCTGCTGTAATTTCTTGACGATCTTGAAGAGCATTTCCACTTCGTTCGTCGTCAGTGAGGCGGATGGTTCATCCATAATCAAAATCTTTGTGTGGTGCGAGAGCGCCTTTGCGATCTCCACGAGCTGCTGATAGCCGGTCGTGAGAGAGCGGACCGGAAGGCGCGGATCGATGTCGATGCCGAGGTCCCGGAAAATCTTCCCGCTCTCGCGCACCATGGCCTTCTTGTCCACAAGGCCGTGCGTTTTGATGGGACTGCCGAGAAAGACATTCTCCGCAATCGAAAGGTCGTTGACCAGGTTGAACTCCTGATAGATGACCGATACGCCGCTGTCGCGCGCGAGCGCCGGCGTCATGTTTTTGTATTCCTTCCCGTTGACCAGAATCGTACCGGAGGTCGGAGAGATCGCGCCGGTCGCCGTTTTGATCAGGGTGGACTTTCCCGCGCCGTTTTCGCCGACCAGAGCATGTACTTCACCTTCGCGGAATGCGATGCTCACATGGTCCAGCGCCAGCACGCCGGGGTATCGCTTGACGATATCCCTGAATTCCAGAATCGTCGTGTTCACAAAAATCTCCTCTCCTCGTCAGGTCCTCGATTTCGTCCCGCCGGGCGGGACGCGCTTTTGGGGGAGGGCGTCCCGCAAATGGGACGCCCTCATATGGAAGTGCTTGCGGAATTACTTGCTGAGGTTGCTCAGGTCGATCTTGTCTTCATAGCCCCAGTCGGCGATCCAGTCGGCCAGGGAGTCCAGCTCGACGACCTCGTTCGGGGTGACGTTGTCGGTTTCGAAGTTCTCTTCGGTCAGGGCCGCGTAGCAGACGTCGATCATCTGGTCGCCGAGCTGCCAGCCGGCGCCGAAGGCCACTTCTGCACGGATCGGGTCGCCGTTGACCATCAGCTGGAGGGCCTCGATGGTGCCGTCGACGGCGAAGATACCGAAGCCGTCCGCCTTGCCGGCAGCCTTGACGGCCTGGTTGGCGCCGATGCCGCCGCCGTCGCCGATGGACATGATGACCTTCATGTTCGGGTTGGACTGAAGCCAGTTCTCAACATAGGTCATGGCTTCGTCCGCCACGCAGGTGGAGCATTCCTGGACGATCTCCGCACCCGGGCAGGTCTCGGCCAGAGCGGCGACCATCGCGTTGCCGCGCTCGAGGCACTCGGCGTTCTCGTAGTAGGTGATCAGGCCGACCTCGGCCTTGCCGTCGTAGTTCTCGTTGATGAACTTGCCGGCCAGCTCGCCGATGATCTTGCCGGCGCCGGGGTTGTCGTTCGTCAGGGAGGTGGTGCAGTTGGTCAGGTGGATGCCGTAGGCCATGACGACGATGCCGGCGTCCATGGCCTTCTTGCAGACGTCGTTCATGGAAGCGGAGTCCGCAGCGCCGATGATGATGGCGTCAACGCCCTCGGTGATGAAGTTCTCCACCTGGGCGATCTGCGTGGCGGCGTCGTTGTTGCAGGCGACGACATCCGCGGTGCAGCCGTAGGATTCGGCGCGCTTCTGCGCTTCGCCGCAGACTTCAGCCCAGATCGGGTTGGACAGGTCGCCGACAGTGATGCCGATCTTGAAGCCTTCGGTCTTCTTTTCGGTCTCAGCGTCCGTTTCGGCGTCGGTTGCGGGGGCGTCGGTTTTGGTCGTATCGGAGGCGGTCGCGTCGGTTGCGGGGGCGTCGGTCTTGTCGTTGCTCGTGCTCGTGCTCGGCGTCGTGGAGCAGCCTGCGAACAGGCAGGCGACCATGACGAGGGCCAGGATCAGTGCCAGAAATCTTTTCATTTGTTTCTCCTCCATAAATTTTTTATTTTATCGTGTTTCCACGCTAAAACCGGGAATGGTTCACTCGGAAATGCGGATGATGGCCTTGACGGTCTGATCCCTGTGCTCGACGCAGCAGGTCAGGCCCTCGTTGGCGTGCGCAAGGTCGAATTCGTCCGTGACGATCTCCTTCAGCGGCAGGTGCAGCCGCCGCACGGCCTCGATGGTCACGGGGTAGAGATTGCGGTAGCGGAAGACGGAGCGCATGGTCAGCTCGTGGTTGATGAACGTGCCGAAATCGAAGGGATAGACGGAATTCGGGGCCAACCCCACCATGACGATCGTGCCGCCGCGCTTGGCGAGCTCCACGGTCTGCTTTCCGGTGGCGGCCGCACCGGCCGTTTCGATGACGATGTCGGCACCTTTTCCGCCGGTGAGTGCCAGCACGCGCTCGACCGTGTTTTCCTTTGCAGCGTTGATCGTGACCAGCGCGCCGATCTTTTCCGCCATCCGGAGGCGCTTTTCGAGCACGTCGGCGACATAGATCTCGCGCACGCCCATGGCCGTCAGGGCCATCACGGTGCACAGGCCGATGCAGCCGGAACCGAGCACGACCGCACTCTTGCCGACGCAGGCTTCGCCCTGCCGGGCGGCGTGGAAGCCGACGTTCAGCGGTTCGAGCAGCGCGCCCTCGACGGCGTCCATCTCCGGCGGGAGCTTGAAAACGACCTCGGCCGGGCAGCTGACGTATTCGCAGAAAGCGCCGTCATACGGCGGGGTCGCCATGAAGACGACCTTTTCGCAGAGGTTGTAGCGGCCGCTGCGGCAGTATTCGCATTTGCCGCAGGTGTAGCCGGGTTCGATGGCCACAAGGTCGCCGGCGGAAAGGCCCTCGACATTTTTGCCGAAGCGGACGACGCGGCCGGCGCACTCGTGGCCGAGGATCATCGGCTTTTCCACGACGAGGTCGCCGATGCGGCCGAACTCATAGTAGTGCAGGTCGGAGCCGCAGACGCCGCAGCATTCCACCTGAACCAGAACGTCGTCGTCACCGACGGGCGGCATGGGATATTCCATCAGTTCGACCTGCTTGATGCCGGTCATGACAGCAGCTTTCATTTGATATCCTCCTCAATCAGCGGCGCTCTGCGCCGCCAGAAGCGCCTCGACCTGGGCCAGCGTGGGCATGGCCGCGATGGCGCCGAGCTTTGTGGTTGCCAGCGCGCCGGCCGCACAGGCGAAGCGCGCGAGATAGGAAAGCGTTTTCATATCCAGACGATCGACGCGGCAGTCCAGCTTCAGCAGCTGATAGAGGACGGCGCCGTCAAAGGCGTCGCCTGCGCCGGTCGTGTCCACGACCGGGACGGAAAAGCCGCCGCAGCGGGCCGTGAAAGCGCTTGCATAGCAGACACATCCGGCTGCGCCGCAGGTGACGCAGAGCAGGGACGGATGGAACTCGTCCAGAATGGCAGCTGCGCCGGCGTCCAGGCTGTCCAGGCCCGTGACGAAGCGGAGCTCGTCGTCGGAGATCTTCACGACGTCCGCCAGCGCAAGACCGAGGCGGATCTGCCGCCGTGCATCGTCCAGCGAGTGCCAGAGATTTTCGCGCAGGTTGGGATCGAACGAGACCAGGACACCGGCCTCTCTGGCGATCCGGGCCGCAGCGAGCGTGGCGCTGCGCGCGGGCTCTTCGGTCATGGAAACCGTGCCGAAGTGGAAAATTTTCGCGCCGCGGATGGCCTCGCGGGGAAGCTCCGATTCCCGGAGATTCACATCTGCGCAGCCGGTGCGGTAGAAGCTGAAGCTGCGTTCACCCTGCGCGTCCAGCGAGACGAGGGCCATCGTGGTGTTCCGCGTATCGTCCAGCAGCAGATGCTCGCAGCGGACGCCGTGTGATTCCAGATAAGATCTCAGCCAGCGGCCCATGGCGTCGTTTCCGGCCTTGGCGATGATGCCGCAGTCCGCGCCGAAGCGCGCGGCGGACGCCAGGCAGTTTGCGGGCGCGCCGCCCGCGTTTCCGGTCATCTGAAGGTTCTCACCGGCAGTAATCACTGTATCGATCAGGACTTCGCCGACCGCGATAATGCTATTCATAAAGCCTCACTGCTTCCTTCCCCCTCGACGTTTTCTGCTTCCTCTGCCGTGCGAAGCGCACTGCCGGTGCGGCAGATGCGCTCCGGTTCGTCCAGCACGCGTTCCAGCGCCAGCGCCGCCGCGCCCTCCAGAATGGGGTCGATGCGTCCGTCGTCCAACCGGATCGTCAGGCCGGCATAGATGACCGGCAGAACGCGCTGCTGCACCGTCGTGCGGATGGCGTCCAGCAGTACTGTGCCGCCGCCGCGCATGACGTCAGTCAGGACGATCTCGTCCGGATCGTACAGATACACGATGTTGGCGATGCCGTAGCCGATGTTGGTGCCGACGGCCTCCACCTGCTCGCGGCAGAATTCGTCGCCGCGGGCCATGCAGCGGAAGATCGCATCGGCCGTGACGGCCGGCTCGCGATGCAGCAGGCTCTCCGGATGCTGCGGCAGCAGGGACTGCACCTGCTTTTCAAGGTGCAGCGACGAGGCGTAGCCCTCGAGGCAGCCGTAGTTGCCGCAGACGCAGCGCGGGCCGTGGACATTGACGCTCATGAGGCCGACTTCTCCGGCGATTCCGTTGCTGCCGCGCAGGATCCTGCCGTCGACGACGATGCCGGCGCCGACGCCCTCGCCGGCCAGGAAATTGACCAGCACGCCCTGCTCGGTATCCGCCCGCCGGCGCCACAGCGCCAGCGCGCCCGCGTTTGCGTCGTGCTCAATGCAGACCGGAATGTCGAAATTTTGTGCAAATTCTTCTACAATGTTGATGTTCTCCCAGCCGGAGGATTCTGAAATTACCGCGAATCGTCCAAGCTTGCTCAGATACGGGCCCGGAACGGCCACACCGATGGCCAGCAGGTTTTTCCGCGGGCACAGCATCTGCTTCGCCGCGCAGAGGATCTCGTCCATCGCGGCCCGCGCGCCCCCGGACAGGGAGAGCGGCGTATGCCGCTGCTCGATCTGTTCGCCGCGGAAGTTGAACACGGCAATATCGAAGGATCCGCGGGCGATCTTGATGCCCATGACGCAGTAACGGTCTGCATTCAGCGTGATGCCGATCGACCGGTGGCCGTTGGTGCCCTCGATCAGGCCGGTCTCCGAAACAATGCCCGTGTCGATCATTTTGGAGATGATCTTTGTGATGGATGCCTGCGTCAGCCCGGTCTTCCGGGCCAGCTCGCTCCTGGAACACACCGGCTGCTTGGACAGCAGGCGCAGAATCAGGCTCCGGTTGGACTTCTGGATATAATCGTTGTTCTTTCCCTTCGTCTTCAAAGCCATCCTCCCAGCGCGGAACATTCTATCACTGTCAACAGTGAATCAATTAACTGTGCTAATTGATGTTCTTAGTGTAGCAACTTTTTCCGCATTCGGCAAGAGGCAGAGGCACCAGACTTTCATGGCTGTTTTTGTATATTCTGACGAAAAATTCAGATCGTTGCGCAGTCCAGTTGTCTAGTCTGTGTAGAGCGACCTGCGTGCTTCGTGGAGCAGGCCATAGAGGACGCTCAGCTCCGGGTGCGCGGCGCGCAGAATGGCCACCGGGCGGCAGCAGTCCCAGATCTCCGATTCGATGCCGTCCGTTGTGCGGCGGTAGAGCGCATCGAAGCGCATGATGCCGCCGCTCAGGATCACGGCCTCCGGATCAAAGGCGTGTACCATGCTGAGGATGCCGGCACGCCAGGCCGCGGCGCAGCGCGCAACGGCCAGTTCGGCCAGCTCGTCGCCGCGGAGGTAGCCGCGCTCCAGCGCGCGGAACGTCAGCACTGGTTCCTGCGCCAGCAGGCTTTCCGGGAAGAGGGGGTGCGCCCGCAGAAAGCGCGGCAGCGCCCAGCCGGAGGCTGTCGCCTCCAGGCAGCCGCGGCCCGGGCAGGTGCATTTTTCGCCGTTCAGCTCCACGACCATGTGGGAGCAGAGCGCCCCGGCCGTATGGTTCCGGCTTTCAAGCACCTCGCCGCCGTAGGCCACCGCCGTGCCGACGCCGGTGCCGAAGATCAGCATGACCGCATCCCGATAGCCGCGCGCGCAGCCGTAGTGCAGCTCGCCGAGCAGGGCGAGCTTGGAGTCCATCCCGAGCACCATCGGCGCGCCGAAGGCCGCGCGGCACCAGGCGGGCAGATCCATCTGCATGCTGTCCTCGTATTTGCCGTACAAACCCGTGACCTGCCGCCGGGCGGAGTCGACAATGCCCGGCATGGAGACGCCGACCGCGTTGGCGCAGCCGCCGGGGGCCTGACGCAGCAGTTCGTGCGCCAGCGCCTCGGTATCCACAAGGCGCGGGCGCAGGCCCTGTTCGGAATGCGCGGGCAGGGAGGCCGTCTGCAGGAGCTGCTCGTCCGCGAACAGGCCGAGCTTGATCTCGCTGCCGCCGAAGTCGATCGCAAGTACGTTCAAAGCGCGCGTCATCCTTTCTCTGTAAAGGGTACGGGTTCGATCTGATCGCGGAAGGCATGCAGCGCAGGGCCGTCGGCGATGCCGCTGCAGAAGGCGGTGGCACAGCCGGCGGAGACGGCGGCCTTCAGCGCGGCCGAAGCGCTGCTCTCGCGGAGCCAGCCGCTCAGGAAGCCCGCGACCGCAGAGTCGCCCGCGCCGATCGTGCTGACAACCGCGCCCTGCACCGCCCGCGCATAGAGGGGCTGGCCGGATTCCGGGATCAGGCACGCGCCGCGGCTGCCGAGCGAAACGAGCACATTGCGCGCGCCGGCGCTTTGCAGGCTGCGCGCGCACGCGAGCAGGGCGGCGGCGCTCCGGATCTCCGTGTCGCAGAACTCGGCGAGCTCCGCAAGGTTCGGCTTGACCAGGAACGGGCGGAACGGGAGTGCGGCGCGCAGCTCGTCGCCGGTCGTATCGACCACGAGCTGCATGTTCCGGTCGCCGCACCGGCGCAGCAGGCGCGCATAGGCGCCGCGGGAGGCCGCCGGGACGTTTCCGGACAGGACAAGCCAGTCCGCAGCACCGCCTGCCGGCAGAGACTGCGCGAGGCGGGCGAGGTCGTCGTCGTCAAACGCGGGGCCGGGGCCGTTGCACTCCGTCTCGGTCCCGTCCGCGCTGATCTTGAAATTGATCCGCGTACAGCCCTGATGCAGGCGGGTGAAGCGGTGCGGGAGACCGGCTTCGTCCAGCAGCGCTTCCAGCGCGAGTCCGGACGCGCCGGCGGAGAAGCCCGCCGCG
Source organism: Clostridiales bacterium UBA735 (assembly GCA_002298695.1). GTDB lineage: Bacteria > Bacillota > Clostridia > Oscillospirales > Oscillospiraceae > CAG-170. The sequence continues at coordinate 12,862 of DBLB01000161.1, read as the reverse complement.
AGGGTCTGTTCGCCGAGGCGGTGCAGCGCAAGGGACACGTTGATGCCCTTGCCGCCCGGCCAGAGCTGTTCGGACGACGGGCGGTTGAGCGCGCCGATCCGGAAATGGTCGGCTTGCAGGATGCAGTCGATCGCGGGATTGAGGGTGACTGTCGTGATCATGGCCGCTCCTTATCGCGCGCTGTATTTTTTCGCGCTTTCGAACATCTGAAGAATGTTTTCTGCGGGGATGTCGTTCTGGATGTGATTGCAGCTGCTGAGGATATAGCCGCCCTGGTGATAGAGCGCGTCGACCATCTTCCGCACCTCGCGGTCGACGTCTTCGCGGGTGCCGCGCATGGCGTGCTGCGTGTCCACGCCGCCGTGGAAGCAGATGGACGCGCCGTATTTCTCCTTCAGCATGTAGGGGTCCATATCGGCGGCCAGCGTCTGCACGGGGTTGAGGATGTCCACACCGCAGGCGCAGAGATTCGGGATGATGCGCTGGATGGAGCCGCAGCAGTGCAGGAAGATCTTCGCCTGCGGTGCTTTTTGACGGATCATGTCGTTCAGGCGCTTGCGGCGGGAGAGGATGAACTCTTCGAGGCAGTCTGCCGAGGCCATCAGGGAATTCTGCGTGCCGTAGTCGTCTCCGGTCTCGACGATGTCGACATACGGGCCGACCTCGTCGAGCAGCGCGCCGTACCAGTCCAGCTGGACGTCGAGCACCTTTTCGGCGAGCGCGTGGGCAAGGGTTTCCTCGCTGAGCATGTCCACCATAAAGTTCTGCATGCCGCGCAGCCAGCAGGAAATTTCAAAAATGCCGTTCATCGGCGCGCGGAGGGAAATGGCGTATTTGCCCTCGTCGTGCAGGCGCTTGGCGCGCTCGCGCATGCCGTCCAGCACCAGGCAGTCCTTTGCCTTCGGCCACGGGTATGTCTCCAGCTCCTCCGGGTCTTCCAGGTCCTGAAGGGGATGGCGCACGAATTCGACGCCAAATTGGCCGCGGCGCTGGAGGATGCCCCATTCGCTGCTGAAGGTGCCGTCCTCGTGGACGATGGGATAGCGGTCGCTGACCTTGGCGAAGACGCGGCGCACGTCGATGTCCAGCGCGTCGAGCACGCGCTCGTCATAATAGCTGGTGTTGCTGCCGCGCCGGAACGGCGCGATGTCGCCCGTGATGCCCAGGGCGTCCCGCAGGCGGAGATATGCCTGGTCGAACAGCGAGCAGGCCATTCCGCCGAGGTCGAGCGGGATGCGGTCGGTTTCTTCGTGGTTGATGGCGCGCAGGACGCGCTCTTTCGAGGTCATGCAGGTCTCTCCTTTCAGATGTGGAACTGTTCGAGAAGGGCGATGATGTTCTGATAGTTGTCGTACCGGGGGCGGTAGGCGGCTGCTGCGGCCGGGTCCGGCAGGATGGGAGCGGCGCAGCTGGCGCGGGTCAGACGCTCTGCGGCGGCGGCCAGATCGCCGTAGGCGCCGAGGGCGTGGCCGGTCATCAGGGCCGCGGCGACGTGCGTGCTGTCCGTCTGCAAAATGGGCGTGACGGGCGCGGCGAGGACGTCGGCCTTGATCTGGTTGAACTCCGGCGAGCGGGAGCCGCCCGCGCTGGTCAGGATCTGCCGGACGCGGAAGCCGGGATAGAGCGCGCAGAGGCGCTCGAGATAGAAGCGGTATTCGTAGGCGACGGATTCCATGATGGATCTGAACAGATGCTCCGGCGCGTGGTAGAATTTCAGGCCCAGCCAGCTGCCGGAAAAGCGCGCGTCGCTCGGGCAGACGCGCCCGGCAAAAAACGGGACGAAATACAGTCCGTCCGTCGCGACGGAGCGGGCCTTTGCCGCGAGGGCCGCGAAGCCGCCCTCGGGCCGGACCTGCTGCAGGTACCAGCTGAGCGTCTGCCCGCCGAGGACGAAGCCGAACGGATTCCAGAGGCCGGGGATGACGGAGCGCTGCTGGATCAGGATCTTCCGCTCCACGTCCGGGCGGTATTCCGAGGTGCAGGCGAGCAGGCAGGAGGCCGTCCCGGCGACGTCGAGGATCGTGCCGTCGCGCACGAGGCCCGCGCCGAGGGCCGAGGCTGCGGTATCGCCGCAGCCCGCGATGATCGGCGTTCCGGCGCGCAGGCCGGTGCGCGCGCTCCAGGCGGGCGTCACACGGCCGATGATCTGGCAGGGCGATATGATCTCCGGCAGCTTTTCGCGCGGGAAGCCGAACAGCCGGAGAAGCTGCTCCGACCAGACGCCGCGCGCCGTATCGGCCAGGCAGGTGAGATGGATGTGGGTCACGTCGAGATACGCTTCGTCCGCGCGGAGGCCGGCCATCGCGCCGCAGACGAACGTGGAGGCGGGCACAAATTTTGCGGTACGGGCAAATGCTTCCGGCTGCTCGGTCATCCACCAGAAGAGCTTTGCGCCCTGCGCCACGATGATCGGGCTGCCGCAGATGGCGACCGTTTCATCGTTGCCGATGGCCTGCATGCGGGCGACGGCCGTTTCACAGCGCTTGTCCAGGCCGGAATCATAGTGCGTGACGGGCGTCCAGTCCTTGTCGATGCCCACGATGCCCGCCATCATGCCGACCGTGCCGACGCCGAGAATTTCGGCATCGGGATTCCGGGCCAGCAGGGCGGCAGTCGCGTCGGCGACGCCGTCCAGCAGCGCGTCTGCGTCCAGCAGGATCGCGCCGCCGGGTTCGTCATAAAAGCGATTCCGGGAAAAAGCGCTGTCGATCAGCGAACCGTCCAGCCGCACAAGGGCCGCCTTTGTCCCCTGTGTGCCGAGATCGAGCGAAAGAACAGCAGGATTCTGTTCCATTTGGCACCTCCGGTGTTCGCTCACGGCCGGAGGAGGATCTTCAGCGAACCGGCAGGTTTTCCGTTCGCAAGGTAGGCCGCCATGGTTTCAAAGCCGACCTCCTCGCTGACCATATCATGCAGGTCGATCCGGCCGCCGGCGATCATGTCGATCGCCTTGGAATAGGTATTGACCGCAGTCTTCGTGCCGAGATACTGCCAGTCGTTGTCGTAGATCTGATAGGGGTGGATGGTGACGGTCGCGTCGGTATTGGCGCAGCCGAATTGGAGGATCTTCGCCCGCCGCGCCGCAGCGCGGAACATGCTGCCGATGACGGCGGGGCTGCCCGTGGCGTCCACCACGGCGTCAAAGCCGCGCGGATGGGCGGCGCACGCCTCGTCGACGGAGGAGAACGTCTCGCTCGCGCCCATGTCTTCCGCGAGCCTCAGGCGGGCGGCGTCGAGATCGACGACGGCGATCCGGCTGGTTCCGCCGATGCGCAGCGCCTTGAGCAGGAGCAGGCCCATGGGGCCGGCGCCGAAAATGACGGCACTGCCGCCGTATTCCATGTTCAGCCGCTGCACACCGTAGAGCACGCAGGCAAGCGGTTCGACCAGTGCGCCGTCGGCAAAGCTGACGGAATCGGGCAGCTCGTACAGCTGCGTCTCGGGAACCAGAACATACTCGGCAAATGCGCCGTTGCGTGTCACGCCGATGGCCTCGGCGTTCTCGCACATGTTCTCCTGCGAGCGCTTGCAGTAGTAGCAATGATGGCAGAAGATGTTCGGGTCGGCCGTGACGCGCTGGCCAACGGACCAGTCCTGCACGCCTGCGCCGACCGCCGTAATGACGCCGGAAAATTCATGTCCCTGGATCAGGGGATAGACGGCGGGATAGGTGCCGTGGTAAATATGCAGGTCTGAACCGCACAGCCCGGCGGCCTTCACCTGCACGAGCACCTCGCCGGGACCCGGCGAGGGGATCTCCACCCGGCAGACGTGCCCCTGTCCTTTCCGCTCCACAACGATCGCTTGCATGCACAGCCCTCCATTTTTCGTTTTGAATGTTCTGATTTTCTTTCGTTTCTTAGCGTGAAAGCGCTTTCATTTTTTGATATGATAAAACCCATAGTGAATTTGCCGTATGGAAATCACTATGGGAAATCAAACGTGAACATCAATTCTGATTTCAGTATAGCGGCGAAAAAAGGGAATGTCAAGTACCTTTTCCCGCGTCTGCGCAGGATGCCGCATCCCGGCAGAGACTGCGGACAGAATCGCCGTCCCGGAAGGAGACCGGCAGCACGATGTCCTGGCACGACGGGCCGGAGACGCCCTGGATCCGGTCGAGCAGCAGATCGGCCGCCGATTCGGCCAGCTGCCGGATTGGCGTAGCAATTGTGGTCAGGCGGGGCCGGAGCACGCGCGCGCTGCGCTGGCCGTCGAAGGCCGAGACGGACATGTCCTCCGGAATGCGCAGGCCGCGCTCCATCAGGGCCAGATAGGCGCCCTGGGCGCAGTATTCGTTCATGCACTGGATCGCGGTCGGCCGCTCGTCCAGCTCCAGCAGCTTCTGCACGGCGCCATATCCGGGGTCGACCGCATTTCCCTCGTCGATGATGTACCGCGGGTCCACCGGCAGGCCGTGTGCACGCAGCGCGCGGCAGTAGCTCTCCAGCCGTTCGCCCAGCCGCTCCATCTGAAAGTCATAGCCGACATAGCCGATGCGGGTATGCCCCTTCCGGATGAGATTTTCCACGGCCAGATACATGCCCGTTTCACCGTCGACACTGATGCGGTCTACGCCGTCGATTCGGCTCTCGATGCTGACAGCCAGAACGTTCCGGCGGATTTTTTGCATCAATGCGTCGGACAACGCGGACAGACTGACAATGATGACGCCGGCAGCGCGGCGGCTGAACAGATCGTCGATGTAATATTCGACCAGACGCGGCTCGGCATGTGTGATGCACATTTGCAGGGAATAGCCGCGCTGGCTGAGATACGGCTCGATATAGGTCGTCAGCTCTGCGTAATAGCCGTTGAAAATGTCCGGGATCAGCATGCCGATCATGTTGTTCCGGCTGGTCGCCAGGCCACGGGCCATCTCGTTCGGAACGTAGCCCAGTTCTTCAATGGCGCGCAGGACCCGTGCGCTCGTCGCCGCCGAGACCTTGTCGCTCTTGTTCATCACGCGCGAGACCGTCGTGATGGACACGTCGGCACGGGCCGCGACATCGTGAATGGTGACGAGGCCGGTTTTCTTCTGGTCGTTCATAGGCGGCTATCCTCGGTTTTCTTCAAAAAATCGGAAGCAATCAATAAAAGTATATCGCAATGCCGGGTGGATTGCAAGCGGAAAGTACGGGACGGACGCCGCCTTTGTGTTTTCCGAAAGAATCTTTTCTTTTCCACTTTACTTTCCGCGGCAGATTTGCTATAATAATTTCGCTTCAAGCCGTTTCATATGCGCCCGTAGCTCAGCTGGATAGAGTGACAGACTCCGACGTTTCCGAACCGATTCGGAGAGAGAAGCCAGAAAGCCTTGAAACTACTGGCGTTCCGGGCAATCGAGCGTGATTTTTTCTTCGTCGTTGACTACTGTTTGACCACTATTTTTTGACTACCACAACTCAATACGCGCCCGTGGCGCAGCTGGATAGCGCGTGTGACTCCGACTCACAAGGTCGCAGGTTCGAATCCTGTCGGGCGTACCACTCAGAAATGACCTTTGGATGTCAGATGACCACACAAGTGTGTTCATCTCGACAGCAAAGGTCTTTCTTCGTCTCAACCCGCAATCGCTTCGCTGGATTGCGGGTTGAATTTTTGATGCTCTTTTCTTACTATGGAGGTTTTTATGCCGACGCCGTTCAACAACTACGAAACCATGCGCGACCAGATGGCTGGCGCGTTTCTGCGCTACGATCAGGAGGCGATGATCCGGAAGTTCTCACTCCGGCATGATGCAGCTTTTTTGTATATCCACTTTGTCGGGCGCGAATACCGGATCGACCAGCATACCGGCTCGGTAAGCTGGGAAGACACGGACTCCAAAACCGTTCATCCTGCGGATTACAATGCGGCGATGACCATCTATGATGTTCTGTGCTGCTCGAAGGAAAACTGCCGCGCATCGGGCGAAATGGTCAGCATCGAAAGCTGCGCGTCCGTACAGGGCGGCTCGCTTTCCTCTCAGAACCGCAGCTTCTTCCAGCACGCGGCGGACTGCTTTGACAAAGATCCTGCCGCGCTTGCCGCAGCCTGCGAAAAAATAGGCGGAACGCGCCTTGCGCGCGGCGATGCAGCTTATCAGCTGGACTTGTTCGCGTTTCTGCCGGTATCCGTTGCATTCTGGCGCTCAGACGAAGAATTTCCGGCCAGCCTGCAAATTCTGGTTGACCGGAATATCCTCGATTTCATGCACTATGAGACAGCAATGTTTGCGCTTTCCCATCTGATGGAACGGCTGGAAACGCTTTGCGACAGATAAAATTCAGATTTCCAAGCTGCTCTGCATGATCTGGCTTGCGGTTTTTTTGTTCTTGTCGAAGGCGTGCGTGTAAATATCCAGCGTGGTCGACGGTTGACTGTGTCCAAGCAATCCTGCAACTGTACCGACATCCGTGCCGCTGGCAATGAACAGCGTCGCTGCCGTGTGACGCAGGCTGTGGACGTTCAGGTCTGTGGGCAGATCGTTCGCCTTGAGGATTTTCTTAAAGCGCCATGTGAAGGTCGAAGGCGTCATCGGCAGCTTCATGCCTTTTCTGCGGAACACATAGTCATCTTTGGTCTGCTTTCGCCGGTCGTAACGCTCCGTTTCCGCTGCACAGAAGGCTTCGTATTCACGCAGCAGACTTTCCATCTCCGCGGAGAAGTACACATACCGGTTTCCGGCTTTCGTCTTCGGCGCTTTGACGATGATCTCGTCACCAGTCGTTTTGACGGCGTTTCGGCAAACGTGGATGCTTCGCTCGGCGTAGTTGATGTCCTCCCATTTGAGCGCGCAGCACTCACCGCGCCGCATTCCGGTTGCGATAATCAATTTGAAATATGTCTCATGCAGGATGCTCACGTTTTCCAGCGCCTGAATCAGCTTTTTCACCGTTTCGTCGTCTGCGATCTTTTTCTCTTTCTTCTGTCCTGCGTACTTGTACGTCCGCCACGCCGGGTTATGATCAATATAGCCGCCCTCCATCGCGTCGGAGAGAATGCCGCACAGACAACTGTGGACACCTTCAACCGTCGCTTCAGAGAGCGGCTTTCCGTTGGCCTTGTTCTTTTGTTTGCGCAATTTCGCATACAGGCTACGGAAGTGTTCGGGGCGCAGATCGACGAGCTTGTAGCTGCCAAGGTAGGGCTTGAAGCGTTCGATGTCCTGCTTTTCCCTGACGAGCGTGGACTTCGCCAGCTTGTCAGGCGCGATAGTTTGCAGCCAGATTTCTGTGTATTTTTCAAGTGTGATCGACCGGTCAATGTCCGGGTTCATCTTCTTGCAGCTCAGTTCAAACAGCATCGCCTGCTCCTGCAGCCATTTCTCCGTTTGCTTCGGCGTAAGTCCCGTGGGCGGCTTGACCGTCTTCTGCTGTGGATTACGCCGCCGCCCGTCCGGTGTATAGCCCATCGAGACGACGAGTAAATAACTGTTTCCGCGTTTTCTGATACTTGCCATTTGCGATTCCTCCTGTTTTACTCAGTCCTGCTGAGATTTTGTAACAGCAACAATACCAGAAAAATCGGAAATAGCTAGTGGGTTTTGAAGATTCTACGAAAGTGACAATGGTATCAGGAGTATCTCTGCAAACTGGAGTTTATCAATTTACTAACCTGTTTTCCTCGCCCCAGACGCAAAGCTGGTCAAGAACTTTCATCAGAGACTTTCCACGTTCAGACAGCGAATACTCCACCTTCGGCGGGATCTGCGGATACTCTTTGCGTACAATCAGGCGGTCAGCTTCCAGTTCTTTGAGATTGCTGCTGAGCGTCTTATCTGTGATCGCGCCAAGATAGCGCTTCATTTCGTTGAATCGCACTGGCTCAAACTCCGTCAGGCAATACAAAATGACCATCTTATGCTTGCCGCTGATGAGCGACATGGTATAGCTGAATCCCGTATCGGCAAAGTTTGCGTCTTTGATATAGTTCTCCATGCAGGACATATTTGCACTTCCCTTTTTGATAGTATCTGTCTTTATTAACAGTACTTGTATTATTTCTGATGCATGCTAATATGATAGCAGGATGACGGATCGATGTCAATCCAAAACGCAAACGGAGGTCATTACCCATGAAAAAAGAATTAGGCGTCCACCCCTATTTGTTCCCGATGCCGGTGCTGATGATCGCCACATACGGCGACGATGATATAGTCGACGTGATGAACATGGCGTGGGGCGGAATCTGCGCGGAGAATATGGTGTCTCTGAACATTGACGAGGATCACAAGACCTCAGAGAACATCAAAAAGCGCGGTGCGTTCACTCTGAGTATTGCGGACATTTCCCATATCGAAGCCGCTGATTTCTTCGGTATCGCCAGCGGCAATAAGATGCCGAACAAGTTCGAGCGCAGCGGCCTGACTGCCGTGAAAAGCGAAAAGGTTGACGCGCCCATCGTGCAGGAGTTCCCGCTGACGCTGGAGTGCAAGGTCGTTGAGGACAAAATGGAGGTTTACGGCCATCATGTCATCGGTGAGATCGTCGGAGTTTTGGCGGACGAGTCCGTGCTGGATGAAAAGGGTAAGGTCGATGCTGCAAAGCTGAATGCTTTCGTCTTTGACCAGTTCCGCAGCGGCTACTATGCCATTGGGGAAAAGGTTGGTCAGGCATGGCACACCGGCGCACCGTTGATGAAGAAATAATATATACAAACAGTCCCTCATTACCAAATACGGCGAGGGACTGTTTGTTCAATAAATTTCAATTTGTTGAACAACTATATCACAGATTTTTTCTGCGTTCAACAGCACTACTCCGTATCAGGAAACCAGCAAATCCGCATTGGGGGTTGCAAACAGGCTATTGCTCATCCGCTTCGCGGCCTCCTGCTTGAGCTGCATCTGAGGGTGGCAATAGGTTCGCTCTAAGAACGAGGTATCGCCGTGACCGGCAAGATCTGCGACTGTGTTCTTGTCCACGCCCTCGTGCAGAAGCGTTGAAACAAAAAAGTGACGGAGCGTGTGCAGGTGATAGGTTTTCGGCAGACCGATTTCCGCGAACAGAGATTTCAGGTGCTTGCTGAACGTGTCCGGGTGAATGAGCGTTCCGTCGTCTTTTGTGAAAATATGTTCCGGGAATGGGATACCTTTCTCATCGCGGAGTCTCATTTTGCGGTAGCAGAAGCCGCGCAGCAGACTGAACATTTCTTCATTCATGGAAACCGTTCTGGTTCTCCCATTTTTCGTTTTGCCCTCCTGTACGCCCTCACCGGAAACTGTGCTGCGGGAATGCTGGACAATGATGTAACCCTCGTAACTGCCGGTCACGATTACATCTGACCAGCGCAGGGCGCAGAGTTCTCCGCGCCGCATCCCTGTGCTGATGGCTAGAAAGTAGAAAAGCTGGAAGACCGGTTCTTCATAGCAGAGGGCGGAGAGAAATTTCTGCATTTCCTCCATCGTCGGAATTTCCTGCGCCTTGCGTTCGGCATCGGGCAGGTCAATCATGCGGGCAGGGTTCTTTTCAATGATCTCGTTGCGTTTTGCATCGCTTAGAACAGCGGACACAACCGTCAGATATTTCTGTACCGTCTTTTCCTTGATTGGCTTGCCTCGATAGGTGCGCTTGCGGAGCTTTGCCAGCAGGTTTTCCAGCGCAATCGGGCGCAGGCGATTCAGCTTGATCGCACCAATCTCCGGAAAGACCGTTTCGAGCGAACGGCGATAAAACGCAATCGTACCCGGTGCATATTTTGTCTGCCGCTCCAGCCACCCGCGAGCGTAGACTTCAAATGTCATTTCGCCGTCCTCGCTATAGCCCTGTTTGAACAGACGCTCCAGCCGCTCGGCTTCGTGATAAACGTACTGTTCAACGCCGCGCTTTGGCACGCTGTCCGGCACCTGAATGGTTTTTGCCTTGCAGATTTTCCGCCCGTCAGTGCGGTAGCCGTTACTGATGGTGATTTTGTATTTCCGGTCAGATAATTGCTTGATACTTGCCATTGAATTCCCCTTTCACATTTTTTGCTCCATTGTCCAATCTTCATGATCGTCCTCG
>DBLB01000161.1:0-2800 GCA_002298695.1 Clostridiales bacterium UBA735 | reverse complement strand
CCGTCATCTGCTCCACAGCACGGCCAAGGCGTACAGCGCCGCGCACAAGATCACCGCTGTAATCGAGACCCATGCGCAGAGACGGATTTTCTTCTTCGCCGCCTGTGCCATCGTGGAAATCTCCCGGTTGCTGTTCTCCGAAACCGAAGTCACAGCTTTCTGTGTACTCTCGGTCAACTCCTTGCAGACGGAAGAATACCTCGCGCTCAGACTCCCAGCCTGTTTCGCAAATTCTGCCGCGCACGTCTGCATCTCGGTTAAAGCGTTCTGTGCTTCCTGCTTCGTCAGAAGCGTTTTCAGGTCGGCATCCAGCTGCATCTGCTGTCGAAACAGTCGGTTCTGCATTTCGAGCATTGCGATCCAGTTCTTCTCGCTCACCATCACGCTGGGTTCCAACTGCTGCGCCTCGTTCAACGACCGCCGATGCAGCGCCTGAAGTTCCTCCGGCGATTTTCTCTGTTCTGTATCCAAATTCCGCCTCCATGTTTTCTTTTAGGTATTTTTCTATGTGCAGCTTACTGTCACGACATTTGCGTCCGTCCGGTGTGGTGTAAGTGATATTTTTGCGACTGCTCGTCCAAGTAGCGTTGTAACCCTCAGACCAGAGCAAGATCAGAAATTCTTCGCGGCTTCCTGCGCAGCGCATACATTCATCAATCACGCGCATGAGTTCGAATTTCCAACTCTCACCCCTGTCAGCCGTGTAGTATTCTGCGTTGGAGATTCCACGCGACTGCCGCTGTTCATCTCTCTGAAATTTTGGCAATCCTAATTCCTCGCAGATTTGGTCGTTGCGGACGCGCAGCTCCTGAATTTGTTCGTCTGCCATGTGTACTTTTTTGCCCGTCTCGAAGTTCACACTGTTGATGATGCAGTGCGAGTGGATGTGTTCGCGGTCAACGTGCGTACACACCAGAACCTCGCAGCCCTCGAAGTATTCGGCAAGCCTGCGTGCCGCTTCGTGTGCTGTCCGTGGGTCGATGTCCGCACCCCTTGGAAAGCTTTGCACCATGTGGTAGAACATCACGCCGCCGTCTTTGTGATGTAACAGCTTTGCACTCAGGAACTCATCGAATGCCGTTTCCAGTTGACAGCCGATACCGCTGACGAGCTGTTGACCGTCCCAGAGTGTTTTGCTTGTCTGTGCTACATACTGCATAACGCTTTTCATGCAGCCGCGCGTCTGCGTCCCCTTTTTATAGTTCACGAAATGGACGATTGCGATTTTGCTGCACCTCCCTCCTGAATTGCTCTCAGTGTCATGTTGATTTTTGCGAACTCCTGCACAGCGGCATCCAGATTGGCAAACCGGACTTTCCCCATGTTCGCCAGTACCGCCAGCTGGTTGAGGTTGTTGCCAATTGCCTTCTGCTGCCGTAGGACCTCTTTCATGCCGTCCAGAATCACAATCCGTTTTCCGAGACAACACGCGGTCACATAATCGCTTTGCGTCATGTGTGCCTGTGCTGCCTTTCGGCGTATTGCGTTTAAATCCTGTTCTGAAATTCTGATGCTGAATTGCTTGTTTTTTCGCATATTTCCTCCGTTCATAAAAGTGGGCACGGGCTTCTGCCCGATTTGAGGCATTTGGCAGGGAGCCGGTGGGCCGGCGACTAGCCAAATGCGATGCTGGCTCCTCCCGAACGGGAGGATTTTTCCCGCCGCGGCGGGACTTTTCTGTGCTGGGCTGCCGTATTGCACCTGCATTTTTCACGTTGCCCGCACGCCGGCGCAACATTGGCTTTTGCGCTGCTTCCGCACACACACTCGCAGGCGGGGCAGAAAACCGCACACAGCGGCGACACGCGCCTCACGGCGGCGAACGGTGCCTGCTGCGAAAGGGTGCAAGGATGCAAACCGCTCAAGGCGTTACCCCCTTACCCTCTTGCTCCGGCAAACGCCAGAACCATTGATCGGCGCGGCGCTCCGAAAGAATGCCGAGATTTCGTTTTGCGATTTTCAGCGTTCGTTCTGAAATACCGAGCTGCCTTGCCAGCGCAAAGACTTCTTCGGCTGGCCTAGGCTGCGTCAGAAACCTGCGCAGCTCGTCCTCCATCTGCATAGTTTTTGTCTGCACCTGTCCGGTTCCGTTCAGAATGTTGTCAACGGTCGCATCGCAGAAGCCCTTCCACTGAAAGCCATGCTCCGGATGAAGCTCAAATGCAATGGCTGCGCCTTCCGGCGCAAGGCTGTTCTTGTCCTGCGCGACAATGCGAAGCGTATCGCCGCTTTTCAGCCGTCCGACGATCAATACGCTTCTGGCTGAAGCGCGAAAGTCAATAGAACCAAGGCCACGATAGCCAGACTTTAGCCCCTGTGCTTTGTTCATGTGACCAATCAGAATGACGGCGCATTGCGTACGTTCTGCCATCAGGGAAAGCCGTTTGAGTACCGGACGCACCTCATTCGCGCGGTGCATATCCACATCGCTTCCGAGATACGCCTGCAGTGGGTCAAGCACGATCAGCTTTGCCCCTGTTCTGCGGATCGCTTCTTCCAGTCTTGCATCGCAAAGCGTCAGCTCCCGCTTGCCCTCGTCGATGACCAGAACGCGCGTGCAGTCTGCCCCTGCGCTCACTAACCTTGGCTTGATGGTGTCCGCCAGACCATCTTCGGCAGTCTGGTAAATCACATTCATCGGTTCCGCTGCCCGTTCGCACTCCGGCAGTGGATCGCCGCGCGTCAGGGCTGCAATGACCGCCAGAATGAAGCTCGTTTTGCCCTCGCCGGGGTCGCCTTGAATGATCGTCAGCTTGCCCAACGGGATGTACGGATACCAGAGCCATTGCACTTCCTCCGC
>DBLB01000163.1:7937-8075 GCA_002298695.1 Clostridiales bacterium UBA735 | reverse complement strand
GCGCGAAAGCCGCGCCCGGCTATGTCCGCGCAAAGGCTATCATCTGCTATATCAACCGCATCGCCGACCTCATCAACAGCGATCCTGCCGTGCATGACAAAATCAAGGTCGTTTTTGTGCAGAACTACAACTGCTCCT
>DBLB01000163.1:2880-7847 GCA_002298695.1 Clostridiales bacterium UBA735 | reverse complement strand
GGCAACATGAAGCTGATGCTCAACGGCGCAGTCACGCTTGGCACCATGGACGGTGCGAACATTGAGATCGTGCAGCAGGCGGGTCTTGAGAACAACTATATCTTCGGCGCGACCGTTGAGGAGATCAACCGCGTCCGCGACACTTACAATGCACGCGACCTCTACAACTCCAACGCGAACCTCCGCCGCGCAGTCGACACGCTTGTCAACGGCACCGTCCCGACCGACGCCGGCCAGCAGGAGCTCTATACCGCCCTGCTCGACGGCGCGAGCTGGCACCGCCCGGACCACTATTTCAGCCTCTACGACTTCCAGTCCTATCAGGACACGCGCCTGCGTGCCAATCACGACTATCGCGACCGCATCGCGTTCGGCCGCAAATGCCTGATGAACGTGGCCTCCGCCGGGAAGTTCTCTTCCGACCGCACCATCCGCGAATACGCAAACGACATCTGGCATATCTGAGCGCAATTTCGGGCCGCTGCATTTGCAGCGGCCCGATTTTTACGATGTTATTTTGTCGTACAGCCGTCCGGTATTTCCGGGGTTACACTGTCTTCTCGTGAACGGCAATCCAGATCTCGCACTGATAATTTGGGTCATCGGTATTTGCCGAGGAGTAGACCTCAAATTCCACATTTTCCGCATATTCATACTGCGTGCTCTGCGGAAAAAATTCGGTGACGATGCGGTGGTAGGTTTCGACAAATGCATCCGGCATTCTGCCGTGGCTGGTAAAGACAGCATAGGTGTTCGCCGGGATGTCCACGATCTCAAAGTCGTCGTCAACGGTCCTGCCATCATACTCTGCACCGATACCGTAGGGAAAGCGTTTTGCATCCAGCTCCGATGAGAAGCAGATGCCGAGCAGTCCGCGCATCACCGGATGTGCCGGGATGCAGGCGGCCAGACGGCCGAGCGTGCCGTCTGCGCCGAATTCCTGCCACATAGCGGAAATCTCGCGCGTGGCGGTTCCGGACTGCGGTTTATCAACCTGTTTACGCTTGCACACGACCCGAAATGCATCCCGTTTTTCAATTCTGTAATCCATTTTTCTGCCTCCTGTTAAGGTCAATTTCACAGACAGGGGCGTGAACACTCTGACCTTGCCGCCGCGCTTTGCCTCGCTCGGCGTGATGCCGTGGAACCGGGTGAAGGCACGGGTAAAGCTCTCCGGCGTGTCATAGCCGTATTTCAGTGCGATCTCGATGATCTTTGTGTTCCCGCGGGAAAGCTCCTCGCCGGCAAGCGACAGGCGGCGCATGCGGATATAATCGCCGAGGGAAAAGCCGCAGAGGATCCCAAAGACGCGCTGAAAGTGGAACGGCGACGAATACGCCTGTTTTGCGACTTCCTCAAAATCGAGTTCTTCGGTGATGTTGGCCTCCACATAGTCGATGGCCTGCTGGATGCCCTGGATCCAGTTCATTGCCTCACGTCCTTTCTGTGGGTACAGTCTATCAAAAACGGGTCGGCATTTCCTGATTCTGCGTGCGGCCCGATGTCAGAAACACGACGCTGTGCAGAACCGATGTTCCGGGATATCCTACCACGATTTTCCGCTCTCTGCAAGGCGGCGGTGCAGGCGTTTGTCTCACCTCTTGCATTTTTTGCTGAAATGTTGTAGAATGAGGTAGAAATACCCCAATTTTGACACCGATTTGAGGTGACAGCTTTGTTTGATACTCTGATTCTCGGCGGTATGCTGGCAGATGGGACGGGCCGGTCTGCGTTCCGGGCCGATCTGGCCCTGCAGGACGGCAAAATTGCTGCGCTCGGCAACCTGACGGGCGCGCGCGCGGCGCACACGGTCGACGCCGCCGGGTTTCTGGTCACGCCCGGCTTTCTGGACATCCACCGGCATGCCGACGCTGCGCTCTTCCGCCCCGGCTTCGGCGAGGCAGAACTGCGGCAAGGGCTGACCACGATCGTCAACGGCAACTGCGGCATGTCTCCGTTTCCCTGTCCAGGCGAAAACGCTGCGGCCATCCACGCATATCTTCAGCCTGTCACCGGCAGCTTTCCACACATGTTTGAGACGTTTGCGGACTATGCCGCCGCGCTGCCTGCGCTGCCGCTCCACGTCGGCCAGCTGGTCGGCGGCGGTACGCTGCGTGCTTCTGCCGCCGGATTCTGTCCGGAACTGACGGACGCGCAGGTACAGGAAATGCAGGCCCGTCTCGAAACGGCGCTTGCGGACGGCGCGCTCGGCGTCTCACTCGGCCTCGGCTATGCACCGGAATGCTTCTACACGACCGAGCAGCTCATCCGCGCGCTCTCGCCGCTGCGCGGCAGCGGCGTGCCGATCACGGTCCATATGCGGCAGGAGGGCAGCGGCGTTGTCTCCGCACTGGAAGAAATGCTCACCGTAGCGCGGGCACTGCACACGCCGCTGGAAATCAGTCATCTCAAAGCCATCGGCAAGCCCAACTGGGGCAGCGCCGTTCCGCAGATGCTGCAAATGCTGCACCAGGCCCGCGACGAGGGAATGGACGTCGCCTGCGATGTATATCCTTACACCGCCGGTTCCACACAGCTCATCCACATTCTTCCGCCAGAGACGCAGGCGGGCGGGCTGGATGCGCTCAGCCGGAATCTGGCGGATCCGGCGTTCCGCGCCCACCTGCGGGAGCGGATGGAGGCCGGGACGGACTTTGAAAATATCTCCCTGCTTGTCGGCTGGGAGAACATCCGCGTCACGGCGCTGGCCGGCGAGGCCGATCAGGCATATCTCGGAAAATCCATCGCGGAGATCGCTGAGCTGGAGCATAAGGATCCGTTTGACACGGTTTTCGATCTGCTGGCACGGGAGCACTGCGCCGTTACGATGATCGACGAGATCGCCGCCCGGGATGACCTCGACGCCATCCTGCGCGACGAGCTCAGCTGCGTGATTTCTGACAGCACCTATCCGGATTCCGGCCTGTGCCACCCCCGCGTCTATGGCACGTTCGTCCGCGTCATCGAGCAGTTTGTCCGGGAGCGCGGCGTGCTGACGCTCGAACAGGCTGTCGCCAAAATGACCGGCCTTCCTGCTGCGCATCTTGGCCTCAGGACGAAGGGCAAGCTCGTCCCGGGACTGGACGCCGACGTGCTGATTTTCCGGCCGGAAGCCCTGCGGGAGTGCGGCACCTACGCCGCGCCTGCACAGTTTGCCGCTGGCATGGACACGGTGTTCGTCGCCGGTGTTCCGGTCATCGAGCACGGGATATGCACCGGCGCGCGGCCGGGCCGCATTCTAAAACGATAAAAAATCGCAGCGTTTTCTGGTAAAAACGCTGCGATTTTCGGAGATTTGACAGTTTTTGTCGGATATGCTATACTAAAATTCGTCCTCAGGACCCTGAGGCGCTGCGCAACGGCAGGCGGTTAGCACTTCCCAGCAAGGGAGGTGATGCACATGGTTACTTATGCTGAGCTGATTCAGATCTGTATTCTGATCGTGAGCATTTGCAATCTGGTTGTCCAGATCTGCAAAAAGAAATGACCGCCCCCCAGCCAAAGGATGCGGTCAGATTTCTTTTCTGATACTTTCTTAGGCTAACCGCTTGTCGCAGCGCCTCTTGTATTTTTATTATAGCGGATTTTTGTGGGATGTCAAGTGCGGCTACGCCTCGCGGATCTCGACGTGGTAGCTATTGACGCCGCAGGCGGAGCGCTCTACGTCGATGGCATAGCTGAAATCGAAGATGCCGCCGTGCTCGTTGAGCAGGACGGTGATGTTCTTCGCCTCGACACCCACGAGCATTGCCGCAACGCCCGCGTCGTAGAGCGATTCATGCCGCTCGCCGGGAACGAACACCATCTCGACGTTGACCTTTCCAGTGCGGCGGAGCGTGACGCGGCTTTCGTCTTCCACGACGAAGGAGGTCACGACGCCCTCAAGGCCGGTCATCTCTGTTTCCACATAGGAAAACCGGATGTAGCCGGGCTCATAGCAGTAGGACCCCTCTGTGACCAGCTGGAGCTGCTCCGCCTGCTCTCCAGTCAGCTGCTGCGTCGCCGTGATGGCAATAACGACTGGTTTGACCATATCATTCATCCAGCGCGAGCGCCAGCAGATTGTCAAGCAGCTCGCCGTAGGGAATGCCGCTGGCTTCGAAGAGCTTCGGATACATGGAAATAGAGGTGAAGCCGGGGATCGTGTTGATCTCGTTGAACACGACCTCCTGGCCCTCGCGGGTCACAAAGAAGTCCACACGGGAAAGCCCGCGGCAGCCCATCGCCTGATAGACGCGCACCGCCGTCTCGCGCACCTGTTCGGACGCCTCCTCGCTGATGCGGGCCGGGATATAGAGATCCGCACAGTCGGAGATATACTTTGCCTCGTAGTCATAGAAATCTGCACCGGCATCGATCTCGCCGCAGACAGAAGCAAACGGATTATCGTTGCCGAGCACGGCGACCTCGACCTCCTGCCCGTCGATGAACTCCTCGACGAGCACCTTGCGGTCATATTTCAGCGCCGCCTCCAGCGCATGCGCCAATTCTTCCCCGCTGCGTGCCTTCGACACGCCGACAGACGACCCCGTCCCGGCCGGCTTGACGAACACTGGATAGGAAAAATGTGCCTCCAGTGCAGCGAGCGTCTGCGCCCTGCTGTGCTCAAATTCATCGGCCGTCACCAGCATCCAGTCCGCCTGGCGGACGCCTGCATGACCGGCAATGAGTTTGGTGATCGTCTTATCCATGCAGGCGGCGCTGGCGGCCACGTGCGGACCGACATAGGGAATGCCCGCGATCTGAAGCAGACCCTGCATGGAGCCGTCTTCCCCGTTTTCGCCGTGCAGCACCGGGAACACCACATCGATGCGCTCGCGCACGACGCAGTCGTTTTCAAAGCTCAGCAGCCCCTGCCCATGCACCGGCGAGAGCGCCGCGCGGCGGTTGGCCGGATGGTTCTGCCACGTGCCGGCGGGCAGCATTGAATAATCGTCGCTGCCAAACAGGATCCAGTCGCCGTCCTT
>DBLB01000163.1:2245-2786 GCA_002298695.1 Clostridiales bacterium UBA735 | reverse complement strand
TGCTCCGGCGAAACGCCGCCGAACAGTACACAAACGCTCAGTTTTTTCAAGCTCAGGTCCTCTTTTCTCCCGCGCAGGTATGTTATGACCGGGCGGGCATATCATATCTTATTGTATGTCAAAACCCCGGAGAACACAAGTATTATTTTCCACAATACTGTGATTCTAAAAAACGCGAGAAGAAAAGCCCCTGTGAGGTTCACGGAGAACCCCACAAGAGCTATCTTTTCTGTATTACACAGTCGGAATCGGAGGAATGACCGCGCCCAGAATCGGCTTCAGATCATCCACATTTTCAACCGCAGACCATCCGGCCATGCCGTCTTTCCATACGAGACTGAGTCGTGTGAGCTGACCGTTCTGCATCATCTCACGAAGTGCAGCTACGGTATAAGGACCTGTCGGTTGACCATTGACTGCCACATAATACTTCGATTCCGGAATGGGTGGAGGAACCGAAGCACCGCTTACGCCGTTCATTGCACCAGCAAGATTCTGTCCGATCGCACCGCCGAGTGTCATTCCAGCCATCATAGCAGCG
>DBLB01000163.1:328-2228 GCA_002298695.1 Clostridiales bacterium UBA735 | reverse complement strand
AGATTGAAACCGCCGGCATCCGCATTTCCACCGCCGTTCGCTCCCATCTGACCGAGTGCATTTGCACCGGCAACGCCAACATCACGTTGCGCTTCAACTTGATATGCCGCGAAGTGCGCGCTCTCTGTCTGTTTCCGCTGCGCATACTGACCTTCCTCCCGTGCAATGCGAAGGCGTTCCTTGTAATCCTCCGTCTCAGCCTCTAAACGAGCTGTAGTGACATTTTTAGTAACTTTTACGAGTTCCTGATAACCGTCACTATCCTTGTCAATTTCGACCGCTCCAACGTCCACACCAGACACCAGAACGCCGAAATTATCATTGAGCCGTTCACTGACGACAGCCTCCAGCTTCTCGCTGATCAAGCCGGTTTTCCGATCCAACTGCACAACAGGGATGTTTTCAGCAGTCGGGAGGTTCGCAACAATATCTTTTGTGTAGCGGCTGACTGCATCACGGATCTGCTTCTGGAAATCCTCCAGTGTGAACTCTGCTAACCGATGCAGCTTAATGAATTGCCGGTAGTCCTTGATCTTGAACCCGATCGTTCCGCGCACTGCGACAGGAACACTGAAATCCGGGAATCTCGGATCTGCAACTTCAAAGTATGGAACGGCAAAGCGTGTCTGAATGATCCCGGCAAGATTGATGAAATAGATCTCCGCCTGAAAGGGTGTACCGCCATCATAGGCGAGCCCAATCAGGTCTGCCAGAATCGGAAGGTTCTTCGTATCAGCAATACCGTCGAACGGACCTTCGATGAAATCTTGAAGCGTTCCGTCGCCATGCTTGTAGACAAATACCGCAACCTCGCCATCTTTGACCCGAAGTGCAGAACCCCAGCGGATGGCATTCTCTCGTTTGCTGTTTCCGCCAGCAGGACGCCACTNNTCCAAATGAGATACGAGGGTTCGTCACAGCGGATCTCATTCATCAGCCCGCCAGATGTCAGTTTCGAAAAGAGTCCCATGTTAATGTCTCCTTATTTCTTTTTAACAACCATATATGGATTCGGTTTAAGCAGCAAGATGAATACGTCAGCAATCCATCCAATTCCGCATAGACCTAATGTGAATAAGTACAAAAAGCCTTCTCCGGTTTTACCTTCATAAAACTTATGCGCACCCAAAAAGCCGAGAAATACACACAANNNNTACCCATTTGTTCTTCCAGACTTGCCTTTCGATAACCGACTGTTCGCGATAAACTACTCTTGTGGGCTGCTTTGCAATAATATGTTCTTGCCACTGTTGACGTTTTCCCTCTTTTTTGTCAACTTTTATGAGTTCTGCCTTCCATCTGGAACTTGCTGCTTTATAGTTTGAATTTGCTTCGGCACATAGATCACGAATATGCTCAAATTCAGCATCATCTTTGAATAACAGAGAGGCTTTTTGATAGCACTGATGCAGTTTTCCATACCATGCTGCAGCAATATCTATTTGTTCTTTTGCTTTGTCCATCGTCCGGATGGATGCCCCTTGAGTCAGCCCGTTCAGATTGCCAGCAGTCAAGATGAGGAAGTCGTACACGTCCTCTTTTGTATTTGGAATTGGAAAACTTTGAATAAGAGCAATTTTCTGGTCATTAGAGGTAAGAGCGCTCAGTTTATCGGAAAATTCTTTCGAGGCGTTTGAGGCTTTTACATTTCGGATTTCATACCCGCAAGCCGGACACATAGCCGTCATCGATTCCAGCACTTCTCCGCAATTCGGACATTTATAGATCGTTCCCGCCTGTTCCACTCGTCTTTTGGACGATGCTTCCTCGGTTGGTGTTCCGCAATCTATACAGAATTTTGCATCATCCGGCAGCTGCTTCCCGCAATTCATACAGTATTTCATACATGCGCCTCTCATTTCTATAAAGGTCGTTTGAATAAAATAAAAAGTGCGCCTCC
>DBLB01000163.1:0-254 GCA_002298695.1 Clostridiales bacterium UBA735 | reverse complement strand
CCATCCTACAGGGTATGAGAACGAGGGAAAGCACCTTTTACTAAGATGCTTCCCTGTAGGACAGAATATACAAATTGTGTGGCAATCAAATTATAGCACAAATAATGTCAGTCTGCAACAGAATTTGCGATTTCCTTGGCGTGCCGACAGGCACCATCTTTGAGACGTCTCTCCTGAATCCATATGCGATTTTTACGCCTCTGCTGAGAAACAGCAGGGCCAAAAAATTACAGTGGAAAAACCAATCTGTATCA
>DBLB01000197.1:9477-10332 GCA_002298695.1 Clostridiales bacterium UBA735 | reverse complement strand
CGGAGATGAAGACGTCGCAGTCCGCGCCTTCTTCAATCTGGGTCTTCAGCGTACCCGAGGAATCGAAGTTGTAGACGAGAGTCACGTTCGGGGCGACTTCCTTGTACAGCTCGGCGATCTGGTTGAGCGTTTCGGTCATGGACGCGGCGGCGAACACGATCAGCTCGACCGGCTCAGCTTCGGGTTCAGCCGGAGTTTCGGGCTCGGCAGTCTCTTCCGGGGTCTCGGGCTCGGCCGTGGTTTCGGGTTCGGTGGTAGTCTCCGGTTCCGTGGTGGTCTCGGGTTCGGTCGTGGTGGTGTCCTTGGCGGCGCAGCCCGCGAACAGCGCGAGCGTCAGCACGAGGACCAGTAGCAATGCGATCCGCATTTTCATTGGAATTCCTCCATTATTTATTTGAAAACGCGATAAACACATCCATTTTATCTGAAAGAATTATAACGTGTGCGTTATCCTCTGTCAAGATATACGGAACGCTTTTCGTCCATCCCGAACGCAAATTTTGAAATTCTGAAAAAAGCGTTCAGGTGTTGAAAAACCGTGGAATTTCCCGTATGATAACGATAGATAGAAATTTCAAAGGAGGCAGCCGTATGTCCGACCGTCCGCAGAAAAAACCATCCGCTGCGCTGGGCGCGATCCTGATCGTGCTGCTGCTCGCCGCCATCGTGCTCGGCGGGCTTGCCGTATGGCGCGGCTATGAAAACGCGAAATGGACCCGCCCGACCACAGCCGCCGCTCCGGCGGCTGTGGAAAAACCGGCGGAGCGGGACGACGCAACGAAGCCTTCTGCTCCCCAGGTCCCGGCACAGGAAGAACCTCCCGCCCCGGCGGAGCCGGACACCGTGACGCTCTTA
>DBLB01000197.1:0-9459 GCA_002298695.1 Clostridiales bacterium UBA735 | reverse complement strand
CGCTCATGGCCCTCGGCGACAACCTTATCCACAACACGGTCTACTGGTCGGCGGAGACGGAGGACGGCGGCTATGATTTCACGCCGTTCTACGCCGACATCCAGCCCACCGTCCAGAGCTATGACATTGCCTGCATCAATCAGGAGACGATCCTCGTCAAAGATCGTGCGATGCTCTCGAATTATCCGGCTTTCGGCAGCCCGACGGAGGTCGGCGACGCGCTGGCTGAAACGGGCTTTGACGTTGTCACCTGCGCAACGAACCACTGCTATGACAAGCTGGACACCGGCATCCTCGACACGTGCTCCTTCTGGCGCGAAAACCACCCGGATGTCACCGTTCTCGGCATCCATGACAGTGAAGAAGACGCTGAGACGCTCCGCATCGTGGAGAAAAACAACATCAAGATCGCGATGCTGAACTATACCTACGGCCTGAACTATTCCGCGCCGGAGAAAAAGTGGATGGTCGACCAGTTCTCGACCTATGACGCAGTCGCCGCCGATCTCGACGCGGCAAAGGCCGCCGCAGACTTTGTCATTGTCTTCGCCCACTGGGGCGAGGAGGGGCAGACCGAGCCGAACCGGATGCAGACCACATGGGCGCAGTTCCTGGCCGACCACGGGGCCGACCTCATCATCGGCGGGCACCCGCACCTCGTCCAGCCGCTCACCGCGGTCACAGCCGAGGACGGGCGTACCGTGCCGGTCTTCTGGTCCCTCGGCAACTTCCTCTCGCATCAGGATCAGGTACGCAATATGCTCGGCGGCATGGCCGACGTGACGATCGAGAAGGACACGGACGGCGTCCGCATCACGCACTGCGAGCTGAAGCCGACCGTCAATGTCATCCTTCGACAGGGTGAATGGTATTTTTACCGGCCCATGCTGCTGGAAGACTACACCGACGAGCTCGCCGCGCAGCACCGCTTTGAGAATTGTACGGTAGACGCCATGTGGTCGCTGTTCGATTCCATCACCGGCGGCAAAACCAGCGTCGGCTGACAGCCGTCACAGGAACAGCAGCGCCATCAGCAGCGGAATGGTGACCAGACTGAGCAGGGTACTGAGAAATACGCCGCTGGATGCGAGCGTCTCATCGTGCCCGAACTGATAGCAGAGCATCGTGACAGTGGTTGCCGCAGGCATGCAGAGCGTCAGCGTTCCGACTGTGAGCATCATCGGGTGATGGAGGATGCTGCGCAGAACCGCCCAGAACAGCAGCGGCATTATGACCAGCTTCAGCAGACACAGGACATACAGCCGCGGATTGCAGAAGAGCTTCCGCAGCGAAATCTGCGCCAGAGAGACGCCGATGACGATCATGGCCAGACAGCCTGTCAGCGAGCCGACGGAGTCTGCCATTTTTCCAAGCGCTGCCGGAAGTCTCAGGCCGGACAGATAGATGGCATACGCAAGCAGCGAGCAGAACACGCACGGCCGAAGCAGCATCCGCCACGAAAACCGGAATGGCTTGTCATCCTCTATCAGATGCGCCCCGTAGGTCCAGCAGACCAGATGGAAGCAGAGAACGGAGATTGTAATACAGAATTTTGCATCCGGCCCGAGCAGCGCCTCGGCCAGAGGATAGCCGAGAAATCCGACATTGGAAAACAGCAGCAGCAGCCGGTAGACGCGCGCATCGCGCTCCGGTACGCGCAGCAGGCGGACAAAGGCTGATCCCAACAGGATGAGCAGCGCGTAACACGCAAAGTTGACCGCTGTCAAGGTCAGCACCTGCCCGTTGCGCAGCAGCCGCTCCCCCGTCATCACGGAGGCCAGGATCTGAAGCGGGTTTGTGATGTTGACGATCAGCCGCGTCAGCGACTGGTTGGACTCGCGGTTCAGAACGCCGCATTTTGCGGCGGAAAATCCGACTGCCAGCGCAAAAAACAGCTGAATCAGCTTTTCCACCAACGCAGAAATATCCATTCTATCCCTCTTTTATCCCTGGTTTGTCAAAAAGCTTTCTGCCCGATGCCCGCGTCAGAGCGGCCGGCGCTGCCAGATCTCGCCGGTTTCGACGTCTTTCCAGCAGAATTCGCCGTTCTCCAGCGTCATATAGCTGTGGCGGGAGCCGTTTTTCGGGATGGACACCGAACCGGGATTCAGATAGCGGAAGCTGCCGCAGTCCTCGCATGCCGGCACGTGCGTGTGTCCGTGGAGCAGGATGTCGCCCGGCGCGAAGGGGAGCGGGTGTTCTTTATTGATAACGTGGCCGTGCGTCAGGTAGATGCGCCGCCCGCCCTCGGAGAGAATTGCATAGTCCGCGAGGATCGGGAACTGGAGCACCATCTGGTCGACTTCGCAGTCGCAGTTGCCGCGGACGCAGAGCAGCTTGTCCGCGAGCGGGTTGAGCATCGCGATGACCTCCTTCGGCGCGTAGCCCTGCGGCAGGTCGTTGCGCGGCCCGTGATAGAGAATATCTCCGAGGAAAATGAGCGTATCGGCCTGTTCTTCCACCCAGCGCTGTAACAAGAGCTTGCAGTAATACGCCGACCCGTGCAGGTCGGATGCGATCATCCATTTCATAAACAGTACCTCCTTTGCGTCAGCTGACGCTTGCATCATCACTTTACCAGAAACGGCGGCAAAATGGAACCGGGAAAATTGCGAGATGACAAAAAATTTCGTTCGCCCGCATTTCTTCTTGCTATTAGTGCGTAAAAGCAATATAATAACACCAAAT
This sequence comes from Clostridiales bacterium UBA735, assembly GCA_002298695.1. Lineage (GTDB taxonomy): Bacteria > Bacillota > Clostridia > Oscillospirales > Oscillospiraceae > CAG-170. Next base: position 6,771 of record DBLB01000197.1, on the reverse strand, counting down.
TTCGAAAGCAGGTGAAGCAGCTATGCACCGGGACGCAGATCGGATCCCCGACTTGTTCGGCAGCTATGTATTCAACGAGGAGGCCATGAGCCAGTATGTGGACGAGGCGGCCATGGCGGCGTGGCGTTCCTGCCTGCAAAATGGCCGGCCGCTGACGCTCGATGTGGCGAATGCGATCGCCGACGGCATGAAGGTCTGGGCGCTGGAGCACGGCGCGACGCACTTTACGCACTGGTTCCAGCCGATGACCGGATTTACAGCTGAAAAGCACGACAGCTTCATCTCGCCGGTCGGCGGCGGGAAGATCTGTATGGAATTCTCGGGCAAGGAGCTGGTACGCGGCGAGTCGGATGCGTCTTCGTTCCCGTCCGGCGGCCTGCGCGCGACATTCGAAGCGCGCGGCTACACCGCGTGGGATCCCACGGCCTACGCCTTCATCAAGGACGACAGCCTCTATATCCCGACGGTCTTCTGCTCCTATTCCGGAGATGCGCTTGACAAAAAGACGCCGCTGCTCCGCTCCATCAGCGCCGTCAGCCGGCAGGCCGTGCGCATCCTGCGCCTGTTCGGCGACACGGAGACGAAGAAGGTCACGCCGCAGGTCGGCCCGGAGCAGGAATATTTCCTGGTCGACAAGGAAATGTACCTCAAACGCGAAGACCTTCGGCTCTGCGGCCGGACGCTCTTCGGCGCGAAGCCGCCGAAGGGACAGGAGCTGGACGACCACTACTACGGCTCGATCCGTCCGCGCGTCGCGGCGTTCATGCGCGACCTCGACGAGGAGCTCTGGAAGCTCGGCGTGCTGTCCAAAACGAAACACAACGAGGTCGCCCCGGCGCAGCACGAGATGGCGCCGATCTATTCCGACGTCAACACTGCCTGCGACCAGAACCAGCTGACGATGGAGATGATGAAAAAGGTCGCAGACCGGCACGGCCTCGTCTGCCTGCTGCATGAAAAGCCGTTCGCGGGTGTGAACGGCTCCGGCAAACACAACAACTGGTCGCTCGCGACCGACACCGGAAAGAATCTCTTTGCCCCCGGCAAGACGCCAAGCCAGTCGGCGCAGTTCCTTCTGTTCCTGACGGCCTTCCTCGAGGGTGTCGACAACTATCAGGAGCTGCTGCGATCCACGGTCGCCTTTGCGGGCAACGATCACCGCCTTGGTGCGCAGGAGGCCCCGCCTGCCATCATTTCCGTCTTCCTCGGCAGCGAGCTGGAGGCCATCATCCAGTCCATCCTCGACGAGACCGACTATACCGACCGCAAAAAGGGCAAGCTGCGCATCGGCGTCGACGTTCTGCCGGCCATCCCGCAGGACACGACCGACCGCAACCGCACGTCGCCCGTCGCGTTCACCGGCAATAAATTCGAGTTCCGGATGCCCGGCTCCAGCCAGTCCATCTCCGGGCCGAACATCGCGCTGAACGCGCTGATGGCCGAGAGCCTGCGGCGGTTTGCCGACGAGCTCGAGGGTGCGGAGGACTTCGATGCGGCGCTGCATACGCTGATCCAGGATTCGCTGCGCGCGCATCAGCGCATCATCTTCAACGGCAACGGCTATGACCAGAGCTGGGTGGAGGAGGCGGAGCGCCGGAGCCTGGCCAACCTTGTGTCGTCTGCCGACGCGCTGCCCGCGTTCGTGATGGAGAAGAATATCGACCTGCTCACACGGCACGGCATCCTGACGCGCGAGGAGATGTTCGCGCGGCACGAGATCCACATGGAAAACTACTGCAAGGTCATCCGCATTGAGGCTGCAACGCTGATCGATATTGTCCAGCATACGCTCCTGAGCGCGGGCACGACCTACGTCAGCCACCTCTGTACTGCGATTTTGCAGAAGCAGGCGGCGCTTCCGGGCGACAGCTGCCGCGTGGAAAAGGCGCTGGCCGCCTCGGTCAGTCAGCTGAACACGACGCTGCTCGACCGCACGGCGGAGCTGAAAACTGCGCTTGATACCATGCCTGCAAGCTACACCGCCGAGCAGCAGCTGCACTACTGCCGCGACGTGATTTTTGCCCGGATGCAGCGCGTGCGCGAGATCATCGACCACATGGAGACACTCGTTGCCAGCGACTTCTGGCCCGTGCCGACCTATTACGATCTGCTGTTCTCCGTCTGAACAGAAAAAGCAGCCCTCTCTGAGAGAGGGCTGCTTTTGCTCAATGGATGAAGTTGGTGCGTGCGGGCGGTTCGTCCGGCGGAAGCGGGACGCCGGCCGCTTTGCCGGCGGAAAGACAGTGCAGGAGATAGGCCATGTTGTGGCCGAGGACGCGCATGGTACGCAGTCCCTCACGGTCTACCTCCACTTCCTCCGGGGTCTGGCCATGGACGGCGTTCCAGTAACAGGACGAGATGATGGGCATCTGGTTGATGGCAGGGTATTTGAGCAGCTGCTCGAAGGCGGCAGTGGTGCCGCTGCGGCGCGCCGAGACAACGACTGCCGCGGGTTTGTGCGCCAGCTTGCCGCTGGCGGAATAGAACAGCCGGTCGAGGAATGCGGTCATGTTGCCCGAGGCCGCAGCATAGTGGACCGGTGAGCCGAACACAAAACCGTCTGCATCCGCCAGCCTTTCGGCAAAGGTGTTCACAATGCCGTCAAAGGCGCACTTGCCGAGCTTGCGGCACGCGCCGCAGCCGATACAGCCGCCGATGGGCTGGTTGCCGATCCAGAAGATCTCTGCGTCAATGCCGTCCTGCCGCAGCGCATCCGCCACCTCGCGCAGCGCACGATCAGTGCAGCCGTGGACATGCGGGCTGCCGTTTACCAGTAAAACTTTCATCGTCCGATACTCCTTTTATATAGTGTTTAAAAATCTGATCCGGAAAAAACGGAGGCGCTTTTGCGGCGCAGTGCTGCCGACGGCCTGCGCAGCTTGTGAAAAAGCCGCCGAAAACCTCCGGCGGCTTTGGAGCCCGGTCATTCTTCCATACTGGGAATGCTGATATTGTCGGTGCCGTGCGCCTCAAACTCGGCGATGTAATCGTCCATGCGCGAGACCAGCTCGTCATAGTTGTCGCGGGAGACGGGCTGATAGTCCATGTCGCGCCGGGCCAGCTCTTCAGCCAGAATTTCATAGAACACGGTGTCCTCATAGTCCATGATTGCTTCGTGGATGCCGCCGTCGGAAAACGCGCACGAGGGCACATCCTCGCCCTGCCAGCGCTCGACGAGAGACTCCATGCCGTTCTGGCGGCAAAGGGCGAAAAGCTTGGATTCGAGATTGTCATAATCGGCGAAGCGATCGTCTCCGCGGGCGGAGTTGAGGATCCAGTTCCCGATGTATACCATATCCAGCAGACGCCGAAACTCCTTTTTCGATAGCTCGATCTGCATCATGCAAGCCTCCCTTCATTCCTATTATATACCCGGCGTCAAGGTTTTTCCACTGTAAATTTCTGAGACCCTTGATTCTCAAGGGGTTTCTATATCAAATGTAGGAATAATGTATGAATAATCTACATTTACAAGCTATTTTATTTTTTTAATTTCGGTTTTTAGCCAATCTGTATTTCTTTGCGTGTACACTTTTTCAGTAATATCAGTAATAGAATGCCCGATAATATACTTGATCGCATACTCGTCAAGTTGGGCTTCTTTTGCTTTTGTCACGAAATGTTTACGTCCATCGTGAGGACGGTGATCTGGATTCAGATCGAGTCGCTTTACGATTGCATTAAACCACTTCGTATAGCGAGAGTAAGTTAATCGGATGTCGTTAGGTTTCTTTGGGTCAAGGTAATTAAAGAGATATTCGCTGTTGAGCTTTTCTGCCTCCTGATAGCGCTGACGGATAAGATCTTCTACTCTCGGGTGGATCGGAACAATCCGTTCTGTTCCGGCTTCTGATTTCATACCGCCGACCATAAGCCCCTTTTCAAAGTCCACATTCTCAAGTCGAATCAAGCCAAGCTCTTGCGGTCGCCAACCGGCATAACATTGAACCAGTAGGACGTCAATCCCTTCGATGCTCCCGAGATGAGTCCAAAGCAGTTCCATCTCCGCGTCGGTAAATGGAATATGCTCTTTCTTGGTCTTCTTTACTTCAGCAACGAGTTCGTCTGAGAGTTCAAATGTGCGGGCATAATTTCGATCGACGATTTCATATTCGAGCGCATAATCAAGCATGAGATTGAACAGGGATTTGATCCGGCATTTTACATTTGCTGTCGTATGCTTTTCTTTTCCTCGAACGACCACAAAGCCGTCTTCAATACAGCCTTTAATATGGTATGCACGAAGCTCAGAAACCTTCATCGGATAAACCACGGTGCAGTATGCCCATGCCGCCTTAATACCGCCACAGCTTGATTTGTTTTTTAGTGTCTTAAAATACTCATTCGTCCAGCGCTCGTACAGTTCTTTGACAGTAATGTCAGCATCCAGACTGTACGGTTTTTTGTTATATGCTACAAGCGCTGCATATGCTTCGTTGTAAGTTTCGAAGTATGCCTCTGGCTTCAGCATTTTGCAAATTGGACGCCCATTGTCCTCCTTTCCTACGGCAACCATTGCTCGGAATGGCTTACGGAGGTTACGGCCTTTGATTTCACTGATTTGACCGAACCCATTTGGTAATCTTCTTCTTTTGTTGTGTCTGGTCCGCGAGTAAGTTGGTTTTATATTTTTACTCATCGGACGACCACAATGCGGACAGGCCAGCGCCTTATCGCTGACATTCAATTCACATTCTGGACATTGTATAAGCACAACTCTGCCTCCTTTCGGAGATATAGTAGTCATTTGTGTAGGAATTGTCAACTCATACACAGTTTTTTGTCAAACCTGATACGCAGGTGACGTTTTCCAGTGATACGCTTTCGATTGAGAAGAGCGTGATTGCTTTTCTGAAATCGTATCAGATAGGAGAACGTAAAAATGGAAGAAATGATATTTCCTATGGGTTCTGTTCCTGTAAGTGTAGCGGCAAAAGTGTATGGAAAAGATGCCTGCTGGGTGCGGGCAGGCATTATTTCCGGGTGGCTCCCGATTGGAAAAGCGACCAGAAATGGGAAAGAGATCACGAGTCTGGACGAAATGGACTCTCGCCGGGGACGCATCAACTTTTATATTTCCCCGAAGAAGCTCTGGGAGCATACGGGATTTATCTGGCGAGGTGAGCGCGTATGAGCACACAGATTCGTCCGGAGATCTCTCAGAAGAATCCATATTGGATCCCGAAGCATCGGTATTACGATCTTAAGCATTTTGTGATGCAGTATCCGGCATGGGCGGCTGCGAGAAAAGGACTCGATTTTCTCCATACACCGGCATATTGTGTTCGCGTGAAGAAAGACGCAGCAGATCCGACAATGACAGGCGCAGAGCTGCGAGCATATTACTCCGATCGGATTGACATGGTCGATCGTGCGAGCTTTGGATGCGGCTGTCCGAAGTACGTCCTCAGTGGAATTCTCGACAGCCTGTCATACGAAAAGCTCTTGCTCAAGTATCCGGCGTTCATCCGCTATACGAAGGAAAAATACTATGAAGCATATCGTAAGTTTTTCTGGTTGCTGAATCAGGAGCGACACTGATGAAAGTGATTGATGTTGCTATAAAGAAGGTCTACCGCTTCAACTGCCCGAACTGCCAGAGTAGATTGGAGGCGGACAGCAATGAGCTGACGGACATCGGCGGTAAGGTTTGTCGGTTCCTCTGCCCTGTATGCAAATCTGAGCGGTACATCACATGGTCTGAGCTTCGAAAGAAGATCATATATGATGACGATGCGCATCAAATGCATTTCCCTTTATGAAGGGAGTTGATATTTTATGAAAACGATGAAAGCCATTTACTATTCCATGAAACAAAGCGAAGCTCGTTCATATTTTGACTATTAGCATGATAAGGTGTTAGCCAATATGAAGGATACGGCGAAGTGGAAAGCTTGTTTGGACCATATGATGTTTTGGCTTTACAAAATGTTGGACTATAATATCGCTATACACAAAGAGTTGGAGTCCTAACAAGGGCTCCTTCTTTTTTTCTTACGCGAAAATCACACCGACTTTTATGAAGGGAGTTGATATTGTGAGCGAAAACAATTACATGGACACATCTTATATCGAAGATCTTAATAAACGATTAGCTCAGGCTGGATTGCCTCAGTTTATTGTTAAAAATGGTTTTGTATATAAAGATGAGTTGCATGAAGTTTTAGGCATTGGTATCAAATTAAAAGACGAGGAGTCCTAACAAGGACTCCTTCTTTTTCTGCGCGAAATAAACAGTTCATTCTATGAAAGGAGCTGATATTATGTTAACAGCAATTATTGTATATTTGACCATTGGCGGGATTATTGTATTATACCTTCGTAATACTTTGGCGGATGTAGTAAAATTTGAAACTACAGTTACGAAAATCATGTATTATGTTGGCATGATCATAATTGCACCCGCNNGTAAATTGGATGACGATGATTGCTATCATTATCTGGATGGTAGTCGGGGTTCTGCTAATTGCTGTAGCTATGCGTTATGCTGGGTTCGAGTATAGTACCGAATGCGGCATTTACAAAGCTGTAGGTTGGCATGCAACCATCGGCGAACTTATTGACGGCGTCAAACATATCAATTACGAAACACATCTTAATATTATTGACATTATTAGACTGTGGAATGTTTGACCAAAAGAATGAGCTCTAACAAGGGCTCCTTCTTTTTATATTTTCCGAATGGAGGCATCTAAACAAAATGGTAAATTAAGATCATAAAAATTCCCGGGTGAGAAATTTCAGAAAACAATAAACTGCTCCCCAAGTCAA
>DBLB01000035.1:202-5957 GCA_002298695.1 Clostridiales bacterium UBA735 | reverse complement strand
TCGGCGGACGCTACAGCGTGCTGACGGCGGTCGGCCTGCTGCCGATCGCGGTGGCCGGCATCGACATCGAGGCGCTGATGGCCGGCGCAGCCGCCGAACGGGAGACGATCCTGCGCGAGGGCGTGCAGAGTGCGGCAGTGCAGTATGCCATGAGCCGGCAGGGACTGTTCGGCGCGGGCAAGCAGATCGAGATCCTCGCAGGTTATGAGCCGGCGTTCCGGTTCTTTGCCGAGTGGTGGAAGCAGTTGTTCGGCGAGTCTGAGGGCAAGGACGGCACCGGTATTTTCCCGGCTTCCGTCGATCTGACGCCCGATCTGCATTCGATGGGCCAGTATATGCAGCAGGGCCTGCGGATTTTGCAGGAGACGGTCGTCTTCTTCGACCACGCGCGCCGGACGGTCGTCATTCCGTCCGACGAGGCCAACCTCGACGGCCTGAACTACCTTGCGGGGAAGACGATGGACTATGTCAACGAGACCGCCATGAAAGCCACGAAGAAGGCACATATCGACGGCGGCGTGCCCGTGACGGAGATCCGCGCCGACAAAATCGGCGAGCAGGAGGTCGGTGCGCTGATCTACTTCTTTGAGTTTGCCTGCGGCGTGTCCGGCTATATGAGCGGCGTCAACCCGTTCAACCAGCCAGGCGTCGAAGCGTACAAGACCAACATGTTCCAGATGCTCGGAAAGCCCGGCTACGAAAACCGATAAATCACTTTTCAAGCGGCGCGCAGGTTTCTGCGCGCCGCTTTGTATTTTCGGGTAGGGATTTGTCCCGGGGTTACGGATGGATCGGTGCGTGCTGCCGGGCGGGCAGGGGCGCCCGCCCCTACGGGGTGCGGGAGAAGATTTTGAGGTGTATGGGAGGGCTGCTGCAAAATTATTCTTCCATTATTCGCCGGGATTTGATAGAATATAAAATCAGTGAGATATTTTATACTGGAATCTGTTAAAAAGCTTGAAAAGCTTTTTATAGCGCCAAGGCGCGTCAGATTCTGCATGAGACGTCGCATCGTGCGTTCGCACGATGCGAGTGTGCGCAGCACACGGGATTCTTGATTAAATGTTTTAATCAAGAATCAGTATTACGGCATGGAACCTCCGGCGCACGGAGGGATGGGGGAAGCATGAATGTTTTTAATGTGATCGCGCTGTTCGGCGGGCTGGCACTGTTTTTGTACGGCATGCGGCTGATGGGGGACGGGCTGAAGCACGGCTCGTCCGGCGCGCTGAAAAAAGCCATGGAGAAGGTGACGAACAATCCGCTCGTCGGCTTTCTGCTGGGCCTCTGCGTGACGGCGGTCATCCAGAGTTCGACGGCGACGATCGTCCTGACGTCCGGCCTGGTCGGCGCGGGGATCATCACGCTGCACCAGTCGCTCGGCATCATTCTCGGTGCGAACGTCGGCACGACGGTCACGGGGCAGATCATCCGGCTGCTCGACCTCAATGCGGACGCCAGCTCGTTTCTGAACATCTTCAAGCCGTCGACGCTGGCACCGCTGGCGGCCATTGTGGGCATTCTGCTCATCATGGCGTTCCATTTCCGCAATTCCGACACCATCGGCTCCATTGCCATGGGGTTCGGCATTCTGTTTACGGGACTGATGAACATGACGGCGGCAGTCGCACCGCTCTCGGAATCGCCAATGTTTGCCAGCCTGTTCGTCAGTCTGGCGGACAAGCCGCTGCTCGGCTTCCTCGCCGGCGCGGGCGTCGCGTTCTCCATTCAGAGCTCGTCGGCGACCATCGGCATTTTGCAGGCGCTGTCTGTCACGGGGCAGCTGACGTTCAGCGCGACCTATCCGATCATCATCGGCATTTATCTCGGCGACTGCGTGACAACGGCCATTGTCTGCTCCATCGGCGCGAAGGCCGACGCCAGGCGCACGGGCGTGGTACACATTCTCTTCAACCTCAGCGAGGCTGTGCTGGTTTTTGCGGCGGTCAACATCCTGCACGCGCTCGGCGCGCTGGACAGCCTCTGGTCTGCGCCGATCACGTCCGGCGGCATTGCCAACACGCATACGCTGTTCAATCTGGCCTGTGCGGTGCTGCTGCTGCCGATCTGCGGACTGTTTGAAAAGCTCAGCCGCTTGCTGGTGCGGGGCGATCAGAACCGCACGCAGGGCGTGCAGCACGAATTGCAGCTGCTGGACGACAAGTTCTTCTCTTCGCCCGAGCTGGCGCTGGCCAGCTCCGGGGAGGCCATCGGCACGATGGCGAAGCTGGCCTGCACCGGCGCGGACGGGGCGATGGCGATCCTTACGGCCTATGACCGCGAGAGGATCGAGGTCATTCAGGAAAACGAACAGTCCATCGACATGCTGGCCGATGCGGTCAACAACTACCTCGTCCGCCTGTCCGGTCACATGGAGGCCGATGACAACAGCGTGCTGCTGAACTACTATATCGAGTGCTTCTCCGAATTTGAGCGGATCGGCGACTATGCGGTCAACCTGACCGAGAGCGCGGACGAGATGCATGAACGCGGCGCACAGTTCTCTGCGGCGGCACAGCAGGAGCTGGCCGTGCTGCGGGACGCGCTGCACGAGATCATGGGCTATGCCGAACAGGCGCTCGCCACGCGCGACGCGAAGGTCGCGCGGCACATCGAACCGGTGGAGGAGGTCATCGACGACCTGGTGGAGACGCTCCGCGGACGGCATACGCGCCGGCTGCTCGACGGCAAANNTCAAATCTTGGCTTGACGAAAATCTCTCGCCGAATCTGCTTGCCGAATTGTGCGGTGCTGCACTAACTTTTTTGGTTCAGCTCATTCTGGATGTGTGGACTTCTGTCAGGATCCGTCCGCCGAAACCAGACGTTCCAGCCATCGGACATAGCTCTTGCTGTTGATCATATACGGGTAGTTGACGACCAGAAGATCGTCCACGCCCTGCTCCGCGGCAAATGCGGTCAGATCGAGCGATGGTTTGCCGTCGCGGTTGAATTCGCGCGGGTCAACGACAATAATTTTGCTGTAGTGGCTGGTCAAAAACGGCACCAGCGCATTGCCATAGGACTCTTTGAGGACCAGACAGGTTCCGCCCTCCGCGGCCGATTCAATGACGCAGACCGGCGTGTCGCCGCCGATGAAGCAGAGATACTTGTTCGTGACGTCTTCACTCAGCTTGGTATAGACGACGCTGATCGGAACGCCGTCTTGCAGCGTCGCGTCGGAATAGTATTTCGCATGTGTTTCATAGATGGGCAGGTAATACTCCAGGTAGTCCGGATTTGCCTTCAGCACATCGCTCTGCGGATAGCCTTTGGTAAACGTGTACATCGAGCCGACAAAGTTGTCATAGCGCCCCGTCTCAAAATCCTCCAGCGGCACGGCCTCGAACCCGACGGCCTCGCAGAAAGCCGTGTAGGCATAGTATGCACCAAGCTGGGTCCAGTGGTGATCGGTGCGGAAGTAGATGTACTCGTCCGTGTGCGCACGGAGCTTGCTGTAGGCATCAACAGTCACAATGTCTGCACCCATGTCGTCATAGCAGAGGTCGATCATGTCCTTCTGACTGTGCAGGCCCGTGTGCAGGCTTTCCGGCGAATAGAACTCGCCGCCGTTCGGCGTCAGGAGGCTGATTGTCCGCACACCGTCGCCGAGCGCTGCGGCCAGATCATCCACGGCCTTGGCATAGGAGGCGATGATCTCACTGTCCGCCGTCGGGATCTCCATCGCGCGTGTGCCGACGACCACGACGGAGCCGGCGTAGCTCGCTTCAGATTCGTCCGGGTCGTCGAGCGCGGGGTCTGCTTCGCTTGACTGCTCCGGTTCGTCAACGGTTGATGACGGTTGGCCGGACGCTTCACTGCCCGGTCCATCATCGGTTGAAATGGAAGAATCTGGATTATCTATCGGCTGCACAGAGGCGTCGTCCGTCTCCGGAACATCCGCATCCGGGGAAGAGACTGACGCTCCATTCAGTGCGGCCTCCACGTTGCCGAGTGACTCGCCGCCCTGCTCTGCGCCGGTGTTGCCGTCCAGAACAAGAACATTCTCGTCCTCTGTCCCGGAATAATAGTAGAAGCGATTGAGCGTCCGGTTCCAGCTCATCAGGACCTCCCGGCCCGGGAATGTCGCGGTATAATAGGCTTCAAACTGTGGGATAAAAGTGCCGTCAAACAGCGTTTTCAGGGAAAAAACGGGCTTTTCAACAGGCGTTTCTGTGATGCCGGACGGCTGCTGCCAGAAAATCAGCGAGCAGGATCCGACGGTCAGCAGCAGCGCCAGCGTCAGGATGAGCAGGATTCGATACCAGTTTTTCATCTCCGGCCCTCCTCAGAAACGGAAATAGAGAAATGCGCTGTAGCTTGAACCGACGAGCGATATCGTCGCCAGCGCCAGCAGCACCAGATCAAACAGGAACGTGAGCAGCACGTAGAGTTTGCCGCGGATGGTGCGGCCATTCCGCTCCAGGCAGAGCGCGCCGGCCGCGTTGCCGAGCAGCTGCGGCAGCGGCGTGGAACCTACGACGCAGAGCAGCAGCAGCGGCAGATGGTTTTTCAGCGTCATCCCGGTCAGTGCACTGCTGAATCCGACGCCGGCTGCGCCGAACATCACCCGGAAGCTGTCCAGCAGGCGCGAAAGATCGGTCTGATAGAAGATATTCCAGCTGACGGCGATGCAGAAAAGCGTCAGAATGTGGCGGATGACAGCTGGAATGTGCGCCAGAGGTTTTACCAACAGGCGTTCCAGCGCCAGCAGTACAAAGAAATAGGCGCCCCAGAGCACAAAGTTCCAGCTTGCCCCGTGCCAGAGACCCGTCAACAGCCACACGACGGCCATGTTCCGGTAGACCAGATGGCGGTTGCCGCCGAGTGGAATGTAGACATAATCCCGGAAAAATGTGCTCAGCGAGATGTGCCAGCGCCGCCAGAATTCCGTGATGGTTTTGGAAATATAGGGATAACGGAAGTTTTCGGGGTAGCGGAAGCCGAAGATGCGGCCCATGCCGATGGCCATGTCGGAATAGCCGGAGAAATCGAAATAGATCTGGAACATGTACATAAAAACGCCGAACCAGACACCGAGCGTAGTGGATGCAGCAAATGTGCCGCCGAGCAGCTGATCGGCCACGGCGCCTGCCCGGTCAGCCAGCAGGACTTTTTTTGCCAGGCCGATGCAGAAGCGCGTCATGCCGTAGAAGCAGCCCTTCGGCGTGGACTTCCGCGAATCGATCTCTTTTTCCACATCGGCGTAGCGCACGATGGGGCCTGCGATGAGCTGCGGGAAGAGCGAGACATAGAGCAGGAACTTTGCAAACGATTTCTGCGTGCAGACCTGCCCGCGGTAGACGTCGATGGTGTAGGAAAGCGCCTGAAACGTGTAGAACGAGATGCCGATCGGCAGCGCGATCTGCGGTGCAGCGGCGTCCAGCTTCAGCAGCGCGTAGACATTTTCCAGCACGAAGCCCGTATACTTGAAGATGCCGAGGCAGAGCAGGTTGAAAATTACGGCCAGCGTCAGGAATTTCCGCTCCCGCCGCCGCCCGAGCAGCAGGCCGAACGCCCAGTTTGCTCCGGCGACGGCCACCATCAGCAGCAGATAGACCGGCTCGCCCCAGGCATAGAAGATGAGGCTGGAGATCAGGAGAATGATATTTTTCGCGCGCAGGTCTTTGCAGAGAAAATAACCGAGTACGCACAGCGGCAGGAAGACATAGAGAAAAAACAGACTTGAAAACAGCATATCAACACTCCGGAACGGAAGGACTCAGATTTACATAATATAACTCTAATACTCTACC
>DBLB01000035.1:0-175 GCA_002298695.1 Clostridiales bacterium UBA735 | reverse complement strand
TTTGCAAGACGAAATTCGACATTTTTGGAATTCTTCATAATTTCTTCGCCGGCAGGCAGTGCAGACAATATGTATGTTAAAAGATATATGACACATATCATTATAAATATGATAGCTGTATATTTTTTCGATAAAAATGGACTTATTTTGCTATATACGGGAGAAATCTGAATTT
>DBLB01000037.1:550-6564 GCA_002298695.1 Clostridiales bacterium UBA735 | reverse complement strand
ACCATGCAGAGCATCAGGAAGAGGCCGACGCCGACGGAGACCGTGAGGATCAGGACCGTCTTGTCGATCTGCGGCACGTTGGCGGCGAGGACCTGCAAATCGGGTTCGGCCACGGTGATGGCGGCGCCGAGCAGGAAGCTGACGAGCAGAATGACGCCGAGGCGGCGGCTTTTGGTCAGCTTTGCGCCGATCAGGTTGCCGATGCGCGACATGGACATCTCTGCGCCCAGCGTGAACAGGCCCATGCCGGCGATGAGCATCAGCGAACCGATCAGAAAAGCCAGCATCAGCCCTGCGTCCACCGGGACGAGCAGCAGGCAGACGGCCAGCACGATCGCCGTCACGGGCAGGACGGAGGCCGCGGCCTCGCGGAGCTTTTCGGTGAGAATTCGTTTGTGCATTGGATCCCTCATTTATATAATATTTATGATCAGTTTACCATAAACAGCCTGTTCTGGCAAGTTAAGAACGTGAAAACGTATGCTTTACGAAACGGTGCGGGTGGTGTATGATGGGAGAAAAACGGTTGATGAAAAGTGGAAACAGGAGCGGGGCGTATGAAATTTGCAAACTATCACACACACAGCACGTTCTGTGACGGGAAGGACACGCCGGAGGCGCTGGTGCAGGAGGCTGTTCGTCTCGGTTGTCCGGCGCTCGGCTTTTCCGGGCACGGCGTTGCGGAATACGACAACGCGGCCATGAAGCCGGAGGCGGAGGGGGCGTATGCCGCCGAGGTGCGGCGGCTGAAGGAAGCGTATGCCGGAGAAATCCGGATCCTCTGCGGTGTGGAGCGGGATTTTTACGGGCCGGAGAGACGGCAGGACTATGACTATGTGATCGGCGGCGTGCACGATCTGAAGCACGGGAGCGAATACCGCTGCCTGGACTGGAAGCCGGAGATGCTGGCGGGCATTGTCCGGGACTGGTTCGGCGGGGACTGGTATGCGATGGCGGAGGAGTATTACCGCTGCGTCGGGGCGCTCTACGAGCAGACGGGGTGCCGCGTGATCGCGCATTTCGACCTGATCGAGAAGTTCAATGAGGACGGGCTGCTCTTTGATCGGACGCACCCGCGCTACCGCGCCGCGGCGCTCGGCGCACTGGAACGGCTGAAGCGTGCGCCGGTCATTTTTGAGATCAATACGGGCGCAATGGCGCGCGGATACCGCAAAACGCCGTATCCGGATGATTTTTTGCTGCGCGCGATGCAGGAGGCGGGCGTGCCGCTGATGCTGGGGGCGGACTGCCACGACAAGCGGTTTCTGCTGTGCGGATTTGCGCGGTATGCGGCGCTGGTGGATGAGACGTCATTTACGCCGGAGTTTTTGCTGAATCCGACAGACGGTGCGCAGGGGAGCAGAAAAATCCTGTAGAATGCTCCAATCGACAAGATTATGGAAGCGTGTTAAAATGATAGAAAAATGTTCGGCAGAAAGGAACGGAGCTGTATGAAAACCATTGTCGTCAAGTTCGGAGGCACGTCGCTGGCCTCTGCGGAGCAGATCAAGAAGGCTGCGGCCATTGTCCGCAGCGACCCTGCGCGCCGATTCGTCGTCGCGTCTGCGCCCGGGAAGCGAACTTCGGATGACATCAAGGTGACGGATCTGCTGTACCGCTGTTATGAGGCGGCGGCTGCGCACGAGGAATTTGAACCGGTCCTCTCTGCGATCGAGGCGCGGTTTGCCGAGATCCTTGCAGGGCTGGGCCTGACGTTTGACCTCGGCGGCGAGATCGCCGTCATCCGCACGCATTTGCAGGGGCAGCCGCAGCGGGACTATATGGCAAGCCGCGGCGAATATCTGAACTCCAAGATCATTGCGGCCTATCTGGGCTTCCCGTTTGTGGACGCGGCGGAATATGTGTCGTTCGACGCGCACGGCGTGTTTGCGGCGGAACAGACGAATGCGGCGTTCGGCGAGGCGCTGCGCGGAATGGAACATGCGGTGGTGCCGGGGTTTTATGGGGCGCTGCCGGACGGGACGATCCACACGTTCTCCCGCGGCGGTTCGGACGTGACGGGCTCCATCGTGGCGCGGGCCGTGAACGCCGATCTCTATGAAAACTGGACGGACGTGAGCGGTATGCTGGCCGCAGACCCGCGCATCATCGAAAACCCGCACCGGATCGAGCACATCACCTATCAGGAGCTGCGCGAGCTTTCGTACATGGGTGCGACGGTGCTGCACGAGGATGCGGTCTTCCCGGTGCGCAAGGCAGGCATCCCGATCAATATCCGCAACACGAATGCACCGGAGGATGCGGGCACGATGATCCTGCCGCAGCTGCCGCCGGAGCTGAAAAAGCGGCGCGTGACCGGCATTGCGGGGCACAGCGGGTTTTCCAGCATTTTTGTGGAAAAGTCCATGATGAACAGCGAGATCGGTTTTGTGGCGCATCTGCTGGGAATTCTGGCGCGGCACGGCATTTCGTTTGAACATTGCCCGTCGGGCATCGACACGGTGTCGATCGTGCTGCGCACGGACGCGCTGGCGCCCTGCCGCGAGCAGGTGCTGGATGAGATCCGGCAGGAGCTGCATCCGGACACGGTAAGCGTGGAGGATGGGCTGGCGCTGATCGCGGTCGTCGGCCACGGCATGATCTACTCGAAGGGCACCGCGGCGCGGATCTTCCGCGCCATCGCAGATGCGGGCATCAACGTGCGCATGATCGACCAGGGGTCGAGCGAGCTGAACATCATCATCGCCGTCCAGGAAGGCGATTATCAGAAGGCTATCCACAGCATTTACCACGCGGTGGAGTGCAAGATGGAATAAGAGGGAAATGCAGCCTTGCCGCCGGTATATGCCGACGGCGGGGATTTGGATATCGCGGGCATAAAACGGCCCCCGGAGCATCAGTCGCTCCGGGGGCCGCTGTTCAGGTATACTGCTGGGTGACGACGTCGATGATGCCGCGCGTCGTGATACGGAGCGTCGGAATGACCGGCAGGGCCATGAAGCTGAGTGTCATGAACGGGTCGATGCCCGGCTTGACGCCGAGGCGGAAGGCCGCCTTCTTTGCACCCTCGAGCTTTTCGTTCATCTCAGTCAGCGGGCAGTCGGACATGATGCCCGCGATCTCCAGCACGACATTTCCGCGGATCTCACCATTTTCCACCACGACGATGCCGCCATGCTGCTGCACGATCTGATTGGCGGTGAAGGCCATATCGTCCTCGTTCGTGCCGACGACGATGATGTTGTGCGAATCGTGCGAGATGGAGGTTGCGACCGCGCCGGATTTCAGGCCGTAGCCCTGGATGTAGCCGAGGCCGATGTGGTGCGTGTTCTTATGCCGCTCGATGACGGCGATCTTCAGGATGTCCTTTTCAAGGTCGATCCGGTCGGAATAGCCGTTGTCGGTCGTGACGATCTCGCCGGGGATCATGCCGATCACGCTGCGCGGGCGCGTGTCCCGGAAGTCGTCCGGAACGAGTGTGCCGACGTGGAAGGTATCGTGCGCGCGCTCGTCGAGGTAGCTCTCGATCTCGGGGGCCGGGAAATCGCGCAGCGTCGTGCCGTCCCAGTAGAGCTTGCCCTTCTTGAAGACCATCTGGACGTTGAAGTTCCGGAAGTTGTCAATGATGGCGAAGTCGGCCAGATAGCCGGGCGCAATGGCACCGCGGTTATTGAGCAGGAAATAGCGCGCCGCGTGGTGGCCCGCAGCCTTGACGGCGATGATCGGGTCGACGCCGTATTTGTTGATGGCCTCGCGGCAGATGTAGTCGATGTGGCCCTTCTCGAGCAGGTCGTTCGGGTGCTTGTCGTCGGTGCAGAACATGCAGCGCTCGGCATACTGCGGCGTCAGCAGCGGAGCCAGCGCTTCGAGGTTGCGCGCCGCCGTGCCCTCGCGGATCATGATGAACTGGCCGCGGCGCAGCTTGGCCAGCGCATCTTCCATCGTGGAGCATTCGTGGTCGGAATAGACGCCGGCGGCGATGTACGTGTCGAGATCCTTGCCGGAAAGGCCCGGCGCGTGGCCGTCGATCTTCTTATGATGTGCCTGCGCGGCAACGATCTTCGCGACGACCTCGGCGTCGTTGTGCGTGACGCCGTAGGCATTCATCATCTCGGCGAGGCCCTGTACGCGCGGATAGTCATAGAACGAGTCGATGGCGCGGTAGTCGAGGTTTGCGCCGCTCTCGTCCATCGGCGTGGCCGGGACGCAGGACGGCAGCATGAAGCGCACGTCGATCGGCAGTCCCTCGGTCGCCTGGAACATATAGTCGATGCCGTCGGTGCCCATGACGTTGGTGATCTCATGCGGGTCGGTGATGACGGTGGTCGTGCCGTGGATGAGCGTTGCCTTGACGAACTCGTGCGGCGACACCAGACTGGATTCCAGATGGATGTGCGCGTCGATGAAGCCAGGGCAGACGATCTTGCCGGTCATGTCGTATTCGACTTCGCCGTCATATTGTCCGAGGCCGACGATCAGCCCGTTGGCGCATGCGATGTCACAAGTGCGCAGTTCGTTGGAAAATACGTTGACATATGTTGCGTTTTTCAGCACCAGATCGGCCTTTTCCCGGCCGGAGGCGGCCTCGATCACGCGCTTTTTGCGCAGCAATTTCCGCTGAATTTTGCCTGCGTAGCTTTCTGTCGGTACTGCCATCACAATCATCCTTTCTATATGAGCACTGCTTCTGCGTTCTATTAGAATGGATTATAGCATGCCGGCGGCAAAATGTCCACGCAGCAGGACGGATTTCTTTTTGCGATGGTCGAAATTTTGTGCTATACTGGCTGTGAGGTGAAATCGTGTGAAATTATTGATGCACATCTGCTGCGCGCCCTGCGCGAATATGCCGATCGACGCGCTGCGCGCCGACGGGATCGAGCTGACCGGCTACTGGTATAATCCAAACATCCATCCGTTTACCGAATACCGCGCCCGGCGCAATTGTTTGCAGGAATACGCGAAGGTGATCGACCTGCCGCTGCTCGTGCGGGACGACTACGGCCTGCGGCCGTTTGTCCGCGCGGTGGCGGACGATATTGCAGGGCGGTGTGTGAAATGTTATGAGATGCGTCTCTATGAGGCGGCGCGGATGGCGAAGGAGGGCGGCTTCGACGCGTTTACGTCGTCGCTGTTCATCAGCCCCTATCAGCAGCATGAGCTGATGCGGGATGTGGCATATCGTGCGGGCGAGGAATACGGCGTGCAGTTTTACTATCAGGATTTTCGCCCGATGTTCCGCGACGGGCAGGCCCGCGCGCGGGAGCTGGGGTTTTACATCCAGAAATACTGCGGCTGCATTTTCTCCGAGCAGGAGCGGTATCAGAAGCCGTCGCGCATTCTTCCCTGAGCGCAGAGACACCATAGAAGCCAGACGCCCGCGCAGGGCTGCAATTGCAGCCCTGCGCGGGTGTTTTGATGCGGATGCTTATTTGTTTTTCATCACTGCGCGCATACGGGCCGAATGGTCGAGAATGCGCTTGCGGATGCGCAGATTCTTCGGCGTGACCTCGAGCAGCTCATCGTCTGCGAGGTACTCCAGGCACTGCTCCAGCGAGAGGATCTTCGGGGGCGCGAGGCGGATGGCCTCGTCGCTGCCGGCGGCGCGCATGTTCGTCAGCTGCTTCTTCTTGCAGACGTTGACGGACATGTCCTCGTTGCGGTTGCAGATGCCGACGACCATGCCGGCGTAGACGTCCACGCCCGGGCCGATGAAGAGCGTGCCGCGGTCCTGGACGTTGCCGAGGCCGTAGGCGCAGGCTTCGCCGGTCTCAAACGCGACGAGCGAACCGGTCAGGCGGCGCTCGATGTCGCCCTTGACGGGTGCGTAGCTGTCCAGCACGGAGGCCATGATGCCCTCGCCGCGGGTATCCGTCAGGAATTCGTTGCGGTAGCCGAACAGGCCGCGTGTTGGCACGAGGAACTCCAGACGCATGCGGCTGCCGACCGGAGTCATGGTGACGAGCTCGCCCTTGCGCTGCGAAATTTTATCGATGACTGCGCCGACGGAGTTTTCCGGCACATCGGCGACCATGCGCTCGATCGGCTCGCAG
>DBLB01000037.1:285-409 GCA_002298695.1 Clostridiales bacterium UBA735 | reverse complement strand
CCGCGGCCCGCGACGTTGAACGAATCGGTGCCGACCTCGGTGACGTGCAGCGATACGTCCTTCAGCAGCTCGCGGTTCAGCCGGTCGCGCAGATTGCGCGACGTGACGAACTTGCCCTCGCGGC
>DBLB01000037.1:0-208 GCA_002298695.1 Clostridiales bacterium UBA735 | reverse complement strand
ATCTTGACGAACGGCAGCGGCTGGATCTCGTCGGCGACGCAGAGCGTGCGCCCGATGGTGATGTCCGAAATGCCGGAGAACGCGACGATCTCGCCGGCGGACGCCTCCTGAATGGGGCTGCGGCCCAGGCCGGTGAACTCATAGAGCGCAACGATCTTTGCCTTTTCCTTCATTTCCGGGTTATGATAGTCGCAGACGATGACCTCCT
>DBLB01000001.1 GCA_002298695.1 Clostridiales bacterium UBA735 | reverse complement strand
GGAATACGACGACGTCATGAACGTGCAGCGCAAGATCATCTACGAGCAGCGCCGTCAGGTGCTCGACGGAGAGGATCTGCACACCAGCATCCAATCCATGATCCGCTTCGTGATCGACGGGATCGTCCACGCCGCCTTCGGCGAGCAGAAGCATCTTGGCGACCTTTCGCAGTTCGCCGAAATGATGCGCCATATCGAGGGCGTTTATCTGCCGGAGGGCAGCTGGAAGATCACGGAAGACGAGCTGAAGGCCCTCACGAAGGAGCAGGCCGAAGAAAAGCTGATGCAGCTCATGGACAGCTTCTATGCCGCCAAGGAGCAGCAGTATACCCCCGCCGTCATGCGCGAGGTCGAGCGTGTTATCACGCTTCGCGTGGTCGATGAATACTGGATGGATCACATCGATGCCATGGACGACCTCCGGCAGGGCATCCGTCTGCGCGCCTACGCGCAGGAAGATCCCGTCGTCGCCTACAAGCGCGAGGGCTTCGAGATGTTCGAGGCCATGACCGACGCCATCAAGGAAGAGATCGTCCGCCGCGTCTTCCTCGTCCGCATCAAAACGAACGAGGAAATCAAGCGCGAGCGCGTTGCAAAGGAGACCGGGGCCAACGCCGGCGGAGACAAGACCGTCCGCCGTCAGCCCGTTGTCAAGAAGATCAAGGTCGGCCCGAACGACCCGTGCCCGTGCGGCAGCGGCAAGAAGTATAAAAAATGCTGCCGCGACAAGGATCTTGCCGCCGAACGCGGGCAGAACGCCCCGCAGAACTGAGCCTATGTTCCACACGATCAAACAGGGAACACTGGAATATCTGACTACGGACAGTCTCTCCGACTCCGTCCACTGCTTTTCCACGCGCTTCGGCGGTGTGAGCGAAGGGTACCTTGCTTCGCTCAACCTCGGCACGCACCGGGGCGACGCACCGGAAAACGTGCGGGAAAACTACCGCATTTTAGGTGCGGCAGTGGGATTTGCGCCGGAGCAGACCGTCTTTACGAAGCAGGAGCATACAGACATCATCCGCCGCGTCGGCAGAGACGACTGCGGTACGGGCCTTTTCCGCGAGCAGACCACCGTCTGCGACGGCCTCATCACCGATGAACCCGGCGTGGCCCTCTGCTGCTTCGGCGCAGACTGCACGACGATTTTGCTGTCCGATCCCGTGACCGGAGCGCTCGGCGCGGTGCATTCCGGCTGGCGCGGCACGGCGATGGGCATTGTGTCCCGCGCTGTAGAGGCGATGGGGCGGGAATTCGGAAGCAGACCTGCTGACATCCGCGCGGCCATCGGGCCATGCATCGGCCCCTGTTGCTTTGAGGTCGGCCCGGAGGTTCCGGAAGCGATGCGAAATGCGCTCGGTGCGGACGCGGAAGCCTGCATCGCGCCGCGCGGCGAGAAATTTTATGTCGATCTCAAGGGTCTGAACTGCCTCTGGCTGGAACGGGCCGGCCTTTCCGGGATTGACATCTGCCCGGACTGCACGAAGTGCCAGTCCAGCCGGTTCTGGTCGCACCGCGCCGCCGGAAACGCGCGCGGCAGCCAGGCCGCTATTATCATGCGAAAGGAGTGAGCGCCATGCGCCGTACCCTCTGCGCCCTTCTGGCGCTGACTCTGCTGCTCTCCATGCTCTCCGGCTGTGCAAAGGTCGATATGAGCTGGTTTACCGACAAGTTCAAAAGCAGCAGCGACACGGAAGACGCCGCGGACAGCACTGCGGCGGAAACACCGCAGCAGGAGACGACCGCTGTTGTGACCGAGGTACTTTCGGAGCTGGAATCGTTCGGCCTGGCCTATCAGCCGGACTACGGCCTGCATCCCTACAACTGCGAGAGCCTCAACAACCGCATCATTTTTTCCTTTATCTACGAACCGCTGTTCGCTGTGACGCAGGAGCTCGACGCGGTTCCTGTGCTGGCGAAGGACTATACCGTCTCGGAGGACGGGACGGAAACCACCATCACGATCCAATCCGGCGTCCGCTTCCACAACGGACAGGCCCTGACAGCGCAGGACGTTGTCTATTCGCTCACGGCCAGCCGGAATACGGCCTATTACGGAAACCGCCTGCGCGACGTGAGCGAGATCACGGCCACGGCGGACGATACGATCGTCCTGGTGACGAGCGTGGCCTACGGCGACCTGCCGTTGCTGCTTGATATCCCGATCATTCCCGACGGTTCTGCAGAGGAGGCGTCCCCGCCCGGAACCGGCCCCTACAGCCTGGATGGCACGGAGCGGCTTGTCCGGAACAGCGACTGGTGGCAGGACGGCCCGCCGCTTGTTGACTATGATGAGATCACGCTGACACCGGTCACGACCACGGCTGAGATCCGCGACAATTTCGAGTATGAGAACATCAATATGGTCCTCACCGACCCGAATTCCGCGGCCTACGCCGGATTCCACAACGACTATGAGCTCTGGGAGGACGGTACGACGATCTTGCAGTACATCGGCTACAACATCGGTTCACACGTCTTCTCCAACTACGGCCTGCGCAGCGCCATCACCTATGCCATTGACCGCGATACGATCGTCTCCGAACTGATGGGCGGATTTGCCACGGCGGTGACGCTGCCGTGCCAGCCGGGGTCGAAGTATTACGACGCGAAGCTGGCGCTGAAATATGGCTACAGCATGGAAAATTTTTACCGGCAGCTGGAATCCGCTTCCGTGGAGGACATGGATCACGACGGACGGCTGGATCTCTATGTTTCCTCGCTCGGCTACGCCGTGCCGGTGTCCGGGACGATGATCGTGTGTGCCTCGAGCTATCAGCGTGTGCAGGCGGCGACAAAAATCGTGCAGGATCTCAATGCGCTGGGCTTCGATATCACGCTGAAAAGCATGGACTATGACGAGTATCACAGCGCACTGCTGAACGGGAATTTCGACCTCTACTATGGCGAGGTGCGCCTGTCCCCGAACTTTGACCTCAGCCCGTTTTTTCAATACAATGGCAATCTGAACTACGGTTCTCTCGCCGACAGCACCATGCAGAGCCTCTGCAACCGCATGCTGGTCAACAGCGGCAACGCCTATTCGCTCTATCAGCGGCTGTGTGACCGCGGATATCTCACGCCGGTCATGTTCAAGAACTACGCCGTCTATACGACGCGCGGCGCTGTGACGGAGCCGACACGCTACATCGACTGGTTCCTGCCGGCGCCGGAGACGGTTTCCGACGAAAGCGCACCGAACGCGTAGGCCACGCCGCAGGCGGCGGCCAGCGTAAGCTGCTGTGCGAGCGTATCCGGCGTATCAAAGAGCAGCACCTGCACCGCGCCATCCTCGGCCCAATGGCTGCACTGACAAACAAATTCCGGGCAGAACCGGGGCGGATGCGCGGCGCAGAGCGCGCGGCATACTTCTGCATCCAGCGCCGCGCCGCGGCTGCCGGGGCAGGGAAGCGTGAACAGATGCGCACCGGGCGTGAAATACAGCCAGAGCCGCGCGCCATAGCGGGCAACGGCGGATCTCAGCCGTTCCCGGAGCGTTCCCTGCGGGAAAAAGGCTGGAACGGCGATCGGACGCCCATCCCGCGCGGTGTCTTCCGGGCAGAGCAAGCCGGGCCGGTCAGGCGCGGGGGCTGCGGCATAGACCGGGCCAGGAAAGTTGGCCGGCGCTTCGCCGCCCGCCGGGAGCACCAGAAGCTCACCCTCCGCTGTGCCGCGTTCCCAGTCGAAGCCGATGACGGAAAACGGCGCGCCGCATGCGATGGCCTCCGGCGGAAATGGAAAGACGGTCATAGACAACGGCCCCCTTTTTGTGCTATACTATATATCATCCTATGAAACCGGGAGGGCACGTATGCCGTTTTCCCTGATCCCCGATCTGATCCTGCCGGCGGTCACGGCGCTGACACCGGAGATGCTTCGCGCACGCGGCGTCTGTTTTCTGATGCTGGATTTTGACAACACCATTGTGCCCTATACCACGAGTGTTCCGACGGAGGAGATGACACGCTGGCTGCGCGCCATGCAGACGTCGGAGATCCGGCTGTGCGTGGTGTCGAACAGCCGCAAGCCGCGCGTGTTGGAGTTTTGCAGACAATATGGCCTGGACTGCATCACACACGCGAAGAAGCCGTTCCAGCGCGGCATACGCGAATGTCTGGCGCGCTTTTCACTGTACCCGACAGAATGCGCCCTTGCGGGCGACCAGATCTACACGGATGTGCTCGGCGCAAACTGCGCGGGGATGACGTCTGTTCTGGTGTCTGCCATTCACAATCATACGATCTGGCTGAAGCTGCGGCATGTTGCCGAGCTGCCGTTCATTGCAATAGGAAGAAGGAAGATCAACCATGAAAAACATTGAAAAGTATCAGAGCCTGCTCAAAACCGGTGAAGTGGATGCGCTGCTGCTGACGAGCGTGTATAACCGACTCTATGCTGCGCAGTACCGCGTGGCCGAGGGCGTGGCGGTCGTGACGCGCGAGGGCGCGTATTACTTCACCGACAGCCGCTATATCGAGGCTGCCGAGAAGAACCTGAAGGGCTTTACCGTCCGGATGACGCATCCGGGCAGCAGCGAGATCGAGCGCATCAACGAGGTCATCGGAGAGCACACGATCAAGAAGCTCGGCTTTGAAGAGAACGACATGACCTACGGCGACTATCTGCGCTACAACGAGGCGCTGCACGCGGTGCTCGTGCCGATGCAGGCGAAGATCGACGCATTCCGCGCGACGAAGGAACCATGGGAAATTGAACTGATGCGCAAGGCGCAGGCTATCACGGATCAGACGTTCAGCGAGCTCTGCAAGATCATCCAGGCGGGCATGGCGGAGAAGGAACTGGAGGCCGAGCTGCTCTACCGGCTGTACAAGCACGGTGCAGAGGGCCCCTCGTTCGACCCGATCGTCGTCTCCGGCCCGAATACCAGCCTCCCGCACGGCGTGCCCGGCGCGCGGAAGCTGGAGTTCGGCGACTTTATCACGATGGACTTCGGCTGCATCTACGGCGGCTACTGCTCCGACATGACGCGTACTGTCGCGCTCGGCTTTGTCTCCGAAGAGATGGACAAGGTCTACAAGACGGTGCTCAAGGCACAGCTGGCGGGTATCGCCGCGACGAAGGCCGGCGTGGCCGGACGGGACATCGACGGCGCAGCGCGTAAGGTCATTGCCGACGCGGGCTATGGCGATTATTTCGGCCACGGCTACGGCCACAGCCTTGGCATCCTCATCCACGAGGCCCCGAACGCCAACACCCGCAACGACCAGCCGATGCCAGCAGGCGCGGTGGTTTCGGCGGAGCCGGGGATCTATCTGCCTGGGAAATTCGGCGTGCGCATCGAGGATGTGACGGTCATTACGGAAGCCGGCTGCGAAGTGCTGACCAAGAGCCCGAAAAATTTGATTATTTTGTAAGAATGTCTTGAAAAACGTGGTATCCTATTGTAGAATAACTCCGTTATAGAATTGTAATTCTTTGAACCTGAACATATTGGAGGAAACAAGTATGGCAACCATTACCGCCGGTGATTTCAGAAACGGCAAGACCTTTGAGATGGACGGCAAGATCATGCAGGTCGTCGAATTCCAGCATGTCAAGCCCGGCAAGGGCGCGGCCTTTGTCCGCACCAAGATGAAGAACATCGTGACCGGCGCCGTCACCGAGACGTCGTTCAACCCGACTGCAAAGTTTGAAGAAGCGTTCATCGAGCGCAAGGACGCCGAGTACAGCTACAGCGACGGCGACCTGTATTATTTTATGGATCAGGAGACCTATGACATGATCCCCATCGGCAAGGAAACGCTGGACGATTCCTTCCGCTTCATCAAGGAAAACACCATGTGCAAGCTGCTGAGCTACAAGGGCAAGGTCTTCGGCGTCGAGACGCCGAACTTTGTCGAGCTTGAGGTCATCAAGGCCGACCCGGGCGTCAAGGGCGACACCGCCACCAACGTCACCAAGCCCGCCACTGTCGAGACCGGCACGGAAGTCAAGGTTCCGCTGTTCATCAACGAAGGCGACCGCATCCAGATCGATACCCGCACGGGCGAATATCTGGGCCGCGCCAAGGGCTAAAATTTGTCCGCCAACCGCTGCTTTGAAAGGAGACACCATTATGACGCTTTCTGAAAAGTCCGCCTACCTCAAGGGCCTGATGGATGGCCTGAAGCTCGACACCGACAAAAACGAAGGCAAGCTGATCGCCGCGATCATCGACATGCTCTCGGACGTCGCGGAGAACGTGGCGGATCTGGAGGATGTGGTCGACTGCATCTCCGACGAACTGGACTGCATTGAAGAAGACCTCGACAACATCGACGACTATCTCCTCGACGACGAAGACGAGGATGAGGACGACGATTACGAAGAGGACGACGAGGACTACGAAGACGACGATGCGTTCGATTTCGGCGACGAGACGCTCTACGAGGTCAAGTGTCCGACCTGCGGCGAGGTCATCACGATCGACGAGGATATGCTCGACGAGGGTTCAACCAAGTGCCCGAACTGCGGCGAAGAGCTCGAGTTCGACATGGACGGGGACGAAGAATCCGACGACGAATAAAAGATGTAAAAAAGCAGCCCCACACCGGCGGGGCTGCTTTTTTGACGCCGTAAACGCGCGCTTTTCAAACCGACCTGTCTGGGAATCGTGTTCCGGATGGCACTTAAAATGGGCCTCCCGGCTGCAATTCGCAGCCGGGAGGCCTGCTTCGTCTGGATATTTGCTGCGGTTTGCCGTTTATCCTTCGATGGCATCGATGGCGGAGATGACCGTGCCGCGGAATGCCCGCTTTTCCAGCTCCGCCACGCCGCGGATCGTCGTCCCGCCGGGCGAGCACACACCGTCCTTGAGTACACCGGGGTGCAGTTCGCTCTCCAGATAGAGCATACCGGTGCCGACGAGGACCTGCGCCGCCATCTGATAGGCTGCTGCGCGCCCGAGACCATATTTCACACCCGCATCTCCGAGCGCCTCGAGGAACATCGCTGCAAACGCCGGCGTGCATCCACCGAGCGTCCCCGCTGCGCTGAACTGCGCTGCCGTGACCGGGACGATCAGCGAGATTTTCCCGAAGCTGTCACAGAACTGCGCATACTCTGTGTCTGTCAGATTGTGCGTCGACTCACAGGCGAGGACGCCCTCGCCGATGGCGATCGGCGTATTCGGAATCGTGCTGATGTGGTGTGTGCCGGGTTCCAGAAACGCCTCATACCGGGCATAATCCCAGCCGCTGACGATGGAGACAACGATCTTGTCCCGCAGCGCGGGCAGCACCGGCCGCAGCACGTTCTCCAGAATCGCGGGCACGACTGCCGGAATCACGATTTCGCTCTGCGCTGCGACCTCCGCTGCTGTTTCTGCCGCGTGAATGCCGAGTGCTTCCGCGGTCTGCTTCAGCTTGTCAAAATGGCCAGCGCAGGCCCAGATGTCCTCCGGCGCGCAGACGTTCCGCGCCAGCAGCCCTTCCGCGATCGCGCGGCCCATGCTGCCAAATCCAATAAAACCAAATTTCATGCAAAATCCTCCTCAATAAAGCTCTGTTTCGGTGACGCAGTTTGTTTTCAGTTCGCCGACGAGGGCTTGCAGCGCATCAATGACGTGCGGGCGGATGTCGCCGCCGACAAGGACGAGCATGATGTCGTCCCCGACCGTAAGCTGTCCCTGCGCCAGCCAGACGCGGACATAGTGAATGCCGGGCAGGGCGCGGGCATTTTCGATCGCCGCAGCGACCTTTACCTCGTCATAGGAAAATTCCAGTCCGCGCACGGGCGGCGCGTCCTCGCCGAGGCGCGCGGTGCGCTTGGCCGTCGCGCGGACGACGCCGTTGTGGAACAAATACATCCCACATACCGCGCCCTCCAGGCTGGCCTTCGCCTCGCGCAGCCAGCGGTCTAGGCTCGGGGCCGTCTGCCTCTCGGGCTTCGCGGCGCAGTCCGCCGAACCGGCGGAGCGCAGCATCTCCAGCCCATGGCCGAGCGCCGGGAGCACCGCCTCAAAATTCTCCCGCGCGGCCTTTTCGCTGCCGGGCAGGTTGAGGATCAGGCTGCCGCCGCGTATGCCCGCGATGCCGCGGGACAGGCAGCCGCGCGGCGTGATCTTGCAGCTCTCGCTCCGCATCCGCTCCGGCAGACCGGGCGTGGCGCGATCGAGGAGCTCCGCCGTGGCCTCCGGCGTGATGTCGCGCGGGGAAAAGCCCGTGCCGCCTGTCGTCAGGATGAGCTGCACACGCAGCTCGTCCGCAGCATGGCGGATCGCGGCCTGAATTTGTTCTTTTTCATCGGGGACGAGCACACGTTCTACAACTTCGCACTCGTTCTGCGCCAGAAGCGTGCAGAGCATTGGCCCGCTGGTGTCCTCCCGCTCGCCGCGC
The DNA here is from genome assembly GCA_002298695.1 of Clostridiales bacterium UBA735. GTDB lineage: Bacteria > Bacillota > Clostridia > Oscillospirales > Oscillospiraceae > CAG-170. The sequence goes on along the minus strand of DBLB01000001.1, from coordinate 4,467 downwards.
GAGCACTTGTCGCTGACGGTGATGACGGCGGCTGTATACTTCATATTGATTCCTCCCTTTGGAATGTCCCATGGACGCCGCCGGTCTTGGAGAGCAGGCGGACGTCGGTGATGACCATGTCGCGCTGGACGGCCTTGCACATGTCATAGACCGTGAGCGCCGCGGCGCTGACCGCGGTGAGCGCCTCCATCTCGACGCCCGTTCGTCCGTCGCAGCGGACGGATGCTGTGATCTCGACGGAGCAGCGCACCTCGTCCAGCGTGAGCTGAAGGTCGACGCCGGAGATCTGCACCGGGTGGCACATCGGGATGAGCTCCGGCGTGCGCTTGGCGCCCATAATGCCCGCGACCTGCGCGACCGTGAGCACGTCGCCCTTCTTCACGCCGCCGGAGCGGATGAGCTCGAATGTCTCCCGGTTCACCAGCACGCGCGCGGCCGCAGCGGCCTCGCGGTGCGTGACGTTCTTTTCCCCGACGTCCACCATCCGCGCCCGGCCCTGATCATTGAAATGTGTAAAATCCGACATGTCAGCCTCCGATTTCGTTCATGCTCCGGCCCGCCTCGCTCTGGTGCGCGAGGTCGAGCGGTGCGTGCTGCGCCGGTTTTTCCCGGATGGCGCGCAGGAACTGCGCGCGTATCGCCTCGGCGTCCAGCCCCCGGATGGAGAGCTCCTGCCCGCTGTGCAGACAGGGCTTCAGCTTGCCGTCCGCTGTCAGGCGGAGGCGATTGCACCCCGCGCAGAACCGGCAGCTCACCGGCCGAATCAGCCCGACATACCCCTTCGCGCCCGGCAAGGTATACCGCTCAGCCACGCCGCCGTCCGGCGGCAGGGGCGCCAGCTCCGGCAGCGCCGTCAGGACCGCGCCGCAGTCCAGCGGATACGCGCCCCGCGGACGCTGCCCCATCGGCATCCACTCGATGAAGCGGACATCGACGGGATACTCTCTTGTGAGTCCGGCGAGCGCCGGGATCTCATCGTCGTTGAAGCCGCCGAGCAGGACGGCGTTCAGCTTCACGCGGTCAAACCCGGCAGAAAGGGCCGCGTCCAGCCCGCGCAGCGCGTCGTCCAGACTGCCGATGCGCGTGATGCGGGCATATTTTTCCGCGTTCAGCGTATCAAGGCTCAGATTCACGCGCCGCACGCCTGCCGCGCGGAGCTCCCCGGCCAGCGGCGGCAGCAGAACGCCGTTCGTCGTCAGGCAAAGCTCCTCCACGCCGGGAATGTCCGCGATGCCGCGGCAGATCGAGAGAATGTTGCGCTTCACAAGCGGCTCGCCGCCGGTGACGCGCACCTTGCGGATGCCGAGCTGCGCGGCGATGCGCACCGCGCGCAGCAGCTCCTCCTCGCGCAGTATATCGGCGTGGCTCCGCTTGCAGACGCCCTCGGCGGGCATGCAATATTGGCAGCGAAGATTGCAGAGCTCCGTGACGGAGACGCGCAGATAGGTGATGGCGCGGCCAAAGGAATCGGTCATATCAATACCTTCCGAATGTGCAGGTCGGGAAATGACACGGCTTGCAGAGGCGGCAGAGGCCGCCGTCGCCGAGGCGGATGAGGTCGTCGCGCGTCAGGCGGTCGCCCGCGTAGATCTGCGGGAGCAGCACGTCAAAAATGGTCGTCGGCATGCTGATGGCCGCGCCGGGGACGCCGAGGATCGGTACATCGCCGAGATAGGCCACGAGCGTCATGTTGCCCGGCTGCGCCGGGACGCCGTGCGTGATGATGTCCGCGCCGAGGCGGCGAATGGCCGTGGGCGTGAGATCGTCCGGGTCGACGGACATGCCGCCCGTGAAGATCAGGAAGTCCGCGCCCTGCGCCAGATAGCCCTTTGCAGTGTTCACGATCATATCAAGATCGTCGTCGCAGATGGTCACGCCGAGGATCTCGCCCGGATAATGCGCGAGCTTCGCCCGCACGACCGGCTCAAACTTGTCTTTGATCCGGCCCGTGTAAATTTCGGAGCCGGTGATGACGACGCCCGCCTTGCGCGGATGGTAGGGCCGGAGGTCAAGCAGCCTTCTGCCCTGACAGAGGCGCTCGGCCTCGATCACCTGCGTCTCCTGCGTCACGAGTGGTACGATGCGCATCGAGGCCAGCCGGTCGCCCGCCTCAACGGGGAAATGATCCGGGAGCGTCGAGATCGTGAGATTGCCAATCGAATTGACCCGATTCAGAAGCGCCGTATCGACGCGGAACATGCCGCGCTGATCTGCCATCAGCAGGACCTTGCCCTCCGACGGCTCGGTATAATGGCAGCCCTCGACCTGCGCCATCGCGGCCATACGCCGCGCGGCGTCCTCCTCATGGATCTCGCCTGCGTTCTCCTCCCAGATGAAGACGGTGCGCTTGCCGAGATCGAGCAGCTTTTCCACGTCGCCCTCCTCGATGACATGGCCGCGCTTGAATGCCGCGCCCTTGAAGCCGTCGCGCATCGCGGTAATATCGTGGCAGAGCGTCAGTCCGACGGCGTCCTGTACCTTGACCTTTTTCATGCCTGTCCCTCCGTTTCTTCCAGCGCCAGCAGTCCCTCCGCCGGGAAATGCACCCAAAGGCGTTCGGCCTGCTGCGCGCGCCACACGTCCTTCTCCATCTCCCAGCCGACCGGCGTGGTATCCGTGCGTCCGGCGGGCCGGAGCAGCACCGTGAAGGAGAAGGGATTTTCAATGACCTCCGCGACGTCGCAGAGGACTTCATTTTCGCCGCGTCCGGCCCGGACGTCGTGCATCCGGATGCCGACGCAGCCGCCGGAGAAGCCTGGCTTTTGCAGGGTCATCCCCCAATCCGTGGCTTCCACACTGCCATCCGGCAGGATTGCCGCGCGGGAAATGTTCTTGCAGCCCGTCAGCGCCGCCGCCGCGCGGGTATGCGGATCGCGGAAGACGTCCTTCTTTGTGCCGGACGTCTCGACGCGCCCATGCTCCATCACGACGATGCGGTCGGCGAGGCGATAGACCTCATCCCGGTCGTGCGAGACGAAGATGGCCGTCTTGCCGAACTCGCGCAGCGTCTGGTGCAGCTGGCGCTCAAGGCGGAAGCGCAGATGCTGGTCGAGCGCGGAAAACGGCTCGTCCAGCAGCAGGATCTGCGGGTCGGAGACGAGGATACGCGCCAGCGCAACGCGCTGCTGCTGTCCGCCGGACAGCTGCGAGGGATAGTGCTTCGCGAGCGGCTGGAGCTGGAAGCTCTCCATCAGCCGCTCGGCCAGCGCTTCGCGTTTGGCCTTGTCCCGCTCGCGCCGCGCGCCCGCGCGGATGTTCTGCGCGACTGTCATGTTCGGGAACAGCGCATAATTCTGGAACATCAGGCCCGTGCGCCGCTTTTGCGGCGTGAGGTCGATGTGCTTTTCAGAATCAAAGAGCGTCACGCCGTCGACAACGATGCGGCCCCGGTCGGGCCGCTCAATGCCCGCGATGCACTTGAGCGTCATGCTCTTGCCGCAGCCGGACGCGCCAAGCAGCGCGAGGATCTCATTTTCCGTCTCAAAGGACACCTTCAGATGGAAGTCGCCGAGGCGCTTTTCAATATCCACAGAAACAGACATTCAGCGTCCCCCTCTCGCGCGCTGCCCCTCGCGCTTTTCCAGCATGTTCACCGCGAGCAGCACCACGAACGAGATCGCGAGATTCACCAGCATCCACAAAAACGCCTGTGCGTCGTCGTTCGTCCGCCAGAGCTGATAGACCGTGGTGGAAATGGTGGCAGTGCGGCCGGGCGTGTAGCCCGCGATCATGCTCGTCGCGCCGTATTCGCCGAGGGCGCGGGCGAAGGCCAATACCGTCCCCGCGAGGATGCCCTGCCGGCAGGCGGGCAGGCGGATGCGCCAGAAGATATAGTGGTTGGAGAGGCCGATGGACTTGGCCGACCAGGCCAGTGTCTCGTCGAATGCCTCAAACGCGCCGCGCGCAGTCCGGTACATGAGCGGGAAGATGACGACGGCGGTCGCGAAGATGGCGGACCACCAGGTCATCGTCAGCTTCAAGCCGAACGTCTCGAGGAACCACATGCCGATCGGCCGCTTCGGCCCGAGGACGCGCAGCAGCAGATAGCCCACGACCGTGGGCGGCAGGACGAGCGGCAGCGTTAGAATGACGTCGAGCACGCCCTTCACGAGCCGCGGCGTCTTCGCGATGAAATAGGCGGCAAACATGCCGAGAAAGAAGATGATGACGGTGCTGATCCCCGCAATACGCAGGGAATTCCACAAAGGATATAAGTCCATAATGACTCCTGGCCCAAATTTCTTTTATTATAGCGCAAAATTTGTAAGATGTAAAATACGAAATCGGCGGGTGCGAATCGCACCCGCCAAATTCGACTTTTTGTTATTCGCTGATCGGCGAGAAGCCGACAGCCTCAAACACGGCGCTGGCCTCAGGACCCTTCAGGTATTCGAGAAACGCCCTGGACTCGGCCTTGTGCTTCGTGATGTTCAGCACGGCCGCCGGGTAGATGACCTGGCCGCACAT
>DBLB01000052.1:1886-12964 GCA_002298695.1 Clostridiales bacterium UBA735 | reverse complement strand
GGTTCGGTGAATTCACCGAACCCGTTTTTTCATATAAATCGCTTTTGACAAGATTGTCAGAAGCGATATTGAGATTGGCGAGGAAGGGTTGACAACATTGTCAAAGGTTTCTCGCCCCATTCTGCTTTCACGCTAAAAGTAGACTTTCGACTGCTTTGTCGGAGGTTCACTTTTCTAAATCGCCTATCGTAACCGGGTTCGGCAATGTTGCCGAACCCGGTCTTTTGCACACTTACATTCCGGTAAATCTGCCGAAAAGTTTCCGCCCGCAGGCGGCATGGGGGACTGGGGTGAGCCCCAGCAAGCGCGTTTGTCATACAAATGCTATGCTTGCGTCAATGCCCGCGACAGCGTGAATTAGGGAGAGGTTCGATTGGCCGTTTTCCATAGTAGCCTGCACCGATTATTGCAGATGCGGGAACCGTCAGGATCACGGCCGCCGTGCTGCATACGCCCTGAGCAAGCTCCACTGCCAGATAGTCAGAACTCAGTATTTGATTCATGGCTGGCCAGAAAAATTCTACAGCAATGACAAGACGTTGTTGTGCCAATATGAAAACACGGGATATGGCCTGGTTGCAGGCCATATCCCGTGTTTTACAATGTTCCGAGCGGTCATATTGTTGTCCTTATGCGTGGATAGCTTTCCCGAATCCGTTCTTCTCGGCGCTGCCGCGCTCGGCGGCAGCCTCGGTGCGCTGCTTGGCATGTATCTCTGCCATCACAAGACGCGCAAGCCGAAGTTCTTCATCGCCGTCCCCCTTCTGCTTGCTGTTCAGGCAGTCCTCCTCTGCCTCTGGTACCGATCGCCGTAAAAAGCGCCTGCCCGATTGGGCAGGCGCTTCAGCTTTTCATCATTATTCTTCCGAGTCCGGATCGTAGTAATAGCTGTACTCCTCGGTGTTGTCCACCGTGCCGGCGACGCTGCCGTCCTCCGGCCGTTCGTCCAGCGTCAGCGAAACCTCCATCTCCGCACCCGCGCGGAACAGCTTCACCGTCACCGTATCGCCCGCGCGGCTCTGGCTCATGGCCGAGACAAGCTGCGTGTAGGTGCGCACCGTTTTTCCGTTGAAGGCAAGGATGATGTCCTTCGCCTGTATGCCGGCCTTCTCCGCGCAGCTGCCGGAGACGACCGTCTGCACCATGGGGCCGACCGGGAGGCCATAGATGTCCGCCGTCGCGCTGTCGAGGTCTTTCAGCGTCACGCCGAGGTAGGCCCGACCGCGCACATAGCCAAATTCCTGCAAATCGTAGACCACGCGCAGTGCATCGTTGATCGGAATTGCAAATCCGACTCCCTCGATGCTGGCTCCGGAACCGGCAACGCCGGAAAACTTTGCACTCGTGATACCGATCACATTGCCGTCCATGTCGAACAGCGGCCCGCCGGAGTTACCGGCGTTGATGGCCGCATCGGTCTGGAACATGTTGATCGGCTTGCCGCTGATGTTGATCTCACGCGGCAGCGCGCTGACGTAGCCGCCGGTCATTGTGAATGTCAGCTCGCCGAGCGGATTGCCGATGGCAATGCACCCCTCGCCGACCGCGATGGCGTCCGAATCCCCGACCGTCACATGCGCCAGTCCCGCAGCCTCGATCTTCAGCAGTGCGACGTCGCTCAGCGAGTCGCCGCCAACCACCTCTGCCGGCCAGGACGTTCCGTCGTGCAGCCGCACAGAAAGTGCACCGCCGTTTTCGATCACGTGGTTGTTCGTCACGACATAGCCATCCTCCGTCAGCACGAAGCCGCTTCCAATGACTGCTGCTGTCGCAGTCTGGCCGAAGACATTCGTTGTCACTCCGCTGGCGATTCCGCAGACGGCGTCCACGTTCATTGCATACACCTGCTGCGGCGTGAGCGTCTTGCCCGTGTCGCTGCTCGGAAGAGTCTCCGGCAGCGGTGTACGCATCAGCGTGTAGGGCGCTTCGTCCTCCGCGTCCGCCAGTGTCTCCGGCGCCGCAGAGGCCTCCGTCTGCTGTGTCTGCCCGCTGCGGTTTTCCAGCGCGGTGATCGCGCTGCGGAGCAGGCTGTGCCCGAGGCTTGCCACGATCGCCACCGCCAGCAGCAGCGCTGTGATCCTCAGCCAGGTTCGCCGTTTTTTCGGCTCCTCCGGCGCGTCCGGGCCCTCCGGCATCTCCGGTTCTATGTCGTAGTTCATCCGTTCCTGAAATTCGTCCATATCGTCCTCCCGTGTCTTCGGAATCACGTACCCGGCGCAGGCCGGCATTCCATCAGGCCGTATTTGACCTGGATCCGCTCCATTTTTTCCAGCATCGGCTCCGCCGCAAACCACAGAAACAGCGCTGTCGCCGCGCCGCGCACCAGATCCCACGGGATACCCGTCAGATAGTAGCTCAGCAGCACCTTCCAGCTCAGCTCCCGCGACCAGATGAGCGCCGTCGACGGGTTCATGATCCCGCCGTACACGACGACTGCGCTGATCACGCCAAAAATCGCGAGCGACAGTCTCCCCTGCCGCAGCGGCCCGTTGTGGAACAGCACGCCGCCAAGAAAGCCGATCAGCCCCATTGCAAACATCTGCCATGGCGTCCAGGGTCCCTGCCCGAAGATCACATTCGACCCCAGCATCGTCATCGCGCCGACGAGAAAGCCGCTCTCGGCCCCCATCGATACCCCCGCCAGGATCGTCATCGCCACCACGGGCTTGAATTCCGGCAGCATGAACAGCGCCGCGCGCCCCGCAATGTTCAGCGCGCAGAGCACCGCAATGACGACCAGCTCCCGCGCCTGCGGCTTGCGTCCCTCAAAAATCAGGAAAAACGGGATCATCGCTTCCAGCAGTACCAGCAGCGCCAGTACCGAATAGTTTTTCCCGTTCCAGATCCGGAACCCGAAAATCAGCGTCAGCGGGATCAGCAGAAAGACGGCGATCGCTGTCAGAACCGTCCGTGCCGAGGCTTTCTGACGTACCGCGGGCCGCAGCGCCTGCTTCTTTTCCGGTGCCTTCCGGTACGTCGCCACCGCAAAAATCGCCAGAAACGCCAGCATGGCTGCATATTTCAGCAGCTGACCCTTTGCGCCCGCGCCAAGCCCACCGGCCGTCACCAGCTCGCTGAGCTCCGCTCCGCCGAGCGATGATGCGGCCACAACGCCGAACCCCAGCAGCGACACGCACGCCATCATGCTCTTCCAGAGCGGCTGTTTTTTCTTCTGCCGCTCCTCCGGCGGGGTCAGCGGCGTACCGTCCCACTTCGCAGCCTCGGGCGGCTCGGGCGGCGTCCCGCCGCAGGCCGCGATCAGATCCTCTACCGTCACCGCCTCGGGCAGCAGCCCGCGCGCCATCCGGTTCGCGGCTGTCGTGTAGAAGCTGCTGCCCGCAAAGAACGCCCGCGGCGTCCCCTCGGCGACGATCGTGCCGTCAAACAGCAGCGCGCAGCGCCGCGCATAGCGGGCGCAGAATTCAATGTCGTGGCTGACCATGACGAGCGTCATGCCGTCCCGCTGCAGCTCCTGCAAAATGGCCGCGATCTCGGCCTTGCAGGCCGCGTCGAGCGCCTTGGTCGGCTCGTCGAGCAGCAGAATGTCCGGCTCGGAGAGCAGCACCTTTGCCAGTGCCAGCCGCTGCTGCTCGCCGCCGGAGATGTCGTAGGGATGGCGGTCAAGCAGCGCCGTCAGCCCGCAGCGCGCCGCAAGCTCCGCCGCCCGTACCGCGCTGCCGCGTTCGAGCAGCTCCTCGCGCACGGTCTTCTTTGCAAACAGCGTCTGCGGATCCTGCGGCAGCAGCGCCGTGCGTCCGGTGCAGCGGACCTTTCCCCGCACCGGCTTCAGCGCCCCGACCAGCAGCTTCAGCGTCGTGCTCTTGCCCGTGCCGTTGCCGCCGAGCAGCGCGAGAAATTCGCCCCGTTTTGCCTCGATGCTCAGCCCCTTCACAACGTCTGCGCCGTCCTTTTCATACCGGAACCAGAGTTCCTTCGCAGCCAGGACCATCTCCGTCCCGGTCTCCGGGAGCGCTTCCGGCGGGAGCTGCTGCAGCGGATGTGCTGCTGCATATTCCGTCAGCCAGTTCCGCCCCTCGCTCACCGTCACCGGGCAGGGCGGCTCCTGTCCTACCGAGCCCCAGAGGCGCATGGCCGCCGGCATGGCGAGGAACATGCCGTGGCCCGCCCCGCGCAGCACCGGCCCGATCTGTCCGGGTCTGCCCGTGCAGAGCACGCGCCCGCCGTCGAGCACCACCGCGCGGGAGCAGAGCGCAAACGCCTCCTCCAGCCGGTGCTCGCAGAGCAGCACGGTCGTCCCGAGCTCACGGTTGATCTTCCCGATCACAGACAGAAATTCCGACGCCGCGATCGGGTCAAGCTGGCTGGTCGGCTCGTCGAGGATCAGCACATCCGGCTGCATCACCATCACAGACGCCAGATTGACCATCTGCTTCTGCCCGCCGGACAGCGCCGTCACATCGCGGTAAAACCATTCCTCAATGCCGAAAAACGAGGCCATCTCCGCCACCCGGCGGCGGATGGTCTGCGTATCATATCCGAGGCTTTCCAGCCCGAACGCCAGCTCGTGCCAGACCTTGTCCGTCACAAGCTGGTTGTCCACGCTCTGCTGCACAAAACCGATCCGCCGGCTCTGCGCCTCCTGCGAAAGCATCCCGAGTTCCTGCCCGTCCAGCAGGATCCGCCCCTGCCGCTCCCCGTGCGGGGCCAGCGCCGGCTTCAGCTGCCGCAGCAGCGTGCTCTTGCCGCATCCGCTCGGCCCGCAGATCACCAGAAATTCGCCCCGCTCCACGCAGAGCGTCACATCCCGCAGCGCCGCCTGCGCCTGATCGGGGTAGGCGAACGAAAAATTTTCAATTTTCAGGAGCTCCATTTCCGTTCCTCCCACACATCCACAGCCATCGGCGTCAGCACCAGCAGCAGCTCCGCCGCCGCGCAGACGGCGCTCCACCCTGTGAAGCTGCCCTGCATCGTCGGGTAATACCGCCACGCGAGCGCCCCCGCGGCCCAGCCGGCGATCACCGTACCGCCGCACACCAGCAAAAATGCCAGCATCCGCCAGTCGCGGCCTTCAAACCGGTAGATGGAAAACGCCGTCCGCCCGGGCAGGCCATAGCCGCGCGCGCGCATGGAATCGGCGGTCTCCACCGCATTTTCAAGGCTCCACGTCACCAATATCGAAAAATTGGCGATGGAGCGCCGGATCTTCTGCCGGAATCCGTCCGTCTCCGGCTCACCCATATACTGCCTCGCCTGCTGCACCGCGCGCAGCTGCGCCTGAAACTTCGGCACAAACCGCAGCGTCATGGACAACACCAGACTCAGCGCCGGAATCACGCGCCCGAACAGGTACACGAACTTGTCCGACGTCATCACCAGCCGGTACGACGAAAACCACAGCAATACCGCCGCGATCATCGCCCCTGCGGACAGACCGTAGGTGATGGCCTCGAGCGTCAGCGGGTTGCCGGACGAAAAATAGGTCAGGATCGTCGCGCCCTCGTGGTTGAACAGCACATTCACGCCCGCCGCCAGAAGCATCACCGGCAGCATCCATCCGAAGCGCTTCCCGCACGCACGCCAGCCCTGTAAATGCACGCAGTACACCGCCGCGCCGAGCAGCGTCACACCGAGGCACGCCGGGTGCGTCAGAAACATGGCCAGCACCATCACCAGCGCATAGTAGAAAAACAGCAGCGCCGGATGGTAACTGGAAAACGCGTCTTTCTGCTTCATTCCTGCCCCTCTGCGATCTCCGCGCCGACATCCTGTCCCAGGTCGCACGTATACGACCAGCAGACGACGTCTCCGTCGCTCAGGCGGTACTTGCTGCATCCGTAGTTCGGGAACCAGCCGTTCACGCTGTACACCCAGCCCGACGTCTCTCCGGCGTCGAACTCATAGAGATTTGCAATTCCTTCAATATAGGCCGCCTGATAGAGCGGCGTCTCGGAATACTCCATATGGATTTTGTGTGTACGCGTCTCGCGCAGCAGCACATCAAAGACGCTTTCGCCCTCGTAGAACTCCACCGTCTCCGCCGGCAGGATCCAGCCGTCCGCCGGGATCAGCTCGCGCTTTTCCTTGACGCACTTCTCCGGTGCATCCGCCAGCGTCTGGCACGAGATCGAAAACGTACACGTTCCGGCCACGGTCTGTTCCTTCTCCCCGCAGCCGCCGAGCATCATCAGAACCGCTGTCAGCAGGAGCAGCGTCCAGAGTCTTTTCATCCGCAGCACTTCCTTTTTTACACTTTATTATAATCACAAACGCAATTCGACACTTTAGGATACCGGATAACGTCTCAAAAGTCAACCCTTAACGGACTTCTCACAAATTGTTCACAGAACGTTCCTGAATTTTTTCAGCATCACTTCAGCATTTCGAGGTACACTGTTATCAGAAAACAAAAGAACCTCTGAAAGGAGTCCTTATTATGTACGAACCGTATGAAAATGAACATCAGCCGGTTGAAAACCAGCAGTCTTATTCCTATCAGTTTACCCCGGATCCCGCATCTCAAATGCATCAGCCGCAGCCGGAGAAAAAACGCAGCGGCACAAAAAAAACCATTGCCCTGCTTCTGGCCTGTGCGCTGGTTGGCGGTGCGGCCGGCGTCGGCGGTTCGCTCGTGACGAACAGCCTCCGCAAGGAGTCTGCCGCACAGAGCGAGCAGCAGCCCGCATCTTCCGCCTCCGGCACGACCCTCTTCGAGGGCCAGCGTGAGACCGAGGCCCTGACCGTCGCCCACGTTGACACCGGCAAAGAGCTGACCGCCGCCGAGGTCTACGCGCAGAACGTCAACTCGACCGTCGGCATCACGACCTCCATCACCACGAACTACTGGGGCTACCAGACACAGTCCGCAGCCGCCGGTTCCGGCTTTATCCTGACCGCAGACGGCTATATCCTGACGAACTACCATGTCGTCGAGGATTCAAACTCCATCACGGTCGCCCTGTATGATGGCAGTACCTACGATGCCAAGCTCATCGGCTACGACGAGAACAACGACATCGCCGTGCTGAAGATCGACGCAGAGGACCTCCAGCCCGTCGTGCTTGGCAGCTCGGATGATCTGCATGTCGGCGATCAGGTCGTCGCCATCGGCAACCCGCTTGGCGAGCTGACGTTCTCCCTGACGAGCGGCATGGTCAGCGCATTGAACCGCGAAGTCACATTCTCCAACGGTCTGCGCATGAGTCTGATCCAGACGGATGCCGCCATCAACTCCGGCAACTCCGGCGGTGCGCTCTTCAACATGTACGGCGAAGTCGTCGGCATCACGAACGCAAAATACGGTTCCAGCTCCAGTTCGAGCAGCACCGCTTCGATCGATAACATCGGTTTTGCCATCCCGATCGACGATGTGCGTGACATCGTCACCAGCATCATCGAAAACGGCTACATTGTCAAGCCGTACATCGGTGTCAGTGTCACAAACGTCAGCAGCGAAAGCCAGCAGCTCGGTCTGCCGCAGGGCGCAGCCGTCGCCGAAGTTGTGGCGGACAGCCCGGCAGAAGCTTCCGGCCTTCAGATCAATGATATCATCACTGCTGTCAACGGCACAGCCGTCTCCGGCAGCACCGATCTGGTCAATACCGTCAAAGCCGCTTCCATCGGCGATGAGCTCACTCTCTCCGTCTATCGGCAGGGCCAGGAGCTGACGCTGACGCTGACCGTCGGTGAAAAGACGCAGGATGCGCTGCCGCAGACGGACAGCACCCAGTCTTCTCAGGACAACAGCCAGTCCCAGCAGCAACAGCAGGGCGGCCAGCAGTATGGCTACAACTATGGCCAGAACGGCACGAACGGCTTCCCCTTCGGTTTCTTCGGTTGATCCCTCCTCTTGAAACACGGCCGCCCCGGGTTCCCCGGAGCGGCCGTGTTCCGCGCATCAGCACTTTTTCAGCCTCTTTGTTCATCCATTGCCCACATTGGCCCGCCTCGTGCGATTTCCGCTGCGTGCCGATTTCACCCATAATTCCGGCCAAATCCGCCTGCTCTCCGCAGGGAACGGCATCTGCCCCTTGTCCGCTCCTGCATGATCCTCGAAGGCCCCGGATACAGACCGCCCGCCCCGGAAGTTCCGGGGCGGGCGTTTGCTGTATCCGGCCGGGCTCAGCGTACCTGGCCGCTGCCGTAGACGATATATTTGTAGCTCGTCAGCTCTTCCAGCCCCATCGGGCCGCGCGCGTGCATCTTCTGTGTGGAAATGCCGATCTCAGCGCCCATGCCGAACTCGCCGCCGTCTGTGAACCGCGTCGAAGCGTTGACATAGACCGCCGCCGCATCCACCTCGTTGAGGAAACGCTGCGCCTTCGGGTAGCTTTCCGTCACGATGCACTCTGAATGCTGCGTCCCGTGCGCGGCGATGAACTCCATCGCCTCATCGAGGCTTTTCACCACACGGACTGCCAGAATGTAGTCGTCATACTCCGCATCCCAATCGGCATCCGCCGCCGCGATGGCCCGTTCACCAAGGATCGCGCGCGATGCTTCGTCGCACCGGAGCTCCACCTTGTGCCGGTCCAGCAGCGGCACCGCCTTCTGCAAAAACGCCTCTGCCACGGCCTCGTGGATCAGCACGCACTCCACCGCATTGCAGACAGACGGACGCGAGCACTTCGCGTTGTAGAGGATCTCTGCAGCCATGTCGAGATCAGCGTCGGAATCGACGTACACATGGCAGACGCCCTCGCCCGTTCGGATGACCGGAACGCTCGCCTGACTTGCCACCGCGCGGATGAGGCCAGCGCCGCCGCGCGGAATGAGCACGTCGACATACCCGTTCAGATGCATCAGCTCATTTGCACTTTCCCGGCTCGTATCCTGCACCAGGTTGATGCAGTCCTCCGGCAGCCCTGCCGCGCTCAGTGCGCCGCGCATGAGCTCTACCGCACAGCGGTTCGAGCGGATGGCTTCCTTTCCGCCGCGCAGAATGCACACATTGCCGGATTTGAGGCAGAGCGCCGCCGCGTCGACCGTCACGTTGGGCCGCGCCTCATAGATGATCGCGATCACGCCGAGCGGCACAGTCTTCCGTCCGATCTGCAAGCCATTCGGCCGCGTCTCCATCTTCGTCATGCGGCCGATCGGGTCCGGCAGCGCGATCAGTTCCCGCACCGCCGCAACAATTCCGTCGATCCGCGCCTCCGTCAGCCGCAGCCGGTCGAGCATCGCCGGACGCATGCCCGCCCGCTCTGCCTCCGCCAGATCATCGGCATTGGCCGCCAGCCACGTCTTCTTCCCGGTCTCCAGCGCCCGTGCAATTGCCTCAAGCGCCTCGTTTTTCTTCGTTGTCCCCGCAATGGAGAGTCTCCGCGCCGCGCTCTTCGCCGCCGCGCCCTGCTGTTCGAGTATCGTCATCGCGCTGCTCCTTTCCCCGCCGCAGCAAAGCGAGTGCCGATGCTCCGCCCCTCCGCAATGCCGTACAGATCTTCCATCCGGCTGCCGTTGGTGATCACCATGTCGCAGCCGGCGTCCATCACAATTTTAGCTGCTGACAGCTTCGTCGCCATGCCTCCTGTGCCGCGCCAGCTGCCTGCGCCGCCGGCCATCTGCCGGATCTCGTCGGTCAGCTCCGTGACCAGCGGGATCAGCTTCGCCTCCGGATGCTCCCGCGGATTGGCCTCATAAAGCCCGTCGATGTCGCTCAGCAGCACCAGCAGATCCGCGTGGCAGAGCTTCGCCACGATGGCCGAGAGCGTATCGTTGTCGCCGAGGACCTTGTGCTGCCCGGTCTCAATTTCCGCCGACGAGACCGAGTCGTTCTCATTCACGATCGGGATCACGCCCATCTCGGCCAGCGCCGAAAACGTCGCTTCCAGATGTGCTGCCCGCTCCGGGACCTGCACATCCTCGTCCGTCAGCAGGATCTGGCTGACGGTGTGGTTATACTCCGAGAAAAACTTATCGTAGATGTACATCAGCCGGCTCTGCCCGACCGAGGCCGCCGCCTGCTTGAAGCGCAGCTCCCGCGGCCGCTCGCCGAGGCCCAGCTTGTTTGTTCCGACAGCAATGGCGCCGGAGCTGACGAGGATCATCTCATTTCCCCTGCCCTGCAGATCGGACAGCGTCCGCGCCAGCAGGTCGATATTGCGCAGATTCGGTGCGCCAGACGGATGCGTGATCGTCGAGGTGCCGACTTTTACCACGATCCGTTGTTTTTTGATTTCCACAATGATATCCTGCCTTCTTCAGATTTTCTGTTATTATAGCACAGTAAAGTCCAAAAGAAAAGACTGCCGAAACCAAAAAATGACCGTTTTTACGCACTTTGTCTCTCCACCCAGGCCAGCAGCGCCGCCTCGCTGTCCACAGTCCGGTCCGGCCGGATCCCGTCCGCCCGTTCGCCGCGCCGGTTCAGCCAGACCGTCTCCCAGCCGCAACCGCCCGCGCCGGCCACATCCTGCGTCAGAGAATCGCCCACGTAGACAAGCTCTTCCGGTCCGCAGCCCGCGGCCCGTTCCGCCAGATGGAAAATTTCCGGCCCCGGCTTCATCACGCCGAGCGCGTCCGAGATCAGAATCAGTTCCGGCTTCACCCAGCGTTCCATGCCGAGGCTGGCCATCTTATCCCGCTGGGACTTTACGCCTCCGTTTGTGATCACGCCGATGGCCGCAAACCGCACGCTGCACGCATCCAGTACCTGCCGCATCGTCTCCGTCAACTGGATCTGCCGCTGCCGCCCGGCGTAGAGCGCCTGAAATTCCAGCGCCTGCGCCGCAGTGATCTCAATGCCGACATCGCGCAGTCCCTGCTGGTGGCGGTAGATGTGCATCGCATCCATCGTCATCTGCCCCGTGTGCGCCGCCGCAAACACCTCGTAGCCCCGGTGGATGACTGTGTCAAACGCCTGCGCCGCCTTCTCTGCATAGCGCCCACCGAAAAAGGCGGAAAACGCCTCCTGATATGGCACCGCCCGGTCGTACAGCGTATCGTCCAAATCAAAAAAGATCGTCTTTTTCCCCACAATCGTGCTCCATTTCCGTTTTTTCTTCCATTATACCGGATTTCGACCCTCAGTCAAGCGTCCACTATGGCGGATGCAAAATAGAATATGTAGGGGCGGACGACTCTGTCCGCCCGATTTGCGCCCCATTCTTTTCTTTCTCTTT
>DBLB01000052.1:0-1711 GCA_002298695.1 Clostridiales bacterium UBA735 | reverse complement strand
TGGAGCTTTCGCCGCCCCGGCGGAAGCGAAATGCAGCTGGCTTCTTCTGACGCCGCGCCGCACGCGATCTTGATGATGGCGTGCAGGCAACATTTTGCGAATATAGAAAAGGCCCGCAGCTTCTGCTGCGGGCCTTTGCAATTATTCCAAAATCAGCGAACTTTCCTGAAGCTCCGTGACATACCCGATCTGCGCCGCGCAGGGAATTTCGCTCCGCAGTGCGTTCAGGCACGCCTCCGCGTCGTCACCATCCACCGCGATCAGCAATCCGCCGCTCGTCTGCGGGTCGAAGAAAATATCCTCCATTGCCCGGGAAATGCGTCCCTTCACGCACACGCCGCCCTCGACAAAGTCCCGGTTGCGGTACGCGCCTGCGGGGATAAATCCCATCTCGGCCAGTTCCAGCGCCTCGGCATGATACGGTACCTTGCCGCTCTCGATGTGGACGGACACGCCGCTCCCCTGCGCCATCTCATAGCTGTGGCCCATGAGCGAAAAGCCCGTCACATCCGTGCAGCTGTGCACGCGGCAGCGCAGCATGATATCCCGTGCGGTCTTGTTGAGCGTCGCCATCTGCCGGTAGAGCTTTTGCAAAAGCGCATCCTCCACCAGCCCGGCCTTTGCCGCCGTCGTGATGATGCCGACGCCGAGCGGCTTCGTCAGGATCAGCGCATCGCCCGGCTTCGCGTTCGAGTTCGTGAGCACCTTTTCCGGATGGACGAAGCCCGTCACGGCCAGACCGTAGATCGGCTCCGCGCCGTGGATCGTGTGCCCGCCGGTGATGATGGCCCCGGCCTCATACGCCTTGTCATAGCCGCCGCGTAGGATCTCACGCACGGTGCTGTCATCCATCTTATCCGCCAGACACAGGATGTTCAGCGCCAGCTTCGGCTCGCCGCCCATCGCGTACACATCGCTCAGCGCGTTCGTCGCCGCGATCTGCCCGTAGAGGAACGGATCGTCGACGATCGGCGGGAAAAAGTCCGTCGTCTGCACGATGGCGACGTCGTCCGTGATCTTGTAGACGCTCGCGTCGTCGCTCTTGTCGTAGCCGACGAGAAGCTTCGGGTCGCTGTGCGCGCGGAAGCCCTCGAGCATCCGGCTCAGCGTCCCCGCGCCCACCTTCGCGCCGCACCCGGCGCAGGAGGCCAGCTTCGTGAGCTTGACATCAGTCTCCATGTCCATCCTCCTTCGGATATACTTCACAAAAACCCGTTTCCTCCACGCAAACGATGCGCTCGATCTCCTCGGCGCAGACGCCCTCCGGCATCAGGAACCTGCCCTCGCACCGGACGCACGTCCCGCACGAGCTGGACAGGCTCCGCGGCACGGGCATCGTCCTGGCCGCAATGCCCGCTGCGCGGCAGAGCCGCTCATAGCGCGTCGCGCCGAAGTGGGAAAAAAACGTTGCAATATAGGTCATCTTACTTCTTCAGCATCAGCGTATACACGCCGTCCGCCTCCGCAATCGTGACCTTATAGCCCTGATGCTCCGCATAGCGGGTCACATTCTCGCGGGACGCCGTGTTGTCCACCAGCACCGTATACTCCGCTTCCTTGCTCATCAGCGCCTTGCGCGTCATAATGACGGGCTCCGGGCAGGAATATCCTCTTGCGTCAACTGTCGTCATCTTATTTGCTCTCCTTTCGGAACGTATTGAGGCACGCGATCACCGCCACGACGGCGATGCCCACGATCACCGCGATCTTG
>DBLB01000129.1:5019-25277 GCA_002298695.1 Clostridiales bacterium UBA735 | reverse complement strand
CCGAACTGCTCTATCCCGCGATATACCACTCTCAAATGAGCTTATTTAGAATAACATAGAGATGGACGTTTGTCAATAGGAAATTTTGCATTTTTCAAGAATATGGGCCCGACACTGCCGGAATCCCAAAATGTGGGGGCTTGTCAAAGAGCAGATCGTCTGGTATAATAAAACAAAAGTTCTAATTCGAAGTGGAGGGAAACGGAAATGCTGCTGCGGAATCTGCCGATCCAGGTGCTGGCCAGCTGTGACGCGCGCGGCGCGATGGAGCCGCTGCGCTTCCGGTTTGAAGACTGTGCCCACCAGCTGCATACGGCGCGCATCACAGAGATCGTCGACCGGCGCCGGGTGGAATATGTGGGCCTTGAGGCATTCGTCTTTCTCTGCCAGGCGGAGCTTGCAGGCCGGCAGAAGCTCTATGAGCTGCGCTATACCGTCTCCTCCCACCGCTGGACGTTGGCAAAGGAGCTCTACTGATGGCCGGACGTGTGATTTTTCATATCGATGTCAACAGTGCCTTCCTCTCCTGGACGGCGGCCTACCGTCTTCTGGTGCGGGGCGACGGCGTCGATCTGCGGACGGTCCCATCGGTCATCGCCAGTCAGAAAGACAGCCGCACCAGCATCGTCCTGGCCAAAAGCCTCCCGGCCAGACGCCGCGGCGTCCGGACCGGCGAGCCGCTCGGCATGGCACGCGACAAATGTCCAAACCTGATCGTGGCCGAGCCGGACTATGCGCTCTACGTCTCCGCCTCCCGCCGGATGATCGCGCTGCTGCGCGAGGTGTCGCCGGTGGTGGAGCAGTATTCCATCGATGAGGCGTGGATCGACATGACCGGCACAGAGCGCCTCTACGGCCCGCCGGTGCTGGCTGCCGCGTGGCTGAAGGACCGGATCCACCGGGAGCTCGGCTTTACAGTCAACATCGGCATCTCCTGCAACAAACTGCTGGCAAAAATGGCCGGCGATTTTGAAAAGCCGGACAAAGTGCATACGCTGTTTCCGGGCGAACTGGCAGAAAAGCTCTGGCCGCTGCCCACGCAGGAGCTGTTCATGCTCGGCGAAGCCACTGCACGCAAGCTGCGCCGGTTCGGCATCGACACGATCGGCGCGCTGGCGCAGGCAGACCCGGTCTTTCTCACAAAAGCGCTCGGCAAGCAGGGCCAGATGCTCTGGCAGTACGCCAACGGCCGGGGCGAAGCCTTTTTGCAGGCGCAGCCCGCAGCGAACAAGGGCTATGGCAACGCGGTCACGACTGCGCGCGACGTGACCGACCGGAGCTACGCCTGCCAGGTGCTGCTGTCCCTCTGCGAAACGGTCGGCATGCGCCTGCGCAAGGACAATCAGGCCGGCCGCTGCGTGACCATTCAGCTGCGCAGCAGCGCGTTCGAAACCTGGTCGCACCGGATGCAGCTGGCCTCGGCGACAAACGTGACCGGCGAGATCTACCATGCGGCCTGCACACTGCTGACCCAGACCTGGGACTGCAAAACGCCGCTGCGGCAGCTCGGCGTCCAGATCACGCAGCTTTCCGACGGCGCGCTGCGCCAGTACAGCCTCTTCGATGCCGCCGACTATGCCCGGCAGGAGAAGCTGGACACCGCGGTCGACGCGCTGCGGGAAAAATTCGGCGAACAGGCGCTGTTCCGCGCCGCGCTGCTGCACAGCGAGGAACGCATGGCCGGCGGTCTGCACAAAAGCCGCCGCACCGGCATCACGAAGCCGCTGGAGGACGAGGCCGCGCGCATCCGGAAAAAATACGAAAAATCGGACGGGTGACCGCTTGCCAAACCCGCACTGCCGGAGTACAATAGGGCGCAGAATCCCATACTCCAAGGAGCGTCCCCATGAACCAGACTCTGAAAACCAGCTTCCGCTATGCGCTGCGGCGCAGCGTCCCGATCCTCGTCGGCTTTTTCCCGCTCGGCACGGCCTACGGCATTCTGATGGCCCGGGCCGGCTACAGCTTTCTCTGGTCGGGCCTCGCCAGTCTGTTCGTCTATGCCGGCTCCCTGCAAATGCTGATGGTCGAATTTCTGACCGCCGGCACCCCGATCCCGACGGTGATCGTCACATCGCTGCTGCTCAACAGCCGCCACATGTTCTACGGCATTTCGTTTCTCGACAAATTCAACGCCTACGGTCCCTGGAAATACTTCCTGATCTACGGCCTGCCGGATGAAAACTACTCTCTGCTCTGCTCCTATCAGCCGCGAGAGGGCGTCGAGGAAAAATGGGGGCATATCTTCGATACGGCGCTCATCTGGCTCTACTGGATCGCTTTTTCCATGCTCGGCGGTCTGATCGGCGCATGGCTTCCGTTCGACACGACCGGGATCGACTTTACCATGACGGCGCTGTTCCTTGTCATTCTGACCGATCAGATCCGCGCCGGCGGGAGTCGGCTGCCCGCGGCGGTGTCGCTGACCGCCTCGCTGCTCTGCCTGCTGCTGTTCGGCACGGACAGCTTCCTGCTGCCGGCGCTGGCCGTCACGGTCGCGGCGCTGGTGCTGCTGCGCCCGCAGCTGGACGGAAAGGAGGCCGCACAATGAGAGCTTCCGCCGCCTACAGTCTCCTGGTCATCGCCATCTGCGCGCTCTGCACCTTCGGCGAGCGCCTCCTGCCGTTTCTCATCTTCGGCCGCCGCCGCGTTCCGCGCGTTGTGCAGTATCTTGGCCGGGTGCTGCCGATGGCGATCATGACGGCGCTCGTCGTCTATTGCCTGCGCAGCACCTCGTTTTCCAGTCTCTCTGCCTGCGCGCCGCAGCTCATTGCTTCGGCCGTGACGGTCGTGTTGCACCTCTGGAAACGCAATACACTGCTCAGCATCGCCGCCGGCACCGCCTGCTATATGCTGCTACTCCGCGTCATCGTATAAAACAGACGTCCCCGCTGCTCCGGACGGAGCAGCGGGGACTTTGATTTCCTGTTACAGCAGATTCTGCGTCCGGCACAGCTCGGCATAAACGCCGTTTTTCGCGATCAGCGCCGCTTGCGTGCCCTCCTCGGCGATCTTTCCGTCCACGATGACCACGACGCGGTTCGCTGCGCGGATCGTAGACAGCCGGTGCGCAATGATGAGCGTCGTGCGGTCTTTGGCCAGCTCATCAAATGCGTGCTGGATCTTTGCCTCCGTCATGGAGTCGAGCGCCGACGTCGCCTCGTCCAGGATCAGGATCGGCGGATTCTTCAGGAAGATCCGCGCGATGGAAATGCGCTGCTTCTGTCCGCCGGACAGCAGCGTTCCGCGCTCGCCGACATAGGTGTCAAACCCATCCGGCATAGCCATGATGTCGTCGTAGATCTCGGCGCGCTTTGCCGCCTCGACGATCTCTTCCATCGTCGCATCCGGGCGGCCGTAGCGGATGTTTTCCAGAATGGAATCGGCAAACAGGAACACGTCCTGCTGCACAATGCCGATGCTCCGCCGCAGGCTTTCCTGCGTCAGCTGCCGCACATCGGTGCCGTCGACCAGGATCGCGCCGTCCGTCACATCGTAGAACCGCGGCACCAGCTGGCAGAGCGTCGATTTGCCGCCGCCCGACGGCCCGACCACCGCAACGGTTTCGCCCGGCGCCACATGCAGCGTCACATCGTGCAGCACATCGAGCGCCCCCTCATAGGCAAAGCTCACATCGTTGACGTCGATGCGCCCCTCGGCATGCTCCAGCGTCCGGGCGTCCGGCGCGTCGGCCAGCGCAGGCTCTGTGCGCATGATCTCGACGAAACGCTCGAGGCCCGCGCTGCCGTTGGCAAACATCTCGGCGAAGTTCGCGAGCTTGCGGATCGGATTGACGAACGTGGTGATATAGAGCGTGAACGTCAGCAGGTCGACCACGTCCATGCGTCCCTGCATGATCAGCGCGCCGCCCACCGTCACGACCGCGACGGAGAGGATGCTGACGAAAAACTCCATACTGGAGTTGAAAATGCCCATCTCCCGATAGAAATACTTTTTGGAGCCCTTGTATGTCTCGTTCGAGCGGCGGAACTTGTCCGCCTCGACCGGTTCATTGGCGAATGCCTTGGCCGTGCGCATACCGGAGAGGCAGGATTCAATGTCGGCATTGATGATGCCGACCTTCTGCTTGACGAGGCGCGAAGCGCGGCCCAGCGCGCGGCGGCGCGACATGACGATGAACGTGAAGACCGGGATGAGCACGCAGACGACGATGGCGAGGCGCCATTCGATCGTGAACATGACGATGAGCGCACCGGTGATCGTGACCGTAGCGATGAACAGGTCCTCGGGGCCGTGGTGCGCCAGCTCGGTGATCTCAAAGAGGTCGGTGGTCAGGCGGCTCATCAGATGGCCGGTGCGGTTGCGGTCATAATAGTCGAAGCCGAGGGTCTGCATGTGGGTAAAGAGCGCCTCGCGGATGTCGGCCTCGACGCGGATGCCGAATGTGTGGCCCCAGTAGGTGATGATATAGTAGAGCAGTGAGCGGACGACGTAAGCCAGCACGACGATACCCATGACGATGAAAAACGTCTTGTACTGTAAGTTGGGCAGAAGCGTATTGATCGCCTTGCGGGAGATGACCGGGTAAGCCAGGTCGACCAGCGCGACCAGCAATGCGCAGGCCATATCGAGGAAAAACAGGCCGCGATGCGGCTTAAAAAAAGAAAGGAAGATCGAAAACATTCCTTTCCGCTGATAGTCTTTGGTTGTCATTTTTGATTCTCCGTTTTCTCTGTCGTTATCAGGAGAATTATATCCTATGCGCGCGGCAAAATCAAGCCGCGCGGCGGTTGCTTTTTTTCGCCTGTGCGGGTATGATGGAGCAAATGAGGTGAAGCCATGCAGATTTTAGCACAAACAGATGCCTGGGTCGTCTGTGTCAAGCCCGTCGGCTGCGCGTCGCAGGCAGACGCGCCGTCCGCCATGCCCGCGCAGCTTTCTGCCGCCCTCGGCGGCGAAATTTATCCGGTGCACCGCCTCGATCAGGCGGTCGGCGGCGTAATGGTCTATGCCCGGACGAAGGCCGCCGCTGCGGCGCTGTCCCGCGCCATTCAGGAAAACCGGCTGAAAAAAGAATACCTCGCGGTGCTGACCAAGCCGATGGCAGAAGCATCCGGAACGCTCCGCGATCTATTATACCACGACCGCGTCAAAAATAAGACCTATGTTGTAAAACGGAAGCGGAACGGCGTGAAAGAGGCCGTTCTGGACTATGAAACGTTGGCGTCCGGCGCGGAGGGAACGCTCGTCCGCGTGCACCTGCAAACCGGCCGGACGCACCAGATCCGCGTCCAGTTTGCCTCGCGCGGCTGTCCGCTCCTCGGCGACGGAAAATACGGCGGCCGCGGCAGCGCGCCCGCGCTCTGGTCCTTCCGCCTCGCCTTTCCGGATCCCTTGTCCGGCACGCATCGGGAATTTTCCTGCCTGCCCTCCGGCGCGCCCTGGTCCGGTTTTGCCTCCGCCCTTTCTTCCCGTCCATAGCGCCCCCTGATAAGGCCGCAAAGCGGCTGCCCGAATGCCCGGGCAGCCGCTTTTGGAAACTTGCTGTGGGATTACTGGCGCTGCATGGTATAGAGCATCTTGGCGACCTGTGCGCGCGTGACCTTGCCGGTCGGGTTCAGCTTGCCGTTCGACCCGGAGATGATCCCGGCCTCCAGCATCTGCGCCAGCGGTTCGCGCGCCCATTTGGCCACACGGTCTGCGTCGGCGAACCGCGCGTCCAGATCGTCCTCGGCCTCGCTCTCACTGTCCAGCGTGCGGGAGAGGATGACCATGGCCTCCTGCCGGGAGATGGTGTCGGTCGGATTTGCATAGAGCTTCTCGCCGGACTTCGAGCCCGTCAGATAGCCCATCGCATAGGCCGCTTTCATGGCGTCAGACGCCCATTTTGCGATCTCGCTGTTGTCGGCAAACGGCAGCTTCGTGTTCTGGTAGACCGTCAGATCGGTCCCGAGGTAGCGCATGAGCGCGACGATGAACTCCTGCCGCGTCATGGACGCGTCCGGCCGATAGACCATCGTACCGTCCTTCTGCGTGGAACCGGTGATAACGCCGTCAAAGTAGAGGCTGTTGATCATCTGCTCGGCCCAGTGTCCCTTGACGTCGGTGAACGGGTTGGACGGGCTGATGGTGACGGGCAGCTCCAGCTTCGTGCTGCCGTAACTGACGGTCAGCGTGCCCTCCGTGACCTTCGCAACATCCGCCGCCGTAAACAGGCCGTCCGCCGTGACGGTTCCGAGGCCGTCCGACACCGACCAGGTGAAGCTGCTGTTCGCAGCCAGCACGGGCATGCCCGCCTGCGTAGCCGCAGCCGTCAGACCAACGCTCGTTCCGCCGGGCAGGCGCAGCTGCGTCAGATCGGTCTTTTCCTCCGATTTCCGGAGCGTGATGTCCGTCACGGACGAGAGCACCGTATAGGTCGTGCTCGTCTGCAATGCGCCGCTGACCGCCGAGACGGTCACGGTCCCGGGCCGTGCCGTGCTGCTCACAGTCAGGACGCCGCCGTCCACCGTACCGCCGTTTGTGGTATAGCTGACCGCCGCCGGAAGCTCCGCCGCGGTATAATTCGCATCCGTGGCCTTCGCCGTCAGCGTGACCGCCGCGCCGGGCAGGACGTTCGTCCCAGAGAGCGGATAGATGTGCAGGCGCTGCGCCTGCGACGCACTCGTCGCCGGCCGCACCAGGAAAATGAAGTTGGCGCAGCCGCGCAGCTTGCCGTCCGAGGGGCTGTTGACCGTGGAACCCGCGGTATAGCCTGGATATGTCACGCCGACCGCCGTCGAACCGCCCCCGTCCAGGTTGATGGCCGTCACGCAGCCGAGCCGGACCATCCGTTCGGCCAGCAGCCGCAGCGTCAGGCCGGCGGAGGTCTTCGATTCATCCACCGTATAGAGCACGAGCGTCCCGTCTGCCTTCAGTCCCGCTGCGGTGCGCGCGCGGAATTTTTCTGCGGTGTCCAGTGTGAATTCCGTCGCCGCCGCGCCGTTTTCCACCAGCATCTCCCCGCCGCCGCAGGCATACTGCACGCCTGCCCAGGCCGCGTCGCAGCTCGTCGTGATCTGCACGACGTCGCCGGTGCCAAGCGCCTTGACGGCATTCAGCGTATCGGTATAGCGGCTGTCCTCCGCAATGGCCAGCACGAAGCAGCCGTCCGGAATGGCGCACGAGGCGGTCTGCTCCTGCACACTGCGCACGCTGGCCGTCAGCGTCCCGGCCATGGTCAGCCGGGCCTCGCCGGTCACGGGCTGGAGGATGACGTTATATGCTTTCAGTGTGCTCTTTGTCGCGGTGTCATAGTCCTGCGAATAGAGGCCGACGCCGTTTTCCTTCGTCAGGGCCTTGTTGTAGAAGATCTCCTGCTCCTGCCCGCCGTAGGACAGCGTGACATGCAGCTCCGGCGTGCCGATGATGGTCTTCCCGTCGGCAAAGAAGCCGATGGAGTTACTGTTGCCGCTGGAGCGGAGCGTGCCCTCCGTCACCACAAGGCCGTAGGGGATGCCGTTGTTCATATCAAAAAACGCGCCGTTCACGCCCGCGACCATGGCCAGCCCCTGCTCTTCGAGGAATTTGGCCGTATAGTTCATCGGGCTGCGCCCATAGAGCGTCGTGCCGTAGGCGACCATCGGGCGCACTGCGCCGCCGGTCTGATAGGTCAGATAGTGCTCCTGGAGGTACTGGCCCTGCTTCTCGTCGTTCGACCAGCTCATCTGTGTGTAGCTCACCTCGTCGGCAAGCTTCATGCCGCTTGTCCCGGCCTCCTGCATGGAGGCCAGCGCAGATGCGGTGAGCAGCGCCAGGCACAGCAGCAGCGCCAGCAGCTTATGTACGTATTTCATCGAAAGTCTCCTTTCTGCGTTTGGTGCACAAAATATGTATGCCCCATGTTAACATAATATTCCGAAAAAGTAAATGGAATTTTCTGTGTTCCGACCGATCTGACAAGTTTTTTGCTTGACAAACGCTGTAGGATGCAGTATGATAAGCAGGCTGTAAAGGCCAAACCCCTGACAGGAGGCATCCGTATGAAGCACGACGCGCTGACCATGGCGCTCCTCTACGACTACTACGGCGAGCTCCTGACGGAAAAGCAGCAGACCTGTTTTGATCTCTATTATAATCAGGATCTGTCCCTGAGCGAGATCGCCGAAGATCTCGGCGTGACGCGGCAGGGCGTCCACGACACGCTGGCCCGCGCCGAGGCGCAGCTGCGCACGTTCGAGGAAAAGACCGGCTGCATCGCCCGGGAAGAGGCCGTGCGTGCCGCCGCCGGGCAGATCGAAGAAGCGGCCCGCGCGCTGTTGTCCGTTCCGGACGCCGCAGGGCCGGCGCGGCAGATCCTCGCCGCCGTAAACGGGATAAAGGAGTAACCAATGGCATTTGAAGGCTTAACCGAAAAGCTCTCCAACGCATTCAAAAAGCTGCGCGGCAAGGGCCGCCTCTCCGAGGCCGACGTCAAGGACGCGATGCGCGAGATCCGCCTCGCCCTGCTCGAGGCCGACGTCAGCTACAAGGTCGTCAAGGACTTTATCAAGCGTGCCACCGAGCGTGCCGTCGGCACGGACGTGCTCGAAAGCCTGACGCCCGCGCAGATGATCGTCAAGATCGTCAACGAAGAGCTCACTGCCCTGATGGGCAGCGAAAATCAGAAGATCCACATGGCGTCGCAGCCGCCCACGGTCGTGATGCTCGTTGGCCTGCAGGGCGCCGGTAAAACGACCAACGGCGCGAAACTCGCAGGCCTGTTCAAAAAGCAGAACAAAAATCCGCTGCTCGTCGCCTGCGACATCTACCGCCCGGCGGCCATCAAGCAGCTGCAGGTCGTCGGCGGACAGCTCGGCATCCCCGTCTTCGAGATGGGGCAGACGAACCCGGTCGACATTGCAAAGGCCGCCATCGCCCACGCCATCCGGCACGGCAACGACATGGTCTTCCTCGACACGGCGGGCCGCCTGCACGTCGACGAGGCGCTCATGGACGAGCTGAAGGCCATCAAGGCCGAGGTCAAGCCGAATGAGATCCTCCTCGTCGTCGATGCGATGACCGGCCAGGACGCGGTCAACGCCGCGCAGACGTTCAACGAATACCTCGACATTGACGGTGTCATCCTCTCCAAGCTCGATGGCGACGCGCGCGGCGGCGCAGCCCTCTCGGTCAAGGCCGTCACGGGCAAGCCCATCAAGTTCATCGGCACCGGCGAAAAGCTCGACCAGATCGAGCCGTTCCACCCCGGCCGCATGGCGTCCCGCATCCTCGGGATGGGCGACGTACTGACGCTGATCGAAAAGGCCGAGGCCGCGTTCGACCAGAAGAAGGCCGCCGAGCTGGAGCAGAAGCTCCGCAGCAACAAATTCACGCTCTCCGATTTCTACGATCAGCTCACCCAGCTCAAGGGCATGGGCAGCCTCGACGAGATCGCGGGCATGATCCCCGGCATGAACGCAGGTGCGCTCAAAGGTGCGCAGGTGGACGAAAAGGCCATGGCGCGCACCGAGGCGATCATCCAGTCGATGACGCCCTACGAGCGCGAAAACCCCAGCGTCCTCAACCACAGCCGCAAGCGCCGCATCGCGGCTGGCTCCGGCGTCAAGGTCGAGGACATCAACCGCCTGCTCAAGCAGTTCGACATGATGAATCAGTTTGCTAAGCAGTTCGCCGGCCCCGGCGCGCAGAAGAAGATGAAGCGCATGGGCAAAAAGGGCGGCTTCGGCGGCTTCCCGGGCTTCCCCGGCATGTAAACACATCGTTTCAGCTAAAACAGATAGCTTTACGAACATTCAAAACCAAGAGAGTTATATTTGGAGGAACAAACAATGGTTAAGATCAGACTGAGAAGAATGGGCGCCAAGAAGAATCCCTTCTACCGTATTGTCGTCGCCGACTCCCGTTTCCCGCGCGACGGCCGCTGCATCGAAGAGATCGGCACGTATGATCCGAAGGCGGAGTCCGCCATCGTGGTCGACGCCGAGAAGGCCAAGCAGTGGATCAAGAACGGCGCACAGCCCACCGACACCGTCCGCGGCCTGCTGAAGAAGGCTAACGTCCTGTAATTTAGGAGCATCAGAATGAAAGAGCTTTTGCTGTATATGGCAAAAAGTTTGGTCGATGATCCCGACAGCGTCACCGTGACCGAGATCGAAGGCGAGACGACCGTGCTCGAGCTGCGTGTCGCGCCCGAGGACATGGGCAAGCTGATCGGCCGTCAGGGCCGCATCGCCAAGGAGATCCGCACGATCATGAAGTCCGTCGCCCAGCGCAACGGCAAAAAGGTCTCCGTGGAGATCGTCGATTGAATCAGAAGCCCCGCCGCAACCAGGTTGCGGCGGGGCTTTGGCGTGTCAAAAAATCTTTTTGCCCCGCTTCGGTCAGCGGGCGGAAAACGCCGCAATTTCTTCGTTCAGGGCCTCGTAGAACTGCCCGATGTGCAGCCCGTCGACCAGCGCGTGGTTGGCCAGCAGCGTGACCGGCATGCGGCAGCCGTCCGCCCCCTCCTGAAACCGCCCCCATGTGATGCGCGGGTTGCTGTCCGCGGGAACGGGCGTCGGCTGGGTGAGTGCGGTATAGTGCACCCACGGGATCGCGGAAAGGAACAGCAGGCCGAGCGCGTCATCGCCGTCGTCCAGCGAGGACTGCTGCTTTGCAAGCGCATGCAGGCGCTCTGCCTCCGGAAGGAACGTTTCAATCGGCTGCATCGGATTCAGGCGGCAGTAGCCATAGCTGCCGTCCGCCCGCAGGACGGTGTGCGAGGTCTCGCAGACGTCAAACTGCACCGGCTGCCCGTCCAGAATCCGCTGCCGCAGCGCGGGGACGCGGTTCGCCGCCCGGCCCATCACATAGACGATGGCCAGCGACGTCCGGATGCCGGACGCCTTGCAGCGGGCGAGAAGCGGCGCAATGTCCGCCCCGGCCGTCATGCCGACGTAGGGATTTGCCATACTGCTGAAATAGAGGAACTGCTCGCGCCGCGGGAACTCCGCGAGCGCGATCTTCTGATACTGCATATGATACCTCCCGACACGTTTTGCCCTGGCGCTCAGAACAGGATCAGGGAAAAATAACGGAGCTTTCCGTCATTTTCCCAGCACTTCATATGGACGGCGTCGGCCATTTTCTGCGCATCGACGCAGTAGGCCGACATGCAGGACGCGTGCTTCCAGGGCCCTGCGCCCATCATCAGAAGATCGGTCATGCCGTCTGCCCGCATCACGTCCATCAGCTGCTCAGTCAGAATGTTCTGGTGCTTTTTCGCCGCCTTCTGCTCCGCCGTGTCCGTATAACTTGCAGGCGTGACGACGATGGTCAGTACCAGCGCCGTCTCATACTTCTGCATGGTCTGCACCATTTCCTCCACAGTGCCGCTCATCGGCGGACAGGCCGGCAGCACGCCGTAGTTGCCGCAGAGATTTTCCTCACAGAACATCCGGTACGCCGGCACGACGACCAGATCCTTGACCGACAGCAGCGCCGCGTCCGTAAAGCCGGACGCCTTTGCCAGCGATACATAATCCCGCATATTGGGTCGCTCCTTTTGTGTTTTCCCCATTATAAACCGTCTGCGCCGCAATGTAAAGCGCATTACGGCACAAGCGCGATGCGGAAGGAGAGGGCATAGTGCACGTCCGCGTCCTCCTGCGCGATCAGATCGCGCGCGCCGGAGTCGCCGTAGACGTCGTAGCCGCGGTATTCCACCTCGCAGGAGGCTGTGACGCCCTGCCCGTCAAACGTGAAGCTCTCAAAGGGGTGACTGGTGACGGCCCCGGCGAGTTCCTTCCGGGCGGGCGCAAACAGGCCGTAGCCTTTCTGCGCCCCGGCAAAGGCCATCACGCAGAGCAGCATCTGGTCCTGTTCGCTGGGCGGCCAGCGGTCGGAGGTCTCCACGCGGAATTCCACCGCCGTCAGCACGCCGTCCGTCTCAACGAACGTATATTCCGGAAGCGCGGGGTTTCCGCCGATATAGATGATCTGACCTTCGGAGGGCGTCTCCTCCCAGCTGCCGTCCGACTGAAGCGCCGCCCCGAAATCCAGCCCGCAGTAGTCGGCCAGACGGTTGAAGTTGGCAGTGAAGGTTTCCGGCGTCAGTTCGCCGCGATAGCGCGGCAGCTCCGCCAGCCCCATCGCCAGCGCCTCCAGCCCGATCAGCAGGGCAAATGCGGCGACGGCCGCCGCGTAGCGCCATTTCCGCGCATCCCGCTGGTGCAGGACCGATTCCTCCTCCCAGTCCAGCATCTGCCCGTTACAGCAGGCATCGCAGCTCTTCCAGAGGCGAATCAGATGATAGATCGGGATATTCAGGCCCATGCCGCGCCAGAATACCAGCCATGTCCGTTCCAGCCCTGCGCAGTATGTCAGGCGCGCGCCGTCCTCGTCCGTCACGGACAGGCCGAACAGCCATTTTCCGGGCGTCGTGCCGCAGAGCCGCAGCAGGAGCGGTTCGAGGAAGAGCATCAGCAGCACGGCGGCGAGCGCGTCCAGCAGATCGCCGCCCGTGCCGCGGGCGGTGGTGTTCACATTGCACACCAGCATCAGAAAGACGCTCCAGAGCGTGGAATAGAGATTCAGGTCCAGCAGCCGCGCCAGCAGCCGCCGCAGCGGTGCCTGCACCCGCGGCAGCACGTCGCCGGACAGCGCCTGCGGGTCCGGCGCGGTGAGCCGCGTCAGATATGTTTCCGCGTCCAGCGCGGCATAGTCCACGCCCTCGCCGCTGATCTCCCGGCAGACGGCCTCCGCCCGCTCCAGCGCGCCGCGCTCGCGCCCGAGCACCTCGGCCTGCCGCGCGAGTGTCTGCGGCAGCTCCGCCTCTCCGCGCTGCAAGGCGCGGATGTCGTCCAGCGGCACATGCAGCATCCGCAGCAGGCGGATCCGGCGCAGCGCGGCAAGATCGGCCTCGGAATAGTCCCGGTAGCCGTTCTCCCCGCGCGCCGGGCAGAGCAGCCCCTCTGCCTCGTAAAAGCGGATATTGGCGCGCGTCATGCCGGAGCGTTCTTCGATTTCCCGGATCGTCATGGCAGATCCCTCCCTCTCATTTCTATCCGGATTCTAAGGCATCAAGCGGGTTTACAGTCAAGTGTTTTTTGCGCCGTATTGCAAAATCCGGCATCCAGTGCGAAAATTTTCGTCCATTCAAGGCTTACAGCCCAAAGGAATCCCGCGCCACCTGAAATTTTCCTCCGCACCCTGTAGGGGCGGACGCCTCTGTCCGCCCGGCGGCACGCACCAACCCGCCCGGAAACCCCCAGGCGAATCCGCACACACCCCTGTAGGGGCCGATGCCCTCATCGGCCCGTCCCCGCCGCAGCGGTCGTAGGGGCGGACGACCCTGTCCGCCCGATTTGCGCCCCCATTCTTTTCTTTCTCTTTAGAGAAAGAAAAGAACCGCCGCGCCCGGTGAAGAAAAGAAAGAGAACTCCCGAAACTGGGAGTGCAGACCGTGCCGCCATCATGTAACAACTCATTCACCAGGCCTCATTTGCCCGCCCCAAGTCACCTCACGAGGTCCAACTACGCGCCGCACGCTATCTTGATGATGGCGGGCAGGCAACTGCTGTGCGACTTTGTAAGCAGCTCCACCGAAAGGCGATGCGCAGAGCGCAGAGACCTTTCGGGTGGTAGGGTCTGACGCAACGGACAGCTGATGGCTAAAATCTTCAGAGGCCAATTCAGGGCAACGGTTCGCATCGGCCCTCTTTCTTTTCTTGGCAGTTTGAAACCGTTCTTTTCTTTCTGGCAGAGAAAGAAAAGAATGGGTTCAAAAAACGCTTTTCCAGCAAACGCATCGAAATCATTTTGAAAATGATAAAAAGGACTTATTATGACCACCTTTCTCTCCTGGCTCCGCCAGCTCAACTTCGATACCCTCCTTGACACGCTCATCGTCGTTCTCGCCTCCCTGCTCTGCATCACCGTCCACGAATCGTGCCACGGTCTGGCTGCATACTGGATGGGCGACGATACGGCCAAACGCATGGGCCGCATCTCGCTGAACCCGCTCCGCCATATCGACATCGGCGGCCTCGTCATGATGGCGATCTTCCATTTCGGCTGGGCGAAGCCCGTCCCGGTCGACATGCGCCGCTTCCGCAATCGCCGCGCCGGCATGGCGCTCACGGCCCTCGCCGGGCCGGTCTCGAACGTCATTCTGGCCTTCCTGGCGCTCGTCTGCCTTGCGCTCTGCAATCTGTTCCTCCCGCAGACGACGCCGGTCGACTATGTCAGCTATTTCTTCCTCTATACCGCGATCCTGAGCGCCGGCCTCGCAGTCTTCAACCTCTTCCCCATCCCCCCGCTCGACGGCAGCAAGGTGCTCTTCGCCTTCCTGCCGGACCGCGCCTACGCCTGGCTCATGCGCTATGAGCGCTACGGCTTCATCCTGCTCTACATTCTGCTCTTTGCCGACGTACTCGACACGCCGCTCACCTTCCTGCGTACCGGCCTGCTTGACGGCCTCTCCGCCGTCGTATCCTCCCTGATTGGACTGTTTGTATGAACGAACCCGTATACCATCTGGACAGCGTCGTCCGCGCCAGGGCCGAGACCCTTGAGGATTTCGACGGCCCGCTGGACGTCATTCTCCTGCTGCTCAGCAAAAATAAAATTGAGATCCAGGACGTGAGCATCACCTCCATTTTAGAGCAATATCTCGCCTGGCTCGACGAACGCAAGCGCATGGACATGGAGGTCGCCAGCGAGTTCATCGCCATGGCCTCGCACCTTATGTATATCAAAACGCGCATGCTGCTCTCCAAGGCCGAGCAGGAGGAGGCCGCGAGCGACATGGAGATCCTCATCCGCTCCCTCCGCGAGCGGCAGAGCAAGGAAGCCTACGAGCAGATCAAGCTCGCCGCCGCGCAGCTCTCCGTCCGCAACGAGCTGGGCCTCGGTCTGTTCACCAAGGGCCCGGAGCCCTATGAACGGGACAACACCTATCGTTACCGACACGACCCGTCCGACCTGCTCGCGGCCCTCGCCAACATTGCCGACCGCACCGAGCGCCGCCTGCCCCCGCCCGTGTCCAACTTCGCGGGCATCGTCGGCGCAGAGCCGTATCCCGTCGTCAAAAAAGCGTCCGAGATCGTCCGCCGCCTGTTCGCGCACGGCGTCATGCGTCTGAAAGCCCTGTTCCGGGGCAGCCGAAGCCGCTCCGAGATCGTGGCGACCTTCCTCGCCCTGCTTGAATTATGTAAACTCAAGTCCGTTTCCATCGACGATGAAGCCGACCCGTCCGTCACCTACCTCAAGGACCCGGACGAGCCGGTCAGCGCCGGATAAGGAGGAATCCATGGAACAAACCGATTTGCAGCGCGCCATCATGGCTGTGCTCTTTGCGGCCGGGGAACCGGTCGCGGCCTCCCGACTGGCCGAATCCATTCCCGCCGACCCTGCCGACGTCCATGCGGCCTGCGCCGCGCTGATGAGCGACCTGTCCTACCACCGCAGCGGCATCCGTATCGTCCGCCTCGAGGACGCCTATCAGATGTGCTCCTCGCCCGAGATGGCCGAGATCGTCACCCGGACGCTCGAAACGCGCAAGCCGCCGAAGCTCTCGCCGTCCCAGCTTGAGACGCTCACGGTCATCGCCTACTATCAGCCCGCGACGAAAGCTTATATCGAGACGATCCGCGGCGTCGACAGCGCCTATTCCGTCAGCGCGCTGCTCACGAAAAAGCTCATCCGTGAATGCGGCCGCCTGAACGTTCCCGGCCGTCCGATCCTGTACGAAACGACGCCGGATTTTCTGCGTGTGTTCGGTCTTACGTCGCTGGCCGACCTGCCGGAGATTGAAAAGGTCGACCTGAACGTCAAAAAGGAGCAGCTCCAGCTCAACATGGACGCCGTGCAGCCCGCCGCACCGGAGGGCCAGCCATGATCTGGCGCTGGTGGATGACCCTGCTCGTGATTTTCGCCGTTTTGCTTCTGATCGGGTGCATCCCGGTCGGCGTGGACACGCGCTGCAGCCCGGACGGCGTCTTCCTCGCGGCAAAAATCGGCCCTTTCCGGCTGCAGCTTCTCCCCGCAAAGCCGAAAAAGGCCAAAAAATCAAAGAAAAAATCGGCATCCGCAAAGCCCGCCGCGCCAAAAAAAAAGCCGGAGAAACAAAAAAAACTCTCTCTGCCCGGCGGGACGGACGGCATTCTGCGCATCGCCCGGCTGGCCGCAGACACGCTCGGCGATCTGCGCCGCAGGCTCCGCGTGGACGAGCTGACGCTCCACGTGGTCTTCGGCAGCGACGACCCTGCCCGCGCCGCCATGGACTATGGCCGCGCCTGGGCCCTGATCGGCGCGCTGACCCCGGCGATCGATCGTCTTTTCGTGATAAAAAAGCGTGACATTTGCCCGATTCTGGATTATACTATGGATAAAATGATCGTCGACGCCCATCTGGTGCTCACCATCACCATCGGCCGCGCCCTCGCGCTCGGTCTGAAGGCCGGCGTCGGCTTCCTGAAACTTCTGAACGATTCGAAAAAAGGCGGTGTACAACTATGAACCATCCTCTTTCCGACATGATGACGTCTGCCATGGGCAAGATCAAGGACATGATCGACGTCAATACCGTCATCGGCGACCCCATTACCACGCCAGACGGCGTGACCATTCTCCCGGTGACGAAGGTTTCCATCGGCTACGCCTCCGGCGGGTCGGATTTCGCCGCAAAAAACACCCCGGCAAACCGCGACAACCCCTTCGGCGGCGGCGCGGGCGGCAGCGTGAAGATCACGCCCATCGCATTCCTGGTCATCCGGGACGGCAATGTCCGGATGCTGCCGGTGGCTGAACCGGCCTCCACATCGATGGACCGCCTCGTCGAACAGCTGCCGGATCTGCTCGACCGCATCGACGAATGGCGCAAAGACAGAGCTTCTGCTTCCGAAAAATAACAGGTATTCTCCGTGCAGCCCGTGCCATGCTAAGTGTGGGTGATGCATATGAAACGAAACCATTTTGTCAGGGCAGCAGCATGGGCCGCTGCCCTGATGCTCCTTTTTCCGGCAGTCGGGCGCGCGCAGGCGCAGAAGGAACCGTATCCGAACCGTACTTCGAACCGTACCCTGAACCGTATCGCGAACCGCAGCGGAACCGTTGACCGGCCGCCCGCTCTGTCGGCCAGAAGCGCCGTTCTGATGGACGCGGCCACCGGGCGCATTCTGTACGAGGAAAATGCGGAGGAAAAAAGCCTCATCGCCAGCACGACGAAGATCATGACAGGTCTGCTCGTCTGCGAAGCCGGCGAGCTGGACGCGGTCGTCGCTGTTCCGACGGAAGCCGTCGGCATAGAAGGGTCTTCCATGTATTTGCAGGCCGGGGAAACCCTCACGCGGCGCGAGCTGCTGTACGGGCTGATGCTCCGCTCCGGAAACGACGCTGCCGCCGCGCTTGCGCTGACCGTGGCCGGAAGTCTGTCTGCGTTTGCCGCGCAGATGAACGAGAAGGCGGCGCGCCTGGGGCTGACGCAGACGCATTTTGCAAATCCGCACGGGCTGGACGACGAGGAAAACTATTCCACCGCGCGCGACCTTGCGCGTCTGACGCGCGCCGCACTGCAAGATCCGACGTTCCGCGCCGTCGTTTCGACAAAATCCGTCACCGCGGCGGGGCGGACGCTGACAAACCACAACAAGCTCCTGTGGCAGTATCCCGGGGCTATCGGCGTGAAGACCGGCTACACCAGAACCGCGGGGCGGATCCTGGTCAGCGCGGCGGAACGGGATGGGCGGCAGCTGATCGCCGTCACCATCCACGACCCGAACGACTGGGCCGACCATGCTGCGCTGCTCGACTACGGGTTTT
Source organism: Clostridiales bacterium UBA735 (assembly GCA_002298695.1). Lineage (GTDB taxonomy): Bacteria > Bacillota > Clostridia > Oscillospirales > Oscillospiraceae > CAG-170. The sequence continues at coordinate 7,535 of DBLB01000129.1, read as the reverse complement.
CGCATTTTGAAGTCCGGACGCTCGTCCGCGCGGGCGGGATCGTCGGTCAGGTGCCGGTCATCGGCGGCGTGCAGGCATTTGCAGACGCAGAGGCCGTGCTCCCGTTTTCCTATCCGCTGGCGCAGGATGAGCAGCCCGCGTTCCGGCTACTGCTGCCGCATATGGCGTTCGCCCCCTGCGAGGGGCAGATCGGGACGCTGGAAATTCTGCTGGACGGGACGCGCATCGGCAGTATCCCGCTTCGCTGTGCAGCGCCCGTCCCGGCCATAGAGGCAAAAAAATCGTTTTTTCAACGAATCTTTGGAGAATAAGATGGAAGAACGTCTTCAGAAAATTTTATCGCGCTGCGGCGTGGCCTCGCGGCGCAAGGCGGAGGAACTGATCTCCGCGCGCCGGGTGCGCGTCAACGGCAACACGGCGCAGCTCGGCGACACCGCCGACGAGCGCACGGACGTCATCGAGGTCGACGGCGTTCGCCTGCGGCGGGCGCAGGAGCATCTCTATCTTCTGCTGAACAAGCCGCGCGGCTATGTGACCACGCTGTCGGATGAAAAGGGGCGGAAAAGCGTCGCCGATCTGCTGACGGGTCTGCCTGCGCGCGTCTACCCCGTCGGCCGGCTCGACCTGAACTCCGAGGGGCTGCTGCTGCTCACAAACGACGGAGAACTGGCCAACCGGCTGATGCGGCCGTCGCATCAGGTCGACAAGGTCTATCTGCTGTGGGTCAGCCGCTACACTCCGGGTGCGGAGCGGACGCTCTCCGACCCCATCTGCATCGACGGGCGCAACACGGCCCCGGCGAAAGTGGAGCTGCTGCGCGCAGCCCCGGCGCGTCCGTCCGAAAAGCCGGGTGAACGCACGGAGGGGCGCACTGCGCCGGCTGAGGCCGGAGGAACCGGCACCGCGCTGCTGCGCATCACCATCCACGAGGGCCGGAACCGCCAGATCCGCCGCCTGGCCGAACGCGCCGGGCTCACGGTCACGCGTCTGAAACGCATTGCCGAGGGGCCGCTGACGCTCGGCGAACTGCCGCCCGGCGCGTACCGCCCGCTCACGGCAGAGGAGCTTTCCCGGCTCCGGAGCACACTCTGATGCTTTGGGCAACACCACACAATTGCATCGGTGCGCTTCGGCGGATCTTTTCCGCCAATTCTGCGGTTTGAAAAGTTCGAAATACATACAGTATTCCTTCACTTTTCAAGCCTTGACTTGACGAAAAATCTCTCGCTGAATCAGCTTGCCGAATTGTGCGGTGTTGCCCTTACAGTCCCTTCAACCTACTATACCACCGGTTAGAAGGGTTTTCAATGGAAATTTACTTTTCTGCCGCGCTGTGGTATGATGAAAAAAACGCCGTCCGGGAATCGGACGGCTCCGGAGGTCATTATGCAGCATCGTTTTTTCGCATTCATTTCCCGGATGCGCTTCATCGCCCGCTGGGGTCTGATGCGCAATTCCTATCAGGAAAATATTCAGGAGCACAGCCACATGGNNCCGAATTGTGCGGTGCTGCCTTTGAAATTTCTGCACATTGTGCATCATCATACTTGATTTTTTGAGGAATCTGCCATGTCAACCGATATTTTATCCCGCATTCAATCCCAGCTACATACGTTCTCCAAGGGCCAGAAGCGCATTGCCAGCTACATTCTCGAATCCTACGACAAGGCCGCGTTTATGACCGCCAGCAAGCTCGGAAAGACCGTTGAAGTCTCCGAGTCCACCGTTGTCCGCTTCGCCGTCGAGCTCGGCTTCGACGGCTACCCCAGCATGCAGCGGACCTTGCAGGAGATGGTGCGCACAAAGCTCACGTCCGTGCAGCGCATCGAGGCCGCGAACGACCGGTTCGGCGACCAGGACGTCGTGTCCAGCGTGCTGCAGAGCGACATTGACTCGATCCGCATGACGTCGGAATCGCTCGACCGCAGTGAAATGGCCGCATGTGTGGAGGCCATTTTGCAGGCAAAACACATCTATATCGTCGGCGTGCGCTCTTCTGCGTCGCTGGCGCTGTATCTGAACTTCTATTTCCGGAATCTGTTCGACAACGTCCGGCTGGTCAGCTCGACGGCGACGAGCGAGATGTTCGAGCAGATGCTGCGCGTGGGGCGCGGCGACGTGGTGATCGGCATCAGTCTGCCGCGCTATTCGGGCCGGACGGTCAAGGTCATGCAGTATGCGCACGACCGTGGGGCAACGGTTCTCGCCATCACAGACAAGCCGGATGCGCCGGCGGGCAAGATGGCAGACCACGTGCTCATCGCGAAGAGCGGAATGGTCTCGGTCGTCGATTCGCTTGTCGCGGCAATGAGCGTCATCAACGCGCTGCTCGTCTCCATCGGACGCAGCCAGGAGCGGCTGCTGACGCAGACATTTGAGGATCTGGAGCACATCTGGGATGAATATGACGTCTATGAACGCGTGCAGTAAGAAGGTCGTCGTGATTGGCGGCGGCGCGGCCGGGATGATGGCCGCAGGACGGGCCGCGGAATGCGGCGCGCAGGTGACGCTGCTGG
>DBLB01000129.1:4447-4986 GCA_002298695.1 Clostridiales bacterium UBA735 | reverse complement strand
GAACGAGCGCCTCGGCAAAAAGCTGCTCATCACGGGCAAGGGGCGCTGCAACGTCACGAACGACTGCCCATGGGAGGACGTGCTGAAAAGCACCCCGACAAATCCGCGGTTTTTATACAGTGCGCTCTCGCGCTTTACGCCTGCCGACACAAAGGCGTTTTTTGAAAACCACGGCTGCGCGCTGAAAACGGAGCGCGGGAACCGGGTGTTCCCGGTGTCCGACCGGTCAGCGGACGTGCTGGCCGCATTGGAGCGGTATCTGCGCGAAACGGGCGTCCGGGTGCGGCACGCAAAGGCGGCGGAGATCGCCGTGCGGGACGGCGCGGTCTGCGGCGTGAAGACGGCGCAGGGACCGATCCCGGCGGAGGCCGTGATCCTCGCGACCGGCGGATGCTCGTATCCGCTGACCGGCTCGACCGGGGACGGATACCGGATGGCGGCAGCGCTGGGCCACACGATCGCAGCGCCGGTCGGGTCGCTGGTGCCGCTGGTGGAGCGCGGGCATGACTGCGCGGCCATGCAGGGGCTGGCGCTGAAAA
>DBLB01000129.1:4240-4418 GCA_002298695.1 Clostridiales bacterium UBA735 | reverse complement strand
TGAAAAATGTGACGCTGCGGCTGAAAAATGGCAAGAACAAGGTCGTTTTTGAGGAATTCGGCGAGCTTCTGTTCACGCATTTTGGCCTGTCCGGGCCGATCGTGCTGTCGGCCAGCGCGCACATGGGGCGGAAGGACGAGGCGTTTACAGCCGAACTCGACCTGAAGCCGGCGCTGGA
>DBLB01000129.1:3957-4144 GCA_002298695.1 Clostridiales bacterium UBA735 | reverse complement strand
CGCGGTCGATGATCCCGGTCGTTGTGAAGCGCAGCGGCATTGCACCGGACGAAAAGGTGCATTCGGTTACGAAGGCGCAGCGGCGCGCGCTGCTGGAGGTTCTGAAGCACTTCACCATCGAGATCGCCTGCAAAGCCCCGGTCGAGGACGCGATCGTCACGTCCGGAGGCGTAAAGGTACGCGAGGT
>DBLB01000129.1:3724-3864 GCA_002298695.1 Clostridiales bacterium UBA735 | reverse complement strand
ATGTGGACGCCTATACGGGCGGATTTAATTTACAGATTGCCTGGGCGACCGGCCGTGCGGCCGGTACGGCCGCGGCGCAGGAGGAATCGGAATGAAGCATCATGCCATCGCAATCGACGGGCCGAGCGGCGCGGGCAAGA
>DBLB01000129.1:275-3660 GCA_002298695.1 Clostridiales bacterium UBA735 | reverse complement strand
GGCGCGATCTACCGCACGGTCGGCTATCACATGTGGCTGATGGGCATCGGCCCGAAGGACGCGGACGGCATCCGGCGGCTCATCGACGACGTGAACATCGTCATCGACCACCAGGCCGACGGTGTGCAGCACATGATCTTAAACGGCATGGACGTGACGGGCGAGCTGCGGACGCCAGAGATGAGTCGGTACGCCTCGGGCGTGTCGGCGCAGCCGTGCGTGCGGGAATACTTGCTCGACATGCAGCGGCAATTCGCACGGGAGCACGACGTCGTCATGGACGGGCGCGACATCGGGACGGTCGTCCTGCCGCGCGCGGACGTGAAGATCTTCCTCACGGCCAGCCCCGAGGAACGCGCCCGCCGCCGCTTTGAGGAATTGCAGGCAAAAGGTGACAAGAGCACCTACGAGCAGGTGCTGGACGAGATGAAAAAGCGGGACAAGCAGGATTCAGAGCGCGACATCGCGCCGCTGCGCCCCGCGCACGACGCCATAAAGCTCGACACGTCGGGCAATACGATCGAACAGTCGGTCGCAGCGATTCTGGAGATCGTGCGGAGGAAGCTCGGATGACGTTCTGGTATCGGCTTTGCTGGTGGATCTGCCGGATCGGGCTGTTTTTCTGGCATCCGGTGTTTCACGTCTATGGACGGGAGCTGGTGCCGGCGGGGTGCGCGGTCCTCTGCGCAAATCACTCCGGCATGGCGGACCCGATCTGGATCCTGCTGGCGCTGAACAGCCCGAGGATGATCCGCATTCTGGCGAAGGAAGAGCTTCGGCGCGTACCGTTTCTCGGGTGGGTGATGGAGAAATTCAACATCATCTTTGTCCGGCGCGGCGAACATCAGCCGGAGGTCTACGAAAAAAGCGCCGGGGCGCTGCGGGACGGCGACAAGCTGCTCGTCTTTGTTGAGGGCACGCGGTGCAACGGCAGCAAGCATGTCCGCGCCAAAACCGGCGCGGTCCATATGGCGCTGGCGACCGGGGCGCCGGTGGTGCCGATCTATGTGACGCGGAACCGGACGCCGTTCTGTCCGGTCGAGGTCCGGTTCGGGCAGCCGTATGCCATCTCCGGCATTGCGCAGGACGATCACGCGGCCTGCCACGCGGCGGCGGACGAGCTGCTGGATATCATTTACAGATTGGGCGGTGAACGTGATGCAGCTTCTGCTGGCAAAGACGGCAGGGTTCTGCTTCGGAGTTGACCGGGCGGTCTCGCTCGTGGAGCAGACCATCCGCGAAGGGAAAAAGGCCGTTACGCTGGGGCCGATCATCCACAACCGGCACGTTGTGGCGCATTTTGCCGCGCTCGGCGTGCGGGAGATCGCGTCGCCGGACGAGGCGCAGGCGGGCGAGACGGTCATTCTCCGGGCGCACGGCGTGACGCAGCAGATGCAGCAGGCGCTGGCGGCGCAGGGGCTGGACGTCGTGGATGCGACATGTCCGTTTGTGGAGAAAATCCACAGCATCGTCCGGCGCGCAACGCGCGAGGGGCGGCGATGCATCCTCATCGGCTCGCCGGAGCATCCGGAAGTCATCGCAATTGCGAGCTTCTGTCGGGATCCGCTGATCTTCCGCGAGGGGGCAGAGCTGGAAAAATGGCTGTCGGAAGATGCAGTCCGCTGCAATTTGCCGCTTACGATGATCTGTCAGACGACCGGGACGCAAAAAAATTGGGATTTCTGCCGCGAAATCATAAAAAAAAGATGTACAAATTGCGAAATCTTTGATACAATATGTAAAGCTACGGAAATGCGGCAGGAAGAAGCGATTGCGCTTTCCAGAAAATGTGATGCCATGGTCGTCGTTGGGGATGCAGGCAGCGCCAATACGGGGCGGCTTGCAATGATCTGTAAGCAGTACTGCCGATCGGTGTCACTGGTCGATCAGGCTGACGACCTGGATCTGCATCTTTTTTCTCACGCGTCTACGATAGGTATTACGGCGGGCGCATCGACGCCGTCGTGGATAATTAAGGAGGTAAACAACAAAATGAGCGAAGAACTGAAAGTTGAAACTGCACAGGAGGAGAATTTTGCCGAGCTTCTCGAGCAGTCCCTCAAGACTTTGAATAATGGAGATAAGGTGACTGGTACCGTGATGGCCATCGGCACGACCGAAATTCAGGTCGACCTTGGCACGAAGCACACCGCTTACATCCCGGTCGAGGAACTGACGAGCGATCCGTCTGTCAAGGTTGAGGATGTCGTCCATGTCGGCGACGAGATCGAAGCGATCGTCGTCCATGTCAACGACGGCGAGGGCGTTGTCCGCCTGAGCAAGAAGCGTCTTGAGGCCGGCAAGGCCTGGGAAGAGATCGAGGCGGCTGTGGAGAACAAGGACATCCTCGAAGGCGTCGTCACCGAGGAGAACAAGGGCGGTCTGGTCGTCAATGTCAAGGGCGTCCGCGTGTTCGTTCCGGCTTCTCAGTCCGGCGTGCCGAAGGGCGGCGATCTGGGCGAGATGGTCAAGAAGCCCGTGCAGCTGCGCATCACCGAGGTCAACCGTGCCCGCCGCCGCGTCGTCGGCTCCATCCGCAGCGTCGCTGCCGAGCAGCGCAAGGCCGCGCAGGAGAAGATCTGGAGCGAGATCGCTGTCGGCAACAAGTATCACGGCACCGTCAAGTCCCTGACCAGCTATGGCGCGTTCGTCGACATCGGCGGCGTGGACGGCATGGTCCATGTGTCCGAGCTGAGCTGGAACCGCATTAAGAATCCGTCTGAGGTCGTCAAGGTCGGCGACGAGATCGATGTCTACGTCATCGCCCTCGATCCGGAGAAGAAGAAGATCTCCCTTGGCTACAAGACCGACGCGACGAATCCGTGGACCATCTTCACCACCAATTATCATGTCGGTGACGTGGTTAACGTCAAGATCGTCAAGCTGATGACCTTTGGTGCGTTCGCCGAGATCATTCCGGGCGTCGACGGCCTGATCCACATCTCCCAGATCGCGGATCGCCGCATCGGCAAGCCGGAGGATGTCCTGTCCGAGGGTCAGGAAGTCCAGGCAAAGATCATCGACATCGATGAAGAGCACAAGCGCATCTCTCTGTCCATCCGCGCGCTGCTGGGCGGCGATGAAGCAGAGGAAGACGCCGAGTAATCAAGTAACCAATCAAAATGAGACCGGTTCCGCTGGAACCGGTCTCGTTTTTTGTGCGGTTTCTGGTGTGCGGATTCGCCAGAGATTTTTGTGGGAATCGGTGCGGGCTCGCGGGCGGACAGGGGCAGTCGCCCCTACAGAGTGCGGCGGAAGATTTCGGGTTGTGTGAGGGGGCGATGCGGGCGGCGGGTTCTGCGGGGCGGGGCCGGATTCGAAACAGAAAAGGGGCCGACGCTGTCGGCCCCCTGTTGTGTATTGATACTGATTCTTGATTAAAACA
>DBLB01000129.1:0-137 GCA_002298695.1 Clostridiales bacterium UBA735 | reverse complement strand
TTTTTAACAGATTCTAGTATGATTTTGCAGCGATGCATGAAATACAGACCTCTCCGCACGCCGCAGCACCTCAAAGCGGCGCTTTTTTGATTTTTGCAAACGGGCGCGGATAGGCGGACGGCGTCGGCGCGGCCTTG
>DBLB01000111.1 GCA_002298695.1 Clostridiales bacterium UBA735 | reverse complement strand
AGAAAAAGCGCATCGCGCTTGCCAATAAGGAAACGATGGTCTGCGCGGGCGAGATCATGCAGGCCGCGGCGCGGGCATCCGGCGCGGAGATCATCCCCGTCGACTCCGAGCATTCGGCCATTTTTCAGTGCCTGATGGGCTGCCGCGACCGAAGAGAGGTGCTGCGGCTGATTTTGACATGCTCCGGTGGGCCGTTTTTCGGCATGACGCGGGAAGAACTTGCCGGAAAGACGAAGGACGATGCGCTGCGCCACCCGAACTGGAAGATGGGCCCGAAGATCACCGTCGACTGCGCGACGCTGATGAACAAGGGCCTCGAGGTCATCGAGGCGATGCGCCTCTACGATCTGCCGCTGGAGCAGGTCACGGCCATCATCCACCGGCAGTCGGTCATCCACTCGCTCGTCGAGTTCGTCGACGGAGCCGTGATGGCGCAGCTCGGCGTGCCGGATATGCGCATCCCGATCGGCCTGGCCATGACGTATCCCGCGCGGCTGCACAATCCCGCGCCCGCGCTCGATCTGCTCGCATGCGGGAACCTTGATTTTGCCGAGATCGACGAGGCGGCGTTCCCCTGTTTTGCGTTGGCCAAACAGGCCGCACGCATCGGCGGCACGGCCTGCGCGGCGATGAACGCGGCAAACGAAGCCGCCGTTGCGCGGTATCTGCGCGACGAGATCGGCTTTTACGACATTCCAACCGCAGTCGAGCGCGCGCTGGCCCTGCCCGTCATTCAGAACCCGACGCTGGGGGACATTCTCGCCGTCGACGCCGAGGCCCGGCAGTTGGTTTTGTGATTTTTCGCCAGAAAGGGTGATTTGATGTATATTCTGATCGCAATTCTGATCTTCGGCATCCTGATCTTCGTCCACGAGCTGGGCCATTTCCTGACGGCCAAGGCGCTGGACGTGCAGGTGAACGAATTTTCTATCTGCATGGGCCCCGCCCTCTGGAAAAAGCAGCGCGGCGAGACGCTCTACGCCGTCCGCTGTATCCCCATCGGCGGCTACTGCGCGATGGAGGGCGAGGACGAGGAATCGGATAACCCGCGCGCGTTCACGGCCAAGGCCTGGTGGAAACGGACGATCATCCTCGTCGCCGGGTCGGCGATGAATTTCCTGACCGGTCTTCTCGTGCTGGCCATCCTCTATTCGTCCGTCGCGGGCTTTTCGACCGCGAAGATCACCGGCTTCTTTGACGGCTGCCCGCTGCAATCCGAGCAGGGGCTTCAGGTGGGCGACGAGCTCTACAAGATCGACGGGCGGCGCGTGTTCATCTACTCCGATGTCGGCACGCTCCTCGCCCGGAACAAGACCGGCAAATTTGACCTCGTCGTCAAGCGCGACGGTCAGCTGGTCGAGCTGAACGATTTCGAGATGACGCCGCAGCTCTACACCGTAGACGGCGAGGAACAATATAAATACGGCATCTACTTCGGCACCGAGGAAAAGACGTTCGGCGCGGTGGTGAAAAACACGTGGTACACGGCGCTCGACTTCGGGCGGATCGTGTGGATGGGCCTCGAGGACCTCATCTCCGGCATGGTGTCGGTGAAGGAGATGTCCGGCCCGGTCGGCATCGTGTCGGTCATCGCGGAGACCGGCGAGAGCGCCGCGTCGACCACTGAGGGCCTGATGAACGTCGCCTATCTCGGCGCGTTCATCGCGATCAACCTCGCGGTGATGAACATGCTGCCGCTGCCCGCGCTCGACGGTGGGCGCATCTTCCTGCTGCTCGTGAACACGCTGTTCACGGCGGTGACAAAAAAGAAAATTCCGTCCAGATACGAGGCGTGGGTCCACGCGGCGGGCATGATCCTGCTGCTGGGCTTCATGGCGCTCGTGACGTTCAAGGACATCTGGACGCTGTTCCAATAGGAGGCACATATGACACGGCAGATCCATGCCGGCCCCGTCGCGATCGGCGGCGGTGCGCCGGTCTCCATCCAATCCATGCTCAATACGCGCACGACGGACGTCGAAGGCTCGCTCTGCCAGATCCGGCAGCTGGCCGCGGCGGGCTGTGAGATCGCGCGGCTCGCCATCCCTGACATGGACGCGGCGCATGCGTTCCGCGAGATCTGCGCGGGGTCGCCCCTGCCGCTCGTCGCGGACATCCACTTTGACTATCGCCTCGCCATCGCCGCAGCCGAGGCCGGTGCTTCCAAAATTCGCATCAACCCCGGAAACATCGGCGGCGCGGAGCGCGTCAAGGCGGTCGTCGACGTGTGCAAGGAAAAGCACATCCCGATCCGCATCGGCGTGAACGGCGGAAGTCTCGATAAAAAGCTGCTTGAAAAATACGGCCATCCGACGCCGGAGGCCCTGGTCGAGAGTGCGTTTTCGCATCTCGAGCTGCTGGAGGCCAACGGTTTTTACGACACATGCGTTTCGATGAAGTCGAGCAACGTGCCGCTGATGATGGCGGCGTACCGCCTGTTTGCGTCGAAGTCCGATTACCCGCTGCACGTCGGCGTGACCGAGACCGGCACGAAGCGCATGGGCACGATCAAATCAGCCATGGGCATCGGCGGTCTGCTCTGCCTCGGCATCGGCGACACGATCCGCGTCTCGCTGACGGCAGATCCCGTCGAAGAGGTCTACGCCGCGCGCGACATTCTGAAGGCCGCGGGGCTGCGCCGTGACGGCGTGAACATCGTCGCCTGCCCGACATGCGGGCGGACGCGCATCGATCTCATCGGTCTGGCGTCGCGCGTGGAGGAAGCGCTGAAGGACTGCAAAAAGCCGCTGACTGTGGCCGTCATGGGCTGCATCGTCAACGGCCCCGGTGAAGCGCGCGAGGCCGACGTCGGCATCGCGGGCGGCGAGGACTGCGGTGTGCTCTTCGTCCACGGTGAAATGCGCGAAAAGCTGCCCTATGACCAGCTTCTGCCCGCCCTGCTGCGGTATGTGGATATGCTGTGATTCTTTGAACCCATTCTTTTCTTTCTCCTGCTGAGAAAGAAAAGAACGGTTTCAATCTTCCAAGAAAAGAAAGAGGG
>DBLB01000180.1 GCA_002298695.1 Clostridiales bacterium UBA735 | reverse complement strand
GACGAGATCGGGCGCGGCACGTCCACCTACGACGGCATGGCCATCGCCCGCGCGGTGCTCGAATACTGCGCCGATCCGAGAAAGCTCGGCGCGAAAACGATGTTTGCCACGCATTACCATGAGCTCTCCGCGCTCGAGGGAACGATCCCCGGCGTGCGCAACTATAACATCAGCGCCAAGCGGCAGAACGGCAAGCTCCTCTTCCTGCGCAAGATCCTGCCCGGCGCCGCAGACGAGAGCTACGGCATCGAGGTAGCAAAGCTCGCCGGCGTGCCGGAGAGCGTCATCCGCGCCGCGGACGCGCATCTCAAGGAGCTCAACGCGCAGGGCGCAGCGGTGAATGTGACGGCCCCGGCAAAGCCCGAGAGCGATCAGGTGAGTCTCGCCGACGTCGGCGCGGACACCGTGGCCGAGAGGCTGCGCGCCGTCGATCCCAACACGCTCTCCCCGCTGGAGGCGCTCCGGCTGCTCTTTGAACTCAAAAACGATCTCGGATGATAAAGGAGAAATCGTGATGAAAAAAGGCGAAAAGGCGCTTCTTGTCCTCGGCGCGCTGCTCATTGCGGCGGGCGTGTTTGTCGGCGTGACGCTCGGCTGGGACTACTCCCCCAATAACTATGCCTACAACGACATTGAGTTTACCTCCGCCGATACGGAGACCGGCGAGTGCAGCTTCGTGAGCGTGCAGCTCAGCGGTCTTGCGGTGAATATCTATTCCACAACGGATAAGACGGTCACGCTGTCCGCGCGGGGCGCAAAGACGGCGGACCGCGTGAGCGCAGTGCTTGACGGCGGAGTGCTCCGCATCACGGAGAAAAAGATCGGCTTTTTCCAGCGGCTTGCCGTCTCGGACGACGACGCGGTCATCATCCGTATCCCGGAAAAATGGATCGGCACGGTGGACGCGGCAACGCAGTCCGGCGATGTGTACGCGAGCGGTCTGGTGAGCCCGCAGCTTACGCTCCGCGCTTCGAGCACTTCCGGTACTGTCAGCGTATCGGAGCTGAAGACCGCGGAAACGCAGCTCAATACGACAAGCGGAAATATTTTTGTCAGCACGACCCGCGGCGGCGCGGTGACGGCTTCAACGACTTCCGGTTATGTGAGCCTTTCCGATGCGAAGGCGGAGAGCGGGAACCTTTCGTCCGTGAGCGGAAGCATTTCCGTGCGCAACGCGGAGCTCACCGGCGCGCTGACGCTGCACTCCACAAGCGGATACATCGACCTGGACGACGTTTCCGCCGGGAGCATCGGGACCGACACGACCAGCGGCGATCTGGAGCTGGACGAGGTCGATACGCAGAGCCTCACATTCACCTCCACGAGCGGCAGCGTCTCCGGCGAGCTGCTGCACGTGGACGAATTCGGCGGCACAGTCACCACCGTGAGCGGCGACATCTCCGGCGTCCTCAGCGGCAGCGAGGGTACGCGGACGCTCAAGATCGAGACCGTCAGCGGCGACATCGAGCTCGACGGCTGACGGATAACTGAAGAAAAAACACACCCGCGGCAACGTTCTTTGAAACGCTGCCGCGGGTGCTATTACGGTTCCCCGAAGGTCGTCCAGTCCAGCTGCGATCTGTCCAGCGGGTACTCCTTCAGGATATAGCAGTTATCGCCGGTCTCCTGATGGAACAGCTTATACTCCACGCCCTCCGGAATGGCGTACGCGGCATTCTGGTCATCGAACACGTTGGGATAATGCTGTCCGGGAGAGGTGTGGGCGAGGGCCATACACACGCCGCCGTACAGCTCCGGGATGCGGTCGCCGTAGTCCTCCAGCCGGTCTAGTTCCATTACGGGGAAGTCGTTATCCGGCTGGTAATTTGCGAACATATACCAGCTGAAGTCCATGATGTAGTACTTTCCCTGATACTTGAAGTAGTTGTAGACGTGGCCGCCGCCTTCCCCGATATAGTATGCATGAAGGATGAACCCGATCTCCTCATAGTCGCCCTCCAGCAGGTAGTTGGCGAGATTCGCGGCGGAGCCGCAGTTGGTCGTGCGGGTCTGCATCACCTGGAAGGCGTTCAGATTGTAGTGCCATTCCTGCCCGTCGATCACTTTCGTCCTGTCGCCGTGGCAGTCTCCGTACTGTCCCGCCAGCATGAGCATCAGCACGTCGGCCGCGGTTCGCACCCGCTTTTTCACCCGCTCCGGCTCCATATCCAGCAGGGCATAGGCCTCCTCCGGCGTCAGCGTAGTGCCGCCGAGCTTCATGGAGAGCTCATAGCTTCCGATGTTTTCCGGCTTGATGTGTGCGACCTTCTGCTCGACCAGACCCGCCGCCAGCGCCTCGTCCCGGAAAAATTCCTGAACGGTTGACGGACTTTGCGGCGTATAAAGTCCGTCCTTATAATCCAGCACGACCTGCTGATCCCCCGGAATGTAGAAAGCCTGTGTCAGCGTGCTGCCGCGGGGATCGTCCGCGCTTTGGCACCACGCGGTGATGCCAGCGAACCCGTCCACCCAGATCGGGAGAAACGCTTCCGGACGGATCCGATCCGTTTCAACGACCGCTTTCCACTCATCCGTCAGAGCGTCGAAAGAAATCAGATAGTAGCCGCCGTCTGCGGGGATCAGATTGCCGAAGAGGAAGGTGCCGTCGTTTTCCGCCACCTGGGCAGCAACGATGCCGATCCCCGGCAGATCGTTCCCCAGAACGCGCACCGCCAGAGCCGCGGACATAGTAGAATCGATCATCTGGCGAACCCATTCAAAGGCAAAATCTGCCCCGATCGTTTTTTGCTTCACACCGTCGCTGGTAACGTCACAGTAGATTTGGCCGCCCATGGCGATCAGCCATGCCGCAAAGTCTCCGCCGGTGGAGATGCGTTCCCGTGCCGTTTCCAGATTTCCCTCCTGCGCGAGAGAAAGGATCTCTTTATCCGACAGCTCCCGCCGGGCAAACTCCTCCGGACACTCGTCCAGAACCTTGTACGCGCCACTGCCCCTGGGCAGTTCCTCGTCCGTCGGAAGGGCCGTCGTCACTTCCGGTGCGGCTGTCGCAGCGGGCGCACTCGTCGGTTTTTCCTGTGTTTCCTGCGCGGCAGACGCAGAGACAATGCCCTGTGCCAGCGCCCGGTTCACCTTTGCGACTTCTGCCGCCGTCAGCTCCGTCCGTGTTTCGGTGCTGTTCAAATAGGCGTCATTGGAGTTTTCGGAAGGACCGGAGTCCATGGAATGATTGGCAAACACCCACAGAAGATAAAGGCACCGGCCCTCCTCCGTGCTCCAATCTTCCGTACCATTCCAGACATCGTCCGAAGAGGGGCAGTATACCGTCTCCGTATCGTAGCTATATGCCAGGAACTTGTCGTTTGCACTCTTCAGCAGAAGAACATGGCAGGGCTCACCCTCAAAATCCCCCGCAGAGAAGTCCACCACATTGGTCAGCGCGGTATTCTCTCCCAGATGCTCCGCGGCGAGCTGTGCCGCCTGCGCTTTTACCGCTGCCGCGGTAAGCCGCTCTGCTTTTCTTTGCAATTCAGCCAGCGCAGCATCATCCACAGCGGGCTGCGCTTTTTCCCCGGTCAGCGCCCGGTTTATCTCTTCGACCTCCGACGGCGTCAGCTCTATGCGCGTTTCGGTGTTGTTCAGATAGTAGTCACCGGCGTCCATGGCCTCCATGGAACGATAGGCCAATACAGACAGGAGGTAGAGACACCGGCCCTCCTCCGTGTTGAAATCTTCCGTACCATTCCAGACATCGTCCGAAGAGGGGCAGTATACCGTCCCCGTATCGTAGCTGTACGCCAGATAGCGGTCGTCTGCATTTCTCACCAGAAGGACATGACAGGCCTCTCCCTCAAAATCCTCCGCAGAAAAATCCGCCACGTTGGTCAGCGCGGCATCCTCCCCCAGATGCTCCGCGGCGAGCTGCGCCGCCTGCACACCGATCGCCGCATGCTGCGCCGCTTCCAGTTCCTCCTGCGCTGCCTTTGCTTCTTTCGTAACGTCCGGGAGGACTTCACCCCGGCTCAGCGCCTGGTTTACCTCTTCGACCTCCGACGGCGTCAGTTCTGTCCGCGCTTCGGTGCTGCTTACATAGCAGTTATTGGAGTCCATGGGCTCCACAGAGCGGCTGGCAAATACCCACAGAAGATAAAGGCACCGGCCCTCCTCTGTGCTCCAATCCTGCGTACCGGTCCAGACATCGTCCGAAGAAGGGCAGTATACCGTCTCCGTATCGTAACTATATGCCAGGAACTCGTCATTTGCACTCCTCAGCAAAAGAACATGGCAGGGCTCTCCCTCAAAATCCTCCACGGAGAAGTCCACCACATCGGTCAGCACAGCGTCTTCCCCAAGATGCTCCGCGGCGAGCTGCACCGCCTTCATCTCTACATCGGTCAGCCCCGAATCTTCTGCGATCGTCTGCGTTTCTTCCGCCGCTGGCACGGTCGTCGCGGCGGGTTCCGCCGTCGGCGCAGGAGTGCTGGACTCGCCGGGGCCGTCCGGCGATGTCACGTTGCCGCAGCCGGTCAGCAGCAGGCACAACGCGCACAAAAGCGCCGCGATGCGCACCGGCAGGGAATACTTTCTCATGGATGAGCCCCCTATATCTATGGTTTCATTGCTTTCTTTGCGCGCCGCTCCCGGCGGCAGCGCAGAAAAAGCGATGCAGGGTATATGATATCACGGCCGCACCGCCGCGGCAACACGCTTTAAACAAATCCCGCGGGGAAAAACGAAGGCTTGGCAGCTCCTCGGCGAGGAGACCATGATTTTGCCTGGCCGGGCGCTTCACGCCGCTTTGCGTTATTTGTTTCCAGCGGCATTAAAGCGCGAATAGCTTTTTTGTTAAAACGAAGAACGGCCGCATTCCCATCAGAGAATGCGGCCGTTAAACCGTTTATTTGCTGTTTATCGAAGCAATTTTTTGAATTACTTCTGGTCCTTGATGGCGGCCTGGGCGGCAGCGAGGCGGGCGATGGGCACGCGGAACGGGCTGCAGGACACATAGTCCAGACCGACCTTGTGGCAGAACTCCACGGAGGAGGGATCGCCGCCGTGCTCGCCGCAGATGCCGAGGTGAATGTCGGGATTGGACTCACGGCCCATGGTCGCGGCCATCTTCACGAGCTTGCCCACGCCGACCTGGTCGAGCTTGGCAAACGGATCGTTCTCGTAGATCTT
>DBLB01000059.1:18740-31613 GCA_002298695.1 Clostridiales bacterium UBA735 | reverse complement strand
AGAGGTGGGCGGCGAAGCATAATAACAGAGGAATGAAGCAGTGTTTGAAGGAGGTTCCCATGAAAGAACAGATTCAGAAACAGGCGGCAGAGCTTTATGAGCCGATGGTCGCTTTTGCCCAGAAGATCATCCGCCTGCGCAGCGACACAGGCCATGAGAAGGCGGTCGCGGACGCGATTCTGGAAGAATTGCAGACGCTCGGTTACGACGAGGCGTTCCGCGACCGGACCGGCAACATCATCGGCATTCTCAAGGGCGACGGCACCGGAAACAGCATTCTGTTCAACTGCCACATGGATCAGGTGGATCCGGGCGATCTTTCGGCCTGGCAGTATGACCCGTTCGGCGGTGAGATCGCCGAGGGCTGCATCCACGGCCGCGGCGCGAGCGACACGAAGGGCACCATTGCCACGCAGGTCTACCTTGGGGCGCTGGTGAAGAAGCTGGGTCTGCCGCTCAAGGGAGATCTGGTGTTCACGTTTGTCGTCGAGGAGGAGCCGGGCGATATGTGGGGCGCGCTCCGCATGTGCGAGGACTGCTTCTGCGACCGGAAGTTTGCGTTGGCCATCTCCGGCGAGTCGACCGGTATGGACATTGCCATCGGCCACCGCGGCCGTCTCGAGGTGCAGGTCATCTCCCGCGGCAAGAACAGCCACTCCAGCGCGCCGTGGAACGGCGTGAACGCCGTGTCGAAAATGGCACCGATGATCGTCAAGATCGATGAGATGGCGAAACATCTGCCCACGGACGGCACGTTCCAGAGCTCTCTGTCCATCATCAACATCGAATGCCATCCCGGTTTCAACTGCGTTGTGCCGGACAGCTGCACGGTCAACATCGACTACCGCTACAATTCCAAGGAGAACGCCGACACGGTCCTCGCCGACTTCCGCAAGCTGGCGGATGAGGTGGAGGCTGCTGACCCCGAGGCAAAGTTCGAGCTGCGCGTGCGCGAGCTGGAGCACACGAGCTACACCGGCGTGCATGAATTTGCACGTCTCGACAAGCCCTATTTCATCACGGACATCAACCATCCGCTGATCCAGAAGACGCTGGACGCGCTGCACGAGATGGGCCAGTTCCCGAAGACC
Source organism: Clostridiales bacterium UBA735 (assembly GCA_002298695.1). Classification (GTDB taxonomy): domain Bacteria; phylum Bacillota; class Clostridia; order Oscillospirales; family Oscillospiraceae; genus CAG-170. Next base: position 30,522 of record DBLB01000059.1, on the reverse strand, counting down.
TATTTCTGGGACTACGGCACCGACGCGGCATATATCGCAACCGTGATGGGCGTGCCGACCATCGGCTACAGCCCCGCGGAGGAGATCTACTGCCACGGCCCGCGCGACCGGATCCGCATTGACCTGATGGAACAGGCACTGGAAGGCTATGCGATGATTGTGGCACGCGTCGCGTGCTGAGCGGAACGGAAAAGGAGGAACGCAGACCATGACGATCAAAGAACGCCTGCTCGCAACGATTCAGGGCAAACCCGTGGACCAGCTGCCGTACCTTCCGAGACTGGACATCTGGTACAACGCACGCAAGCTGCGCGGCACACTGCCGGACAAGTATAAAAATGCAACGCTCAAGGAGCTGACTGAGGATCTCGGCCTTGGCTACCACTACATCATCCCAAACTACAAGGCATGGGACGGCGAAGACCGCGATGTGGACATCGGTCTCGGCCATTACCGATTCAATACGAAGCCGTTCCGGCTGGAATTCCACAATATGAAGCGCGAGTGGAAAGAGGTCGCGCCCGGCAAGTTCCGCATCCGTTATACGACACCGGTCGGCGAGATCACCTGCGGCTATCAGTACACCGACAATATGCGCACGTCCGGCCTGACGCTGAACGTCATTGACAACCATGCCATCAAGTATGAGGACGTCGGCACCGACCACTTTGTCGACCTCGACGAGACGATCCAGCAGATGGAGACGGTGGCCTACCTGTTTGAAAACTGCGAGGTCATTCCAGATTACGAAAAATACGATCAGTTCCGCGAAGAAGTCGTCGGCGACAACGGCCTTTGCATCGGCTACTGCTCCGCCTGGGCCTCGCCCATGCACTACATCTGCCAGGATCTGATGGGCCCGCAGGCATTCCACCTGTTCAACAGCGAGGAACCGGAGCTGCTCGAAAAGCTGAACGACCGGCTGATGCCGTTCTTCGACAAGATCTTCGATGCGAACCTGAAGTCCAAGGCCGAGCTCATCCTGACGGGTGCGAACTTCAACACGACGACCACGCCGCCGAGCGTGTTCGAACCGTATGTCATGCCGGTGCTCCAGCGTTATTCCAAGCTGGCGCACGAGGCCGGAAAGTTCATCATCACGCATCCGGACGGCGAAAACGCCGGCCTGCTCAACCTCTATGCGCAGAGCGGCATGGACGTGGCGGACTCGATCTGCCCTGCACCGATGACGCGCCTGCCGCTGAAGGAATACCGCGAGAAGTTCGGCGACAAGATCACGATCTGGGGCGGCATTCCGTCCATCGCCCTGCTGGAGGGTTCCTTCACGCAGTACGAGTTTGAAAAGTACATCAACGATACGCTGGAAACGATCGGCGACGGCCGCCATATCATCCTCGGCATTGCCGATACCACGCCGCCCGATGCCGATCTCGACCGCATCCTCTATATCAAGAAAAAGGCCGAAGAATTCGGACCAGTCCGGTAAGGAAGTTTACGTTGAGGGGGGCTGAAACGTAAACAGATGACCTTGCACGCCATGGTGCAAGGTCATCGAAAAAAGGAGGAAAATACAATGAAACTCAGAAGAATCGTATGTTTGCTGTTGGCGCTTGCATTGGCACTGGCGATGGCGGCCTGCAACAAGGCGCCGGATACAGTCGATACGACCACAGAGAGCATAGCTGCACCGGCAGACGCGGCGGCGGATTCTGCTGCGGGTGATGCAGCAGCGGATGCTGCCGACACAGCCGGCTATACGGGGGAAGCCATTGAGATCAGCCTGGCACACAATCTGGCGGTCGGCTCCGTGCTCGATCAGGCGTGCAATAAGCTCGCGGAGCTCGTGAGCGAAAAGAGCGGCGGCAAGATCAAGATCGTCGTCTATCCTGCGGCACAGCTCGGCAACGAGCGCGATATGATCGAAGGCATCCAGATGGGTACCATTGATATCGTGCTGGCCACAACGGCCTATATCTCCAATATTCAGCCGGAATTTGCCGTGCTGGATCTGCCGTTTGTCTTTGACGATCTCGACCATGTTCAGGCGTGCCTCAACGGCGATGTCGGCGCACAGCTGCGCGAAACGCTCTCCAACGGACAGGATATGCACATCCTCGGGTATCTGAATTCCGGCTTCCGCGACATGCTGACTGCAAAGACCAAGCTGGAGGACCTGGACAGCTTCAAGGGCCTGCGCATCCGCGCCCCGGAGGTCGATGTGTACATCAAGATGTTCCAGGCCCTCGGCGCAAAGCCCACGCCGATCGCATTCTCTGAGGTCTATACGTCCATCCAGACGGACGTCGTGGAAGGCGTGGAGGTTTCCGCAGACCAGATTTACACGATGAAGTTCTATGAAGTCGGCAAGTACATTGCAAAGACGAACCACATCTTTACGACGGTTGCGCCGATCTGCATGAACAGCTACTGGGACAGCCTGAATGACGACGCCAAGACCATTATCGATGAGGCGATGGCGGAAGTTGTGGAATGGGAGTGGCCCGCGTTCGACGAGTCGAACAACAATGCGCTGACCGAAATGGAGAAGGCCGGGATCGAAATCAACGACATCGACCGCGACCAGCTCCGTGAGGCGTGCCTCGGCGTCCATGAGGAGATCGCATCGGCAAACAACTGCACGGATCTGCTTGAGATGATCAACAGCGCCCGTGCAAACTGAATCCGTTTTTCGGGCGCCGCAGAGGGAGGCCCTCTGCGGCGCCTGATGGAATCAGTCCATGCCTGAAAGAAAGAGAGGTTCTCCAATATGGAACACGCAAAAACGCCAAATGGCCTGGAACGCGTTGTGGAATGGATGGAAAAGATCTGCGAGGTCGTCTGTGTGATTCTTGTGTCGGTCGTATTTCTGTCCACCATTACCCAGGTCTTCTGCCGCTTCATTATCGGCAGCCCGCTGGTCTGGTCGGAAGAGCTGTCCCGCTATGCGGGCGTATGGCTCGTCATGCTGTCCACGGGTATTGCCATCCGCCAGCGCTAGCACATGGCAATTGATATCCTGGTCACCCGCTTCAAGCCGCACAATCAGCTGTGGTTCACGCTGTTTGGAGACATCGTGGTGCTGCTTGTGTGCGTCTATATGACCATTGCCAGCTACCAGCTGGCTGCGAAATTTGCAGCAAACACATCAATTGCGCTCAAGCTCTCCATGGGCCTGGTATACGCCGGTACGGTCGTCGGCTGGTTTTGCAGTATTTTTTCATCCGTCTGCAATGTTCTTTCCACCATCCGCGCGTTGAAAGGAGGCAGCGACGTATGAACAGTATGCTGATCGTCATGCTGGCCGCATTTTTCGGCCTGTTGATCCTGGGTGTGCCCATTGCCTTCGCGATCGGTGCATCCGCCATTGTGTGCATTATGATGGACGGCTCTCTGGCGGCGATGATCGTGCCGCAGAGAATGTTCGTTATGATGGATTCCTTCTCGCTGATGGCCATTCCGCTGTTCATTCTCGCGGGCGAACTGATGGGCGAAGCGGGCATTACCAAACGGATCGTGCGCTTTGCCTCCGCGCTGCTGGGACATCTGCGTGCAAGCCTTGCCCATATTACGGTGCTGGCGTCCATGCTCATGGCCGGCATTTCCGGTTCCGCTTCTGCGGATACCGCCGCGATGGGAACGCTTATGATCCCGGCAATGGAGGAGGAGGGCTATGAACCGGATCTCGCAGCCTGTGTTGTGGCATGCGGCGGCATTATCGGGCCGATCATTCCGCCGTCGATCATGATGGTGCTCTATGGCTCCATGACCGGTGCGTCCATCGGCGATATGTTCCTCGGCGGACTGGTTCCCGGAATCCTGATGGGCCTGGCCGTGATGGCGCTGGTACATTTCCAGACCAAAAAGCGCAACTTTGTGCTGAAGCCCAAGGCACCGCACAAGGAGCGTGTGGATGCGACCATTCACGCAATTCCGGCGCTGCTGATGCCGATCATCATCCTCGGCGGCATTCTTTCCGGTATCTTTACCGCAACAGAGGCCGGCGGCGTGGCGTGTCTGTATGCGCTGATTTTCGGCCTTTGCACAAAAAATATCAATCGGAAAAACATCTATACCATTCTGAAAAACGCGGTCATGGGCACGACGGTTCCGATGTTCATCATCGGCATTGCGGCGATTTTTGGCTGGGTGATGACCAGAATGAATCTGCCGCAGGCCATTTCGACGTTCATCCTCGGCTTTACGCATGACCCCAATGTGTTCATCTTTATGGTGATGCTGCTCTACCTCTTCCTGGGGCTGTTCATGGAGGCGAACGCCGGCATGATCATCATGACGCCGATCCTGTTCCCGATCGCGCAGCAGCTGGGCTTCAGCGCGGCGCACTTCGGCGTGCTGACGGTCATGAACTTCTGCATCGGCAGCATTACGCCGCCCGTGGGCCTTCAGCTGTTCATCGCAGGCAGCATTGCCAAACAGCCGATGAGCAAGCTGGCAAAGACCGTCTGGCCGTTTGTCGCCGCAATGGTGATCGTTCTGCTTCTGTGCGCATTCGTTCCGGGCGTCGCCATGCTGCTCCCGAACCTGCTTGCCAAACTCAAAGGATAAGTGACTCTGCTGCAAAACGCTCCGTTATGGATTTCCATAACGGAGCGTTTTTTGAATTATTCCTGTTCGATCGCCATCATCTTGTCGATGCGCCGCTGGTGCCGCTCGGCGTTGGAATAGGGGGTATCCAGCCAGGTATCGACGATCTCCAGCGCCAGCATCTCGCCGGTCACGCCTGCGCCGAGGGCCATCATGTTCGTGTCGTTGTGCTCGCGGGTCAGGCGGGCGGACATCAGGTCGCTGAGCAGGGCGCAGCGGATGCCCTTGACCTTGTTGGCCGTGATGGACACACCGATGCCGGTCGTGCAGGTCACAATGCCCTTTTCGCACTCGCCGGAGGCGACTGCGCGGGCCGCAGCAGCCGCGAAGTCCGGATAATCGCAGCTGGACTTGTCGTAGGTGCCGAAATCCTTCACTTCAAAGCCGCGCTCTGTCAGATGGGCCTTGATCGCTTCTTTCAGGTCATATGCGCCGTGGTCAGAGGCTAATGCAATCATGGTAAATGCTCCTTCGTGTTTATTGTTCCGTTTCAGTATACTCCGGCGTGCCGGAAAATGCAAGTGCCGTCACAGCCCCGGCGGGGCGGGCGGAGCGAAATATTTCAATCCTGTTACAAATTCTGAAAAAGCCGTTTTTTCCATTGACTTCCACAAACGCCTCGGCTATACTATATCGTGTATAAATGGAAAAGGTATGGCCATCGGCTTGAAATGGAGGGATGTGAAGCATGCTCCGCAATCGAATATCGTTACTTTTGATTCTGGCAATTCTGCTTTCTCTGGCGCTGCCCGTGCTGGCCGCCGGAACGCCGACGGTGCGCATCGAAGCGCCGGAAACGGTGAAAGCAGGCGAGACGTTTGAGGTCCGCGTCGTGCTCGACAACAACCCCGGCATCTGCGCGGCGCAGTTCACGCTGCAATTTGACCATGCGGCGCTGAGCTGTGAATCGGCGGAAGTGGGCGAGCTGCTGCGCGGCATGCTCTCCGCGACGAATGCAAAGGGAGATGCCGGCGCAATCATTGCAGCGGCTTCGGCCACGCCTGCAACGGGCGACGGAACGCTCGGCGTGTTCCGTTTCAAGGCCGTGAAAGACGGCGCGCCTGCCTTCGGCATGACGGAGGGCGAGCTGGCCGACGCGGACGCGAAGGTGTTGACCGCGAGCTATCCGGCGGCGCTGTCCGAAAAGCAGCCGGAATCCGGCGAGAGCGCACCGCAGTTTCTGGACACGGCAGGGCATTTCGCTTCGGACTTCATCGAGCGGGCGGCAGACCTCGGCCTGATCTACGGCTACGAGGGCCTCTACCGGCCGGACGATGCAATGACGCGCGGCGAATGCGTGACGATCCTCTACCGGGCGATGGGTTCGCCGAAGGTGGAGCGCCCCGCGACGTTCACCGACCTGACGCACAACTATTACCGGGATGCGGTGGCCTGGGCCGAGCAGAACGGCATCGTCAACGGCGTCGGCGGCGGGAAATTCAACCCGACCGGCCAGGTCACGCGCGCGCAGCTGGCGGCGATCCTCTACCGTCTGGCGGGCGGCCAGTCCGGCACGGAACTCATGTTCACCGGCGTCTACGACAGCCAGTATGCCGACAGCGCCGAGATTCCCGGCTGGGCGAAGAGCGCCGTGTACTGGGCGGTGTACAATGAGATTTACTGCGGCACCGACCGTCTCGAGATCGGCGCGTCTCTGGCGCCGAACCGCGCCGCGACGCGCGCGCAGATCGCGGTCATGATCGTCCGCTATCTGGACAAATTTACCTGAGAGAGAAAACAGGAAAAGGAGAGCAGCGTATGAAAAAAACGGCAAGAATGTTTGCGTTGCTGCTGGCGCTCAGCCTGCTGCTGAGCATGACGGCGCTTGCGGCCACCTATACGGAAAATTCCGCGAAGAGCGCTTCCGTGGCCTCGCTGGCGGACGGCTGTAAGGTCAGCTTCAAAACGGATGACATCCTGACGCTGACCTATACGAACAGCGCCATTCAGCAGGGCGACCAGATGGTGGTTCTGATGCTGGCGTCCAGCGACCCGGAGAACGGCAGCTACAGCGTCACCGAGAGCAGCGTCCTCTACATCATGCAGACGGTCGCCGCGGAAGCCGGCAGCGTGACGTTTGACAACATCTACCCCAGCCAGATGGCAAACGCGGCCATCGTGATTTCCAGCAATAACAAAGAAGTCCCGGTCGTCCGCGCTGCGGCAGTCAAGGGCAGTTATGTTCTGGGCGATGCAGACGGCGTCGACGGCGTAACGGTCAACGACGCATTGACGATTCTGCTGCATCTGGCAGGAACACTGAAGGAACCGCTGACGGGAAGCCGTTATCTGGCTGCCGACGTGGATAAGGTAGACGGCGTGACAGTTAATGATGCATTGCGGATTTTGCTGTATCTGGCAGACCCAACTGCACATCCGCTCGGTTAAACGGGCGAGCGAAATAACATAAAGGAGAATGACAATGACGAGACGTATTATCGCGCTTCTTCTGGCAGTGGCGATGCTACTTTCCTTTGCAGTAGTTGCCGGCGCAGAAACGGCGGGTGCGGTTGCAACCATCCGTGTAGAAGAAGCGACCATGCGGGCGAATGAGGAAAAACTGATCGGTATTCGTGTGACGCCGACAGACAGCACTACGGGAATCCGTGCAGTGCAGTTCCGTATTGATTATGACAAGAGCAATTTGGAACTTGAGAGTTTTGTGACAGAAACTGATGATGGCACTTTTGCTGGTGCCAGTTTTGGCAGCTGCACGGCGTCTGCGGATACAGGGTCGATTCCGTGGACGGATACAAAGAATCTGAGAACTAACCTGACCTTCATTTGGGCAAAGTTTAAGGTGAAAGAGACCGCTGCGGTCGGCGAATATCCGATTTCGATTCATGTGCTCGATGAGAGCACGAACTATGTCATGACGACAAGCGTCAAATCGGGCGATACAGTGGAAGACACACGTCGTTATGCAAATGAAGTCGAATTTGTCGACGGTAAAATCACGGTTGTAGCGCCCAACGTCATCACGCTGAACACGACTGAGGTTGCTGCGCCGACGTGGGCAGAGACTTCGAACGGTACCAAGAGCTTTGACATTGCGAGCACGTTTGGCCCGACGGCGTATGACAAGAACGGCGCTGTGGCGAATGGTGTGACGTGGACATATGCGATCAAGGGTGTGCCGGTCGGTCAGGAATCGATGATTCAGCTGAGCGAAGACGGCAGCAGCCTCGTGCTGAATTCGCATGTGGAAGAGGGCACGCAGTTTACCCTGACGGCCACCGCCGCGGCGGCAAATACGTTCGATAGTGAATCCATTTCTCAGGACTTCGCCATCACCGTCACGAAGAAACCGCGCGTTCTGAGCAGACTGAGTTTGTACGGCCTGTCGAGCATGGCGCTGCCGACGAAGACAACGCCGACAAGTGCGGATTTCAGCCTGAGTACTTCCGACCAGTACGACGCGTCGATGACGCTGACGGAAACTCCGGAATATACGCTGAGGAAAAACGGCGAGACTGAAGCGCTGGTATACGGAACGGATTACAAAGTCAGCGGCACGACCCTGACGCTCAACAAGACAGACAGCGTGACGGAAGGCTTGTACTATCTGTATGTAAAGGTTGGCGATGTCAGTTCGGAGGGCCTCACCATTAACGTGACAAAGGCCACCTCTGTTGCCACCAAGGCTTCCATTACGATGGCGGATGCGGACAAGATCATTGAGATCCCGACGGGAGAACCTGTGGAGAAGAGCTTCACTGTGGAAGTCCGCGACCAGTACGGCGAACCGATGTCCACCGGCTACGAAGTGACCGGCAGTGGCGTTGAAGGCGTGTCCATTGAGAACGGCAAGGTCAAGGTGACTGCTGCGGCGAAGGGCGCCGTTGCGAAGGGCGAGACCGGCACGTATACCATCAGCGTTATGGCGAACGGTGCTGCCCTGGCCACGCAGCCCGTGACGATCAAGCGCGCCGAATCCAAGGTGACAAGCTGGATATTCACGGTCAACGGCACGGAAGTGGACGGTAAGACGGCCTATGTGACCGTTCCGGCGGATGGTTCTGAAATACTAGTCACTGCCGTTGTCACCTTCCTCGACCAGTATGGCGAGAAGGTTGATACATTAGAAGAGAAGCGCATGATGGAAAAGGATGACTTCTGTTCGTTTGGTAAACATGATATTAGTTTCCATATCAAGGCTCAGACGTTGACGTTCACCAAGTCCGACGTAACGCCGGTCACGGTTGAAGATCTCGCGAAGCTCAACCTCGCAAAGTATGGCATGACCTGGGCGGAGATCGTGACGATCAACAAGGACATTGCGGTGACTGCCAAGGTCGGCAGCACCCCTGTGGAAGGCGAGTTCAGCGTTGCGAACCCGGACGCGAAGCCCAACGCGGGCGAGCAGACCTACACCATCGTCTTCAACAGCACCGACGGCAAATACAAGAATGTCACCGTCGTGACCGATACGGTCGATGTTGCGCAGAAGCTCCTGAACATCACGAAGACCGACCCGACCGCTCCGATCAGCAAGGTCTATGACGCAACGACCGACCTGACGGCAGAGAACAAAACGGCCATTCAGGACTGCATCTCGCTGAATGGTGTGGTAGAGGGCGATGAAGTCTACATTGACTGGAGCACTGTGACTGCCAGCTATGACAGCAAAGACGTGGCGGAGGTCAAGGAGATTAACGTGACCATTCCGGCTGCATCCCTGCGCGGTAAAGACGCAGGCAATTACCAGATGACTGCCGGAACAACCACGTTGAGCGTCGACGCCACAATCACCCCGAGATCGCTGAATGACGCGAAGGTCACGCTGGACAAAACGAGCGTGGAATATGCCGGCGATCCGGTAGAGCTGCCGACTCCTACGGTCACGCTGGGCGATATGACGCTGACGCAAGGCACAGACTATCAGGCGGTTTCTTATATCGTTGGGACCGGCTGGACAGATGTCGGTACCTATTCGTACACGATTGAACCTGTCACCGGCAACCAGAACTTTACGGGCAACGCATCCGCAACGTTTACGATCGTGCCCGCGAAGTTGACGGTCACGGCTGAGGCGAAGAGCAAGACCTATGGCGACGCCGACCCCGAACTGACCTACAAAGTCGATGGCCTGAAAGCCCCCGACCAGGTAGAGGATGTTCTTTCCGGCAGCCTGACCCGCGCCGATGGCGAGAATGCTGGCAGCTACGACATCACACAGGGAACCCTGTCCGCGAACAAGAACTATACGCTGACGTTTGTCCCCGCGAAACTCACCATCAACCCTGCGGCCCTCACGGTCACGCCCGAAGCAAAGTCCAAGACGTACGGCGAGACCGACCCCGAACTGACCTACACGGTCAGCGGCCTGAAGAACAGCGACAAGGCGGAAACCGTGCTGACCGGCGCGCTCTCCCGCGTCTCCGGTGAAAACGTCGGCGAATACACTATCCAGCAGGGCACGCTGGAAGTCGAGACCAATGGCAGAGGCAGCAAGAACTACACGCTGACGGTTGTGGATACCGTCAAGCTCACGATCAACAAGGCTTCGCAGGAGGCCTTGCAGAAGGCACTGGAAGAGGCCGTCAAGAACGGCATGCTGACCGTTCAGCGCGCACACGAGGGCAAGCTGGAGATCGGCGCATCCTTCCTCGGCAATACTGCGGCTGTCAGCGTCGTGCACAATGAAGAATTTGAGACCGCCACGGCCGAATATGCAAACGGCAAGATCACGCTGACTGCCAAGGCAAAGGATCAGGCGACCCTCGGTGCGACCACCATCCTCCTGAAGGTTTCGAATGCGAAGAACTACGAGGGCGAGGCGACTGTGACGGTCAATGCCAAGATCACCGAGAAGACCGCGCAGGCTGTTACCTTCACGAATGCGGGCCCGCTGACGGCCTCCTACGCACAGGCGACCCTCACCAACCCGGCGACCGCGAAGACCGCACTGACCTACGCCAGCAGCGACAGCACCGTTGCCACCGTTGATGCAAACGGCACGGTGACGTTCGTGAAGCCCGGCACGGTCACGATCACCGCTTCTGCGGCAGAGACCACCGACTATGCGCCGGCCTCCAACAGCTACACGCTGACCGTCAGCAAGGCGGTCGTCACCGTCTCGGTGTCCAGCGCCAGCATGACCGCCGGCCAGACCGTCCCGACCTTCACCCCGGTCGTCACCGGTCTGAACCCGAAGGATTCCAACATCTTCCGCGTCCTGAGCGCGACAGCTGCGACGGACGGCAAGACCGCCGGCACCTACACGGTCATGATCAGCGCCATCCTGAAGGACGAGTGGAAAGACTACTATGACGTCCGCGTCCTGAACGGTCTGCTGACCGTCAACCCGGCCGGCAGCATCATCGATACCATTCTTCCGATCCTCACCGGCGGCAGCGCCTGCGAGTACGGTTATGCGGACTGCGCGTGCCAGATCTTCACCGACCTTGACGCGACCCGCTGGTATCACGCTCCGATCGACTGGGCGTACAACCTCGGCCTGATGTCCGGCACGTCCGCCACGACGTTCTCCCCGAACGCCGCCGCGACCCGCGCCATGACCTGGACGATGCTGGCCCGCATCGCGGGACAGGATACGCGCCGCAGCTCGACGTGGTACGAAGTCGGCCAGACCTGGGCCGTGGCACAGGGCATCACCGACGGCACGAACCCGATGGGCACGATTACGCGCGAACAGCTCGCCGCGATGCTCTACCGCTACGTCGGTTCCCCGGCCGTGTCCGGCAAGCTGACGTTTGCGGACAGCGCGTCCGTGAGCAGCTGGGCGCAGGACGCCATGCTCTGGGCCGTGCAGAACGGCATCCTGGACGGCGTGGGCGGCAACCGCCTGAACCCGAAGGGCAACACCACCAGAGCGCAGGCAGCAGCCATCTTCCAGCGCTTCAGCAAGTAATTACAGCAAAAAAGCAGGACGGCAATCGCCGTCCTGCTTTTTTGCTGTATTTACACCGGTTCGTTCAGCGGAGACGAAAAGATCCGGCAGGACGGGGGTGACGTCCTGCCGGTTCTGTGATGATCGGTTTAGCCCTGAAGCTCTGCAATCAGCGCTTCGGTATCGGTGCTTTCGGTGACGGAAATGCGCTTCATGGCGCTGAGCGACTGCGGCAGACCCTTGACCACAGTGGCCGTCCCGCGTACTGTGGAGAGGGTGATCTCAACGCCGGCATTCCGAAGCGCATCCTGCGTGAGCGTGACATATGCGCCCTCCGGGAACGCCAGCGCGTTGACCGTCTAC
>DBLB01000059.1:0-18707 GCA_002298695.1 Clostridiales bacterium UBA735 | reverse complement strand
CCGGTGATGGCTTCGATGGCTGCGCGGCTCTCGGCGAAATCGGTCTCGACCGCCGCCTCATAATCGGCATCGGACTCGCCGACGAAGGGAAGCATGGTCTCGCGCACCTGCGTGCTCCCGTCCTCGAACGGCGGCCACTGGTGCATGTCATATGTGTGGCTCTGCACGGAGATCAGGCCGGAGGCAACCATTTCCCGCGCCTCGGCTGCGCCGAAATGCGGCGTCATCGCATGATCGGTGCCCTTGTAGGTATCTTTTCCGATGGAGACGCCGATGGCGAAGATCGTCGCCTGCATGCCGTATTCCCGCAAAATGGGGTAGGCATACTCGTAGTTGCTCAGATACCCGTCGTCAAACGTCAGCAAAATCGGGTTTTCGGGCAATTCCGTGCCATAATGAACGTAGTCATAGAGCTGCTGCAGCGAGACGGTTTCGAAGCCGGCGTCATGCAGCGCCTCGATCTGTGCGCGGAACGTGTCCACCGAGATCGTCACGTCGCCGCTGGCCTCCTCCGCGAGGTTGTGCCAGAGCAGGATGGGGACGTCGGTGCAGATGTCTGACTCCGGGAGGGGCTGCGCGCTTAAAACATCCGTGAAATAGGACGCCGGCGTGTCCGCCGTGACATACGTTCCGAAATCGCCCGGGATGTAGACGGAATCGTCGCCCGCAATGCGCGCGGCGATCATGCTGCCGACGGCGTTGCGGAAGTGCGTCGCGTCGTAGAAATAACGCGGCTCGCAGCTCACGCTGCTGCACGAAAAGTCCCAGAAATCAGTGACTTTTGCGAGGGATGCATAGAAATTTGCCACATCTTCGGCCTGAAAATTCTGAAAATAGTCGATGTAGACCGGGGCGGTGATTACGACCAGATTCACGCCCGCTGCCTCGCAGCGCTCTTTGATCGCGGCGACGGAGCGCATGCAGTTTTCGGTCTGGCCGAGCGTAAAATCGCCGGTCTTCGGATAGTCGGCAAAGACGGGGTATGCCTCGAGATAGGACTCCATGCTGCCGATCGGTTCGACGTCGCGCACGCGCTTGTCATATTCGCCTGTGGCCTCGTTAAATACGTCGAAGCTCTGCGGGAGCAGACGGTCATTGCGCAGGTTTTTGAGCTTGCTCAGGCCGTAGCGCGGGTCGCAGAACAGATAGCGCGTGTAAAATGACAGCGCGGACGTGTCCGGATCGGTTAGGTAATGCAGATTGCGCGTCAGACGGTCCGTCTCGTCGTCGTAGGTAAAGCCGTTGTCGAGGTAGACGTTCAGGACGAGGTTTTTGACCTCATAGTGCTCGATCAGGTAATCGGCGATCTTTTCGCAGTCGCGCATGTCCGCGCCATACATGATTAAATTATAGAAATTTGCATCGTAAAGTTCGTTAAAGTCCGAGACTTGCAGCGAACTGGTCGAAGAACAGCCCAGAATGTAGGAATCGTATTCTTCGTGGTGCTGCTCGAGATAGCTGATCTTGGCGACGCGCGGGTTGTTCGTCTCGTCATAGGAGAACCAGTTCAAAAACCTGTCGCCGAAGGCCCCAAACGGGTCGGTGACGTAGTTGAACGCCGCGAGGCCCAGCGCCAGCACCAGCGCGAGCAGCAGGAAGGTCAGCACCCATTTTTTTGCGTTCATAGGTCCTCCTCAGAACTGCCCGTAGATGAATTCGGATGAGATGTAGCCGCTGCGGAAAATGCCGAAAAAGACCAAAATCAGCAGGGAAGCCAGCAGGATCAGCACCTGTACGGACGATTTTCTCGCGTTGAGCCAGCCACGGACGTCCGTGCCGCGTTCTTCAAAGAACTCCACCGTGTGGACAATCAGGATGCCCACCGCGACGATCAGCAGATCGCCCGCCGTCAGGCCGAGCGACAGGATCTTATGCAGCAATTCGCCGAAATTCGGGCGGAACACCGTGATTTTCAGCAGAGAAAATACGACGGTCAGGCGCGGCGCGCGTGTAAAGTAGCGACCGATGAAGACAAGCAGCGCCGTGCGCGTGGTCATAAAGATGCGCCAGCCCGTGGACTTGTCGTTGATGCGCAGCGCCGATTTCCACGAGAGGAAGCGCCGCTCCATCAGCAGAGAGGCCGTGATGAGCGTGCCATTCCAGAGGCCGAAGGCGATGTAGCGGAAGTTTGCGCCATGCCAGATGCCGATGATCAGATAGACGATGAACGTCGCGGCGGAGGTCGCAAAGATCTTGCCGGGTGTGCCCTTCAGGTGCTTTCTGGCCCATTTTCCGAGCTTTCCGAACGACTTCGACAGGGAAAGCGGGTAGAACACATAGTCGCGCATCCAGCTGCCCAGCGTGATGTGCCAGCGCCGCCAATAGTCGGTCAGGGACGTGGCGAACAGCGGACGGCGGAAATTGGGCACCATGTCGATGCCGAACAGGCGCGCGACGCCGCGGGTGATGTCGATGCCGCCGGAAAAGTCGCAATAGAGCTGGATGCAGTAGAAGAAAATGCCCATCGCGATCACGGCGCCGCCGTATGGGCAGTTCTCGGAAATCACGTTGTTGACCAGAACTGCGGCGCGGTCTGCAATGACGAGCTTTTTGAAATAGCCCCAGAGCGCGAGCTGGAGGCCCGCCTGAAGATCCGCCCAGCAAAGATCGCGCTCTGCCGTCAGCTGCGGGGCGAGCTGTCCGTAGCGGCTGATCGGGCCCTGCACCATCTGCGGGAAAAAGGAGACGAAAAGTGCGTATTTCAGGACGTTTTTCTCACATACCTGCTTGCTGCGGTAGACGTCGATGACGTAGCTCATCGACTGGAAGATGAAAAACGACAGGCCGAGCGGCACGAGAAAATCCCAGCGTGGGATGTGTGAACCCAGTGCCGCGGGCAGCAGCTCCAGCGTGAAATTCCAGTATTTCATCGCGAAAAGCAGCCCGAAGCAGCAGACCGCGCAGAGGGCGGAGATGCGCTTCTTGCGGCGCTGGATGGCGGCCTTTCCAGTCTTATCGGCGGGCGTTTTTGCGTTCTGCCGCCCGAGGAGCAGCCCGGCTGTCCACGTGATGAGGATGATCAGCACCAGCCAGACGATGCTCTTCACGCCGCCCGCGAGATAGAAGGCCAGGCTGGCCAGCAGGAGCACGCACCACTGCACGCGCTTCGGCAGGGCGTAGTAGAGCAGGACGGACAGGGCCGTCAGCCCGACGAACGCGGCGGATGTGAATGCCATCAGCCTTGTGCGCGCTCGATGAGCTGGCAGATGGCGTCGACGGAGTTGAAGTTCTCCGGCGTCAGGTCATCCACGCCGAGCTGGACGTCAAACGTATCCATCAGATCGGTCACAACAGCGACGATGTCGAGCGAGTCGATCAGGCCGTCGTCGATCAGGGCGGTCTCCTGTTCAAAGTCCACGCCGGGGCAGATTTCGGTCAAAATCTCGATGATCTGTTCTCTCATTGTTCGGTTCCTCCATATTGCAGCACGATGGATTCCCATCCGTCGGGCCGGTATTCGTGTGATTCGTAGAAGCGTTCGGCGGCTTCATTTCCTGTGCGCGCCCAGACAAGGCTTTTCTGCCCGACGGTCGCGGCCATATATGCGTCAAACAGCGCATTTGCCACGCCCTGGCGGCGGCAGTCCTCGCGGACGGCGAGATGCCGGAGCTCCGACGCGGCGCGGCCCGGCGCAAAGTGCAGCAGGCCACAGATCCCGTGCCCGTCTTCGGCGCATAAGATCTGTCCCGCGCCCAGCGCGGCACGCAGCGCGGCCTCTGTAGGGAGACATCCGGTCCAGCGCGAAAACTGACTGCGCAGGAAGGCGTCGACCGCATCAAATCGATCTTCCCGCGCGGCAAACGCGCCCGCTTCCTGCGGGATCGGCGCGGCGGCGCGGGTGCGGCGCGTCCGGCGCAGCACCTCGCTGAAGCCGATCGCGCGGAAATAGGCCGCCGCGGTGCGCATCACGTCGGCATCCTTGGGCCGGTAGGCCAGCTCGGTGACGACGGGCTTTGAAAGCTCCGGCAGCGCGGGACGCGCGCCCTGCTGCAGGAAAAAGTTCAGGATATAATGGGTCCCCCGGTCGCGGAAGACGAGCAGCTCGCCGTCGGCCTCGTAGACGTAGAGGCCGGTCTTGGCCTCGCGGTCACAGTCGGCGGCGGTGAGGAAGCTGTTGGTGACGACGCCGCGGCGGAGCTGGGCGCCGAGCAGCCCGGCGGCCTGTGCGAAGGCTTCAATTTTCTGCATGCAGGTATCGCTCCTTCAGCTGCACCCGGTCGATCTTGCCGTTGGCGTTGTAGGGCAGCGCGTCGAGCTTTTCATAGATGTTCGGGAGCATGTATTTCGGCACAAGCTTCCGCATGGCTTTCGCCAGCTCCGCACTGTCGGGCGAACCGGCATAGATGCAGAGGATGCGGTCGCGCGACTGATCGAAGAGGCAGGCGGCGGCGCGGATGCCGGGGACGCTGTGCAGGGCGACCTCAATTTCGCCGAGCTCGATGCGATAGCCCATGTGCTTGATCTGGCCGTCGCGGCGGGAGAGGAAGTAGAGCAGACCGTCCTCGCGCTGGACGGCGAGGTCGCCTGTTTTATAGAGAATGTCGCGGAAGTAGGGGTTGCAGGGGTTTTGAATGAAGACCGCGTCGGACTTTTCCGGGTCGCCGAAGTAGCCGCTGGCAACGCCGGTGCCGCGGACGCAGATCTCGCCCGGCTGACCCGGCTCAACGGGCTGGCCGTCCTCGCCGAGCAGCAGGATCTGCATGTTGCGGCAGGCCGTGCCGATGGGGATGGCTTCGTCGTCGCGATAGTCGCGCGTGAGGTGTATGGCGGTACAGTCGACGGTCGTCTCCGTCGGGCCGTACATATTGACGACCGAGAGGCCGGGGACGGCGGCCTTCCAGGCGTTGACGTAGCGCGCCTGGAGCGCTTCGCCGCCGAGGGCGGCCTTTTTCAATGTGGTGGGCGCGTATTTTTCGAGTGCGCCGGAGCTGGCGACGAGATGGAACGCTGAGGTCGCCCAGTTGATGGCGGTGACGCCCGCCCGCTCCATCTCCTGCAGCAGGAGCATCGGGAAGGTGAAGAATTTCTTATCAAAAATGCGGCACGTCGCGCCGAGGCGGAGCGTCTGGTAGACGTCCTTGCAGGAGAGGTCAAAATAGAACGGCGCCTGATTGCCGAAGACATCGTCCTCGGTGTAGCCGCAGAATTCGCTCATCCAGTCGGCAAAGTCGATCATCGCGCGGTGTGGGATGACGATGCCCTTGGGCGTGCCGGTGGAGCCGGAGGTGAAGAGCAGATAGAGCGGGTCGAGGTCGATGACCTGTTCGCGAAGGGCAGTGAGGAGCGCCTCGTCAGGTTTGGTCTGAAAGCCATCCTCCATGAAAACGAGCGGCGCGCAGTCGGCGACCAGCTCGGCCGCGGCGCGGTTGGCCTCGGCAAAGACGATGGCGGCGGGGCGTACCTGTTCGAAGATCTTGCGCATACGCGCCTCCGGCATGTGGTCGTCGATCGGGACGTAACAGCCGCCGGCGTAGAGCACGCCCTGCATGGCCGCGATGCTCTCCGCAGTGCGGCCGATGAGTACCGCGACGGGGCGGCGCAGACAGGGGGCCGTTCCGGCCAGATGTGTGCCAAGACCTTTGGCGCTGGCGAGCAGCTGCGCATACGTAAAGCTGCGTGCGCCGTCGGCAAAGGCGATCTTTTCCGGGCAGCGCTGCGCGGAGGCTTCCAGATATTCCAGCACGTTTTTCTGCATAGGGCACACTCCTCATTATGATCACTTATTGTACCACAAGGACGCGGAAAAGTAAACACGCAGTCAGGAACGTGCGCGGGACGAAATAGAAACGCCCGCCGGATGGCGGGCGTTGAGGCTGCAAAAGCCATGAAATGCAGCTCTGAGATAGAGCAGCGGGGGAATGGAGAAGGGGGCAAAAAGCCCCCTTCGCGTTCAATCAGACAGATTTTCAAACTTTTCAAGTTTGAAAATCTGGACGGGCAGCGGGGCGAAAAGACTTTTTCGACACGCTGCGCGCCCCGGAGCAGTGCTCCGGGGCGCTGGCTGTGTGTCGGAACGCCGGGGACAGAGATTCAGCGCGGCTGGATGACGGTCTCGCCGGAAAGGCGGAGGTATTCGCTGCGGACATACCCGAAGGTGCCGTCGTACTCGACAACGTACCAGTTGTCGTATTCGCCCCAGACGGTGATGGTCTCACCGTTCGGAATCTGAAGATACACCGGCGCGGCGTAGCTCGGCGCGGCGCGCAGGTTCAGCGCGCCGGAGGTCAGGACGACGGTGCCCTCGCGCCGTTCGGCTGGCCGGAGGAAGGGGAGGCCGAAGTATTCGCAGACGGATTCGGCCAGCGCTGCGGCAATGGGTTCCGCGTTTCCGGTGATCCAGGCTTCGTCCTCGACGTTGTCGTGGTAGCCGAGCTCACAGAGCACTGCCGGGGCCCGCGTCCGCCGCACTTCGCCGATCGTCACTGTTGTCAGCGCCCGCACCTTGTCCGGCAGCGGATAGATGGGCTTGAGGTTATCGACGATAATTGTCGCCATGCGCAGACCCGGTTCGCTGATCGGGCTGTAGTAGATGTCGACGCCGCGCGCGCGGCCTGCGCTGGCCTCCGGCGAGGCGTTCGAGTGCAGGGACAGATGGAAGTCGTAGTCCCCGGCGTTGGAATCGCGGATAGACTGCGCGGCGCTCCCGGCGGGATTGTTGCGCGTGAAATTGATGCCGGAGGCGCGCAGATACGGTTCCATTTCGTCGGCGATGCGGTTCATCCAGAATTGCTCGTTGCCGTTTGTGACGTAGGGGTTGAAATCCTGTGTGGATGGGCTGAGAAATAAAAATGGCATAAAAATCATCGCTCCTTTTCTGTTCAGCCTATGCCGGACAGGAATTTTTGTTTACACTGGGCCGGGATTGTGGTACGATATCCCTTGAACGACAGAGGGAGAGAGATTATGCAGTACATCATTCTGGATATGGAGTGGAATCAGGCATGGCCTGGTTCGAGCGCGGCGCGGCAGCCGCTGCCGAGTCCCATGCGCGGCGAGATCGTGCAGATCGGCGCGGTACGCATGAGCGCGGCGCAGGAGGTCGGAGACGAATTTCAGGTGCTGATCCGGCCGAAATACTTCAAAAAAATGAACAGCAAGGTCGCCAAGCTCACCGGCATCCGTGACAGCGTGCTCCGCGAGCATGGCATTCCCTTTGCCGAGGCCATTGCGCAGTTCCGCGCATGGTGCGGCGAGGGGATTACGATCCTGACCTGGGGATTCGACGATATCGCGGTGCTGCGGGAAAATCTCGCCGTCCACGGCATGGAGTCCGGCTGGGCGGATCGCTGGTACAACGCGCAGCTGATCTTCAACGCGCAGACCGACGGTTCGAGCAACCAGAAGGCGCTGAAGACCGCGCTGGAGCTTATGCACATCGAACCGAGCCGCCCGGCGCACGACGCGCTCGGCGACGCGTATCACACGGCGCTCATCTGTGCGCGGCTGAACCTTGCGGACGGCATCGCCGCCTATGAGCAGTCGCTGCGCGACCACGAAAACGGATTCCACGGCGCGGAGCTGCCCGGCTGTATTGCCCGCAGTGTCCACCACGGCTTCGCGGACAAGCAGCAGGCGCTCGCCGCCATGAGCGGGCGGGACAATCTCTGTCCGGTCTGCGGCTGTTCCATGCACGCCGGGAAGTGGTATTCCCAGCCGGGCCGCCGCTTCTTTACGATGGCCTCCTGCCCGGAGGACGGGGAATTTTATCTCCGCGTCCGCCTCGTGCCAGCAAACGACGGCACGCTTCGCGTCAACCGTCTCGTCTATGAGCCGAGCGAGGAATTGAACACTGCCTATGAAAAGCTTGCTTCCGCGCCCCGCCGCCGTCCGCGGCGCCGCAGGAAAAAACCAGCACCAAAAAGCGCACCGCAAAGCTGAAAGCTTCCGCGGTGCGCTTTTATTTTGAACTCCTACCGGGCCTGCGCGTACAAATCGTCTCCGAGATAGCCGAGACGCTGCGAGATCTGCAGCGACGTCCGCTGGATGATCCCGCCGAGCTCCTTCAGCCGTTCGTCGGAGTTGCAGGCTGAGACGGACACGACGCTCGCCGCTCCGAGGACTGTGTTGTTTGCATCCAGAATCGGTGCGGCCACCGGACGGACAGGGAAGGAGTTTTCGCTCGTCCCGTCCACGACGTAGCCCACGTACCGCACCTCGTCCAGAAAGTCGATCAGCGACGCCGGGTCGCGGATGGAGGCGACGCTGCAGCTCTGGTACATATCCGGCGTCACGGCCTCGAGCGCCTGCGCATTCGGCAGGGCGGCCAGAATGGCCTTTCCCATCGCCACTTCGAGCAGGCCGCGCACCGTGCCGACGGTGGAGACCGTCTGGAGCTCCGACTGCGACAGGTATTTCAGCACGTACACCAGGTCGTGCGCGCCGCTGCGCACCGACATGAAGACGGTCTCGTTGATCTCCTGGCAGAGCGAAGAGAGGATCGGCGCTGCCGCACTGTTCAGATCCACGCTGTTGAGATAGGCACTGCCGATGCGGAACGCTTCCAGCCCCAGATGGTAAGCCGGCGTGCGCCGGCCGCTGATCTCGAGATAGCCCTCGTGGGCCAGCGTCTGCAAAATATCAAAGGCCGAGCTTTTGGGCAGGGAGAGCGCCTCGCAGATCTCTGTCAGCGTCAGCCCCTCCTCCTGTCCGGCCAGAAGCCGGAGGATGGACATCGTTTTCAGCAGCGTGTTGTTCAAATGCAACCGTTACACCCCGTTCGATTTATCACATTTTTCCACTATTATAGCGGACGGATCCGGTAAAGTCAAATATCCGTGAAAATTTTTGCAGGATTCGATGCAATTAAAACCGCGTATTCCCTGTAAATTTGCACAAACACTGTCTGCCCTTTTTCATAGATTCGACAAATCTCACAATTCTATGTTGACAACAAGTGCGTCAAATGGTATCTTTGAACTATAATCCGGATATAAGAATAATGTTCGTATATACGGAATTATGGGAAGCGTCTCAGAGGCGCCGTCTGCCGGAAAACCTGCAAACGGCCCGGCTGCCGTGCACACAGCCTGATCGGGACCGACTGATATGTGAGAGAGGGATGCAACAGTGAGCAAAATTCATATTTCTGATCTGAAAAACTTCTGCCGGGATGCGCTGTGCCGCGCCGGCATGGATGCCGCCGAGGCCGCAATGGCAGCCGACGTTCTGACGGAAACGGACGCCTATGGCCTGCACACCCACGGCAGCAAAAATCTTTCGGGTTATCTGCACAAGGCGGCCGTCGGCGGCCTCGACCTGCACGGAAAATTTGAGATCGTGGCCGAAGGCCCGGCCTACGCCGTCGCCGACGCGCACAACGCGCTCGGCATGGTGACGTCCTGCAAGGCGATGCAGCTTGCCTGCGGCAAGGCTGCGCAGTCCGGCATTGCGCTTGTGACCGTGCGCCACAGCTGCCACTTCGGCGCGGCCAGCTACTATGTCAACATGGCCGCCAAGCGCGGCATGATCGGCCTTGCCATGAGCAATGTCGATCCCAATATGACCATCCCCGGCGCAAAGGGCATGGTGCTCGGCAATGACCCCGTGGCCTACGCCGCACCGTCTGTCAGCGAGCCGAGCGTCTTTCTCGACATCGCGCTGAGCAACGTCGCCTCGCTGAAGGTCGTACAGGCCCGCAAGGACGGCCGCCAGATCCCGCCCACCTGGATCGTGGACAAGGACGGCCTGCCCACCACCGACCCCAGCCACTACCCCGAGGAGGGCGCCATGCAGCCCATGGGCGCGCACAAGGGCTACGGCCTGGCCGTCCTTGTCGAGCTGCTGACCGCCATTCTCTCCGGCGGCCCGACGAGCGCCAGCGGCGAGATCGTCAGCTGGTGCTTCGAACCGGAAAAGAAAAACAACGTCAGCCACGTGTTCATCGCGATCAACCCGGCGCTGTTCGGCATGGAGCAGCCGGTTGCCGAGCGCGTGGAGGCGCTGAGCGAAAAGCTCCATGCCGCGCCCACCGCGGCCGGCGGCAAGATCTTCGTCCCGGGCGAGATCGAATGGGAAAAGCAGCGCAAGGCCAGCGCGGAGGGCATCACGCTGCCGCCCGAGGTCGAGCAGTCCATCCGGGCGCTGGCCGAAGAAACCGGGCTTCCGCTGCCCCTGTTTGACTGAGGAGGCGCGCCATGGATGCTCTGAATCGCATGCTCCGCTGCGGCATTGTCCCCGTTGTTGTGCTGGACAACGCCGCAGACGCCGTCCCCACGGCCCGCGCGCTGCTGGCCGGCGGCGTTGACGTGATGGAGATCACGTTCCGCACCGCGGCTGCGGCCGACGCCATCCGTGCCGTCGCCGGGCAGTGCCCCGAAATGCTCGTCGGCGCAGGCACCGTCAACACGCTCGACCAGTGCCGCACCGCGCTGGACTGCGGCGCGCAGTTCATCGTGGAGCCCGGCTTCAACGAAGAAGTTGTCCGCCACTGCGTAGAGCACGGCGTGGCCGTTACGCCCGGCTGCGTCACCCCGACGGAAATTCTTGCCGCGCAGCGCTACGGCCTGCACGTGCTCAAGTTCTTCCCCGCCAACATCTATGGCGGTCTGGCCGCGATGAAGGCCCTGTCCGGCCCGTTCGGCGGCGTCAAATTCATTCCGACCGGCGGCGTCAACGGCCAGAACCTCGGAGAATTCCTCGCCGCGCCGTTTGTCCACGCCGTCGGCGGCAGCTGGGTCTGCCCGAAGGCGGACATCGCCGCCGGAAACTTTGAAAAGATCACCGACCTCTGCCGGCAGGCCAGAGCGGCTGCGCTCGGCTTTGAGGTGGCGCACATCGGCGTGAACTGCGAAAACGGTGAGGCGTCGCTCGCGCTCTGCGAAACGCTCTGCCGCGCGTTCGATCTTCCGGTGAAGGAGGGCGCTTCCTCCAACTTCGCCTCCGGAAGCATCGAGGTCATGAAATCAAGGTACCTCGGCACACACGGCCACATCGCCATCCGCACGAACTCCGTCGAGCTGGCCATGGCAGAGCTTGAACGGCGCGGCTTTGCGTGCGACATGGAAACGGCCAAATACAAGGGCGGGCGTCTGATCGCCGTGTATCTGAAGGAAGACTTCGGCGGCTTCGCCGTCCACCTGCTGCAAAAATAAGGAGGCACACACGATGAAAGTTCTGACATTCGGCGAGATCATGCTCCGCCTGAAGACGCCCGGCTGCGAGCGGTTCTTCCAGTCTCCCACGCTGGAAGCGACGTTCGGCGGCGGCGAGGCCAATGTGGCCGTCTCGCTTGCCAACTTCGGCATGGACGCGGAATTTCTGACCGTTCTGCCCGAAAACGACATTGCCGACTGCTGCATCCGGGAGCTCCGCTATTTCGGCGTCGGCACCGGAAGGATCCTCCGCGGCCCGGGGCGCATGGGTATCTACTATCTGGAGGCCGGCGCGAACCAGCTGCCGAGCAAGGTCGTCTACGACCGCGCCAACTCCTCCATCGCGCTCGCCGCGCCCGGCGACATCGACTGGGACAAGGCGCTTGAGGGCGTCGGGTGGTTCCACATCACGGGCATTACCCCGGCCATCAGCGAATCGGCGATGCGCCTCTCGCTCGAGGCCGTCCGCGAGGCCAGACAGCGCGGCATTACCGTCTCCTGCGACCTCAATTACCGCAAAAACCTCTGGAAATACGGCAAAACCGCCGGCGAGGTCATGCGGGAGCTTGCAAACTATGTCGATGTGGCCATTGCCAACGAAGAGGATGTGCAGAAATCCCTGGGGATCACGGTCGACGTGAACGTCGGATCCGCCGAGCTCGACCGTGAAAAATACCGTGCGCTTGGCAGCAAGGTCCTCGAGACCTATCCGAATATGAAGCTCATCGCCATCACGCTGCGCGAAAGCCACAGCGCCGACTGGAACGGCTGGGCCGCGTGCCTGAATGACGGCGAACACTTCTATGTTTCGAAAAAGTACGAGATCCGTGACATCGTGGACCGCGTCGGCGGCGGCGACAGCTTTGCCGGCGGGCTGATCTACGGCCTGAACCACTACGAAGACAGGCAGACCGCACTGGAATTCGCCGCGGCCGCTTCCTGCCTGAAGCACAGCATTTCCGGAGATTTCAACCGCGTATCCGTTTCCAGCGTGGAAACACTCATGGGGGGAGACGGCACCGGGCGCGTCCAGCGCTGACCCGCGCCGTATCATATCAGGACATCAGAGGAGGAAATTACTATGACAGGACGCGAACGTCTGCACTGCGCGCTCAACCATCAGGAGCCGGATATGGTTCCCGTGTTTGAATGCGTCTACAGCCGGCACATCTTCCAGGAGCAATTCGGCTTCATTCCCAAGACCTTCGACCCGGTGAGTGTCATCGAGCTCAGCCACAAGATGGGCTACGATTTCGCTTTCATTCCCATCCCCGGCGTCGCGGGCTTCCCGCCTGAGGAAGAGGTCGACACGATCTACGTCGACGAGTGGGGCATCACCCGCAAGTCCGACCCCAATACCTGGCCCATCGACGCCGGCATCAAGTCGCCGCTGGAGAGCGCGGACGACTGGGCAGGCTACAAAATGCCAGATCCCGAGGCCGAGTTCCGCTACATCGGCCTGGCCGAGTGCCTGCGCCGCGCCGAAGCTTACGGCATGGGCGTCATCGGCAACATGCGCGGCCCGTTCTCGGCTGCGTGGCAGCTGTTCGGCATGGAAGAATTTCTGTGCATGTTCTACACGGATCCCGACGTCGTGCATGAGGCCCTGACCGCCTGCACCGATTTTGCCATCGCCTGCTCGCGCCGCATGGCCAAGATGGGCGTCGACGCGCTCATCTACTCCGACGACTACGGTTCCACGCAGGCGCCGCTGTTCTCTCCGGAGACGTTCCGCGAGTTCATGGCCCCGCAGCTCAAGCGCATCAAGGCCGTGGCCGACGAGCTCGGCCTGAAGATGATCCTGCACAGCGACGGCAACATCGCCAAGCTCATCCCCGAGATCATCGCCTGCGGCATCGACGGTCTGCACCCCATCCAGCGCTGCGCCGACATGGAGATCGGCGACATCAAGACCCGCTACGGCGACAAGCTGA
This sequence comes from Clostridiales bacterium UBA735, assembly GCA_002298695.1. Classification (GTDB taxonomy): domain Bacteria; phylum Bacillota; class Clostridia; order Oscillospirales; family Oscillospiraceae; genus CAG-170. The sequence goes on along the minus strand of DBLB01000059.1, from coordinate 5,683 downwards.
CGCTGTTCGGCAACATCGACAATGTCGGCGTCCTCGTCTCCGGCACGGAGGAGGACATCGACGCCATGGTCAAGGACTGCATCCACAAGGCTGCGCCCGGCGGCGGCTACTGCCTTGGGTCTGACCACAGCGTCCATGACGACATTCCCAACCGCAACGTCTACGCCATGTGCGAGGCGGCGCGCAAATACGGCCATTATCCGATCGAGGTGTGAGTATGAGCGGAGCAAAACTGACGCCGCGGGAGCGCTTTACCCGCTGTGCCTTCGGGCAGGACATCGACATGCTGCCGATCCAGTGCGATTTTTCCGGCAGCGGCCTCAAGGCGTTTCTCGCCACGAAGGGCATTTCCAATGTCAGCGATCTGGAGCTGCTGCCCTTCTTTGAAAACCACGTCCTCTACGGCTACATGAACGGCGCGACGCTGCGCCTGAAGACCAAGGACACCAGCACGCGCATCATCACCGACGAGTGGGACGTCGACTGGGATACCACGCAGGATCTCTACTACGTCCGCCATCCGCTCGAGGACTGGGAGAATTTTGAGCACTACAAATTCCCGGATCCCTGGGCCCCCGGCTATCTGGACTACCTGACGGACATCGTCGGCAAATACAGCCAGACGCACATTGTTACGTCCTACCACTTCTGCACGCTGTTCGAGCGCGCGTACATGCTGCGCGGCTTTGAAAACCTGATGACCGACTTCTATCTGGAGGAGGATCTGCTGAACGAGCTGCTCGATAAGATCACAGCCTTCCATGTGAAGCTCGCCAAGCGCTGCATTTCCATCGGCGTCAACTGCGGCCGTACCGTCGACGACTACGGCACCCAGACGTCCATGATCATGTCGCCGGACATCTGGCGCAAGTTCATCAAGCCGCGTCTGGCGAAGATCATCGCCGTCTACCGCGATGCCGGGCTGCCGGTCATCCACCACAGCTGCGGCGCGATCATGCCGATCATCGGCGATCTGATCGAGATCGGCGTCAACGTCCTCAACCCCATCCAGCCTAAGGCGCTGAACATGAAGGAGCTCGCCGCTGCCTACGGCGACCGGCTGTCCTTCTTCGGCGGCATCTGCAACCAGTCGGTGCTTCCGTTCTGCACGCCGGAGGAGGTCGAGGCCAACGTTGCCGAGGTCACGTCGATCCTCGGCACGAACGGCCGGTTCATCATCGCCCCGTCCAACGGCGTCGGCAAGGACGTCCCGCTGGCCAACGTCGAAGCCTATTTCCGCGCCGCCGAGCGCTGCCGCCATATCTGAGCGCCCCGTTTTCCGCCCCTTGCGCCAAGATCCATTCTGCCACGCTCCTCTGCGTCTTCCCAGCGCAGAGTGTGGAAATAAATTAGGAGGAAAAACTATGAAAAAGCGAATTCCGACTCTTCTTCTGGCACTCATCCTGACGCTCAGCCTGTTTGCAGGCTGCGCCTCCACCGCGAAAACCGATACCGCAGATACCCAGCCCGCCGACGCGGCGCCCGCGGAAACGACCGACACGACCACCAGCACCGACACTGCGGCGGACACCGCCGACACCGAGACCGCCGATACCGTCGCGCCCACCCGCGAGAAGACCCTTGTCCTGAAGGTCGCCACCAATCACTCCACCGGCACCGCCGTTGAGCAGTCTTTGCAGAAGATGGCGGAGCTCGTGAAGGAAAAGACCGGCGGCGGCATCGAGGTCGACGTCTTTGCCGACGGCACGCTCGGCACCGAGACCGAGCTGCGCGACATGTGCTCCACCGGTTCTCTCGACATGGCTGCGCTCGGCGCGGGTGTGTACGGCTCCTATGTCGCTGCGGCGAACCTGCCCGTCTCCAACTTCACGTTCTCCGATGAGGACACCATGCTGGCCGTTCTGAACGGCGAGCTCGGTAAGAAATACATCAACGACCCTGTGGAAGCGGCCGCCAACATCCACACGCTCTACGGCTGGGCACAGGCCCCGCGTGAGCTGCTGACCGTCAAGCCCGTCACCTGTCTGGCCGACCTCAAGGGCATGAAGATCCGTGTTCCTGCCGGCAACCAGCTCTATGTCGATACCTGGGCCGCATATGGCGCGCTGCCAATCTCCCTGCCGATGACCGAATGCTACACTGCGCTGGAACAGGGTGTCATCGACGGCCTGGAAATGCCGGTCGACTCGCTCTACACCGGCGGCTACTATGAAGCGGCCAAGTATCTTGCGCTGACCAACCACATGATGTATGTGCAGTACGTCATGATGAACGCCGACGTGTGGAATTCCCTCTCCGCCGAAGAGCAGACCGCGTTCAACGAGGCCGTCGTTGAGGCCGGCGAGTACCACAAGGAGCTCCGCGACGAGAGCATCAACAAGATGATCGAGGACATGGAGGCCAAGGGCGTCACCGTCACCGAGCTCGACATCACCGAGTGGATGGACGCCACGAAGCCCGTCGCCGAACAGTGGATGGACAACTGGGGCCAGGAAGTTTACGACGCCTTCACCGGCTTCACGAAGTAACTCCTGCCAAATTCCGCAAACTGAGCTGAGCAATGGGACGCCGCATCTGCGGATGCGGCGTCCGAGGGGTGTATTCTTCCAACGCCCAACGCACCCGGACAGCGGGCCTTTTCGTGCTGCGCTGCACCATTTTTCCTTGAAATACGTCAGGATTCCTGCGAAAAAATGTCTTGCGCAGCGCGAAAATGCCTCGCCGCCGGTCGCATCGTCAGTTGGAAGAATACACCCTACCGAATACGGAAGGAGACTTTATGAAGATTCTGCAAAAAGCGGACGAGCTTCTGCTGAAGGTCCTCAAGGCGCTTTCCGCCCTGCTGATGGGCGTGATGGTGCTGCTGATCCTCATCGAGGTGCTGTCCCGCATTTTCAAGTTCCCCTGCGCCTGGTCCGAAGAATTCGCCCGTCTGGCCACCGTCTGGTGCGTCATTCTTTCCTCCGCCGCCGGCATCCGCCTGATGGAGCACCCGTATATCGAGGTGCTGTTCAAGCGTCTGCCCAAGGTGCTGCAAAAGATCCTGACCATTCTGATCTATCTCGCCATCGCCGCGTTCGGCGTGGTGCTCGCCGTCTACGGCTATCAGTTCACGAAGGCTACCTCCATGGACTTCATGACCAGCCTCGGCTACCATAAAAACGTCTTTTACGCGCCGTCCTGCATCGGCGGCGTGCTGTATACGCTTTATTCTGTCCGGCAGATCGTCCTGACGATCCGGAGTTTTGGCAAAGGAGGCGAAAGCAAATGACGCTGATTCTTGTCCTGTTTGTCCTCATTGCGCTCGGCATGCCGATCTCCTTTGCGCTCGGCATGACCGGCCTGTCGTTCTTTGCCGAGCATGCCATTTCGCTGCAAACGTTTGCGCAGCGCTTTGCCGTCGGCCTGGATAACTTCGGCCTCATGGCTGCGCCGTTCTTCATTCTGGCCGGCGTCATCATGAACCGCAGCGGCATCACCAGCAAGATCTTCAACTTTGCCAACAGCATTGTCGGCCCTCTGCCCGGCGGCCTGGGCCACGTCAATGTCTTTGCCTCCACGATCTTCGCCGGCATGTCCGGTACCGCCATTGCCGACGCGGCCGGCCTCGGCCCGATCGAGATCAAGGCCATGACCGACCACGGCTATGACATCAAGTTCTCGACCGCCGTCACGGCGGCCTCCTCTGTCATCGGTCCGATCATCCCGCCGTCCACGGTCATGATCATGTACGGCATCACCGCCCAGGTGTCCATCAGCAGGCTGTTCCTCGGCGGCGTGATCCCGGGCCTTATCATTGCGCTGGCCGAAATGGGCCTCGTTGCGATCTACTCGCTCAAGCGCCATTATCCGCGCAGCGACCGCTTCAGCTGGAAGAACCTCTGGAGTACGTTCAAAGAGGCCATCTGGGCCATGATCACCCCGATCATCATCATCGGCGGCATTCTCGGCGGCATCTGCACGCCGACCGAGGCCGGCGCCATCGCCTCCGTCTATGCGCTGATCTGCGGCATCTTCGTCTACAAGACCATCAGCTGGAAGGACATCCCATCCATCCTCTGGGAGACGGCCCTCACCAGCGGCGTCATCCTGGTCATCGTCTCCACCGCTTCGATCTTCGGCTGGTGCCTGACGTTTGCCAAGGTCCCGCAGGCGGTCGCCGCAGCCATCTCTGCCATCACCTCGCACAAGACCGTCATGCTCCTGATCATCACGGCCATCTACCTGTTCCTCGGTATGATCATGGAGACGACTGCCATCATTCTCACGACTGTGCCCATCATGCTTCCCGTTGTGAAGCTGCTCGGCATCGATCCGGTCTATCTCGGCGTGCTGATCGCTATCATCATGTCCATCGGCACCATCACGCCCCCGGTCGGCACGGTCCTGTTCATTCTCTCGAAGGTCACGGGTCTGAGCATCGAAGAGCTGACCGTCGAAATGGTTCCATGGTATGCGCTGCTGGCCATTGTGCTGCTGCTTCTGATTTTCATTCCCGACCTTGTGATGTTCATTCCGAGTCTGGTGCAATAGCGCCGGGTTCCCGCTGCAAAGGAGTATGATCCCATGACTGGAAGAGAAAGAGTTTTCGCCGCCGTGCGCGGCGGCAGGCCGGACTGCTGCCCGGTCACACCGTATGACGGAAATTTCTGCCTGCGCCACTCCGGCTATGCCATCGGCGACTGTTATACCGATGCCGCCACCATGGCCAGGGCCCAGCAGATCGGCCGCGACAAAACCGGACAGGACACCGTCAACGTCCAGTCCGAGCAGTATTACATCTGCGAGGCGCTCGGCGTGAAGACCCAGCTGCACAAAGAGGCGCTGCCCTCTGTGCTGGATGTGCCTGTCAAGGAGCTTTCCGACGTGGAGAAGCTCCGTGTCCCGGACGTTGAAGAGGGGCGCATGCCCGTCTACATCGACGCTGTCCGCCTTCTGCACGAGCACTATCAGGGCGAGGTTGCCATCCGCGCCTGCGGCACCGGCCCGTTCACCATTGCCGGCCATCTGATGGGGCTGGAGAATTTCCTCACCGCCATCATGGCTGCCGAGGTCGAGGAGGACGAGGAGAGCCAGCAGTATCTGCTGCACATGATCGACATCTGCACCGATACGCTTATCCGCTTTGCCACGGCCTGCGTGCAGTCCGGCGCGGACATCATCCAGAACGCCGATTCTCTGGCGTCCATGAATATGATCTCCCCGACGATCTACAAAAAGTATGCCTGGCCGTTTGAGCGCAAGTTCTTCGCGGCCATGGACCAGCTGAAGCCCGAGCACGATTTCCTCAAGCTGCTGCACATCTGCGGCAACAACTCGCTCGTCTCGCCGCTCATGGCGGACACCGGCTGCGACATCATGATCGTCGACAGCAAGATGGATTTCGACTGGCTCTGCAAAACGGTCAACAACAAGGTCTGCCTGATGGGCAATCTGAATCCCGCAACGACCATCTATCTCGGCACGCCCGAGCAGGTGCAGGCCGAGGCCCGCGCCACCATGGAGATCGCCGCCCGCAACCACGCACGTTTCTGCCTCGGCAGCGGCTGCGAGGTCGCCGTCGATGCGCCTGTGGAAAATGTCCGCGCCATGGTCGAGGCCGGCCATGCCTGGAAAATGAACTGATCCCCGCAAAAGCGCCCTGGAACCGCAGTGACGCGCTCCGCCTTGGACATCACGAAGCTGCGCCATGTGGCAGGTACCCAGTGGGGCAATAAAAAGT
>DBLB01000103.1 GCA_002298695.1 Clostridiales bacterium UBA735 | reverse complement strand
GAACGCCCTTCGGGCGGCCGTTCAATCGGGTTTCCCGAACGCACGGCAGGCTGTGCGGGTCGTTCCATTTGTGCCCGTTGAATATTGGACGTATGGAAGCCGAAGGGTGTGCGAGTTTTTGAGATTTATAGGGCAAACGCCGCTGTTCGCGCTGCAAAATGCGGCGCTTCCGGCGAAACTCAAAGGATTTGGAGCAGAAAAAGGGGCCGGCGAAAATCGCCGGCCCCTGAAAATATTTTGGGAATCACTGTACAATTCGGTAAGCAGCTTCGGCGGGAAAAAACCGCCGAAACGCGCAGACGCAATTGTGCGGTGCTGCCTTTGCGCCGCTTTCGGAAAACGCTTTGCCGCGCCTTTATCGGAACAGCTTCCGCAGCACGGGCTGGAGCCGCCCGAGATACAGCGGCCGCAGCCGCCGGAGCACAAAGTCATACAGCAGGAACACGATGTTCCCGCCGAGCAGCAGCGCCGCCGTCATGACCCTCCCCATCTCGCGGAACTCCGCCCGCGCGGTATCGGAGACGAGCACGAACAGCAGCACGGCATACGCCGCGAGTACCGCCGCATTGAAGAAGGCCAGCTTGCACAGCCGGGAGAGCAGTCCGGGCCGGACGGCGTCGAAGCGCGCCTTCAGGATCGGATAATAGCCCAGCGCCGCGAACAGCAGCGCCGCTTCCTTATCCGCGCAGAGAAGCAGGCTCAGCAGCGCCGCCGCCGTAAAAAGGCCCCACGCGGCCCGTGTGCCGCATACCTCCAGCGCCGGGATCAGGACAAGGCTTGCCAGCAGCGGCGCGCAGTAGGTCGCGCCGGGGAAAATGCCCCCGAGCAGCATCAGCGCCGCCGCCAGCGCGGCCAGCACGCCGCAAAGCGCAATCGGCCCGCTTTTTCCATGCATCATCTGCCGTTGTTTTTCAGCAGGTCATACTTGATGTCCCACAGCTTCTGCGACAGATCGACGTAATAGGTATGCGGGTTGTCGAAGCGCTTGACCTCGTCCCAGAGCGTGTCGACCTGCGCGGCGCAGTAGGCGCGGATCTCCTCGAGCGAGGGCCGCCTGTAGACCAGCTCGCCGTTTTTGAAGATCGGCACGAGCAGCTCTTTCGCCGTAAAATTATAGATGGTTTTCCGCTTCCAGGTCGCCTGCGGATCGAAGATCTCAAGGTCCTGGCTGTCATCCACGACCTCGTCATGCAGGCAGAGATAGTCCGCAATGGCCTTGCCCGTGTCGTTTCCGTAGAAACGGTAAACCTTTTTGAAGTGCGGGTTCGTGATCTTGCCGACGTTTTCGCTGACCTTGATCTTCGGGATGATGTTGCCCGTCTCGTCCTCGACGGCAGCCAGCTTGTACACGCAGCCGAACACCGGCTCGCTGCGCGCGGTGATGAGCCGCTCGCCCACGCCGAACAGGTCGATCTGCGCGCCCTGGTTCAGCAGGTCCTGAATGAGATACTCATCCAGCGCGTTCGAGCAGCTGATCTTGCAGCTCTCCCAGCCCGCATCGTCGAGCATTTTGCGCGTCTTCTTCGTCAGATAGGTCATGTCACCGGAGTCGAGCCGGATGCCGCACTTCGTCAGCCCTCTCGGCTTCAGCACCTCGTTGAACACGCGGATGGCGTTCGGCACGCCAGACTTCAATACATTATAAGTGTCTACCAGCAGCGTCGGGTTGTCCGGGTAAATCTCGCAGTATGCCTTGAACGCCTCGTATTCCGAGTCGAACATCTGCACCCACGAATGGGCCATCGTGCCGCCCGCCGGCACGCCGTACAGCTCATCCGTCAGCGTGCAGGCCGTGCCGCGGCAGCCGCCGATGTACGCCGCGCGCGCACCAAGTACCGCCGCGTCGCTGCCCTGCGCCCGCCGGGAACCGAACTCCAATACCGTCCGTCCCTGGGCCGCGCGGGTGACGCGGCTAGCCTTCGTGGCGATCAGGCTCTGATGGTTCAGCGTCAGCAGCAAAAACGTCTCGATGATCTGCGCCTCGATGGCCGGAGCGCGGACGGTCATGATCGGCTCGTTCGGGAAGATCGGCGTCCCCTCCGGAACGGCCCAGATGTCGCCGGTGAATTTATAATCCCGCAGCGACGCAAGGAACCCCTCGCTGAACATCTTTCTCCCGCGCAGATAGGCGATATCGTCCTCGTCAAAATGGAGCTGCTGGATATACCGGATAGCCTGCTCCAGACCGGCCGCGATGGCAAATCCGCCCCCATCCGGCACCGAGCGGAAGAAAATGTCGAAATACGTGATGCGGTCCTGCATGCCGCAGGCGTAGTAGCCGTTGGTCATGGTCAGCTCGTAGTAGTCGCAGAGCATGGTCAGATTCATCTGCTTTTCAGGATTCATGATTCCCTCTCCTCATTGCAGTCCGCAGCCGGCGGACTGTACTTTGCCTGTATTGTAGCAGGAAACTGTTCAAAACTCAACCCTGAAACCGGACGCAAAATGCCCCTGCTGCGGCAAAAATGCCGCAGCAGGGGCACAAATTTTCCTTAGGCAACACCGCACAATTGTGTCTTCGAGCTTCAGCGGATCTTTTCCGCCAATTCTGCGGTTCGAAAAATGAGAAATACATACAGTATTCCTTCATTTTCCGAACCTTGCCTTGGTGAAAAATCTCTCGCTGAAGCTTCTTGCCAAATTATGCGGTGCTGCCCTTATTCGCCCTTGAGCTTGTCGAAAAAGCTCTTGCGCTTGGGCTGAGAGGCGTCTCCAGTGGAATCCTCGAGCTTCCGCAGCAGATCCTTCTGCTCCTTCGTCAGCTTCGTCGGCGTTTCGACGACGACAGTGACGAACTGGTCGCCGCGGGTCTTATAGCCGACATAGGGGATGCCCTTGCCGCGCAGACGGAAGACCGTACCGGTCTGCGTGCCCTCAGGGATGGTGTAGCGCACCTTGCCGTCGAGCGTCGGCACCTCGATCGTCGCGCCAAGCGCCGCCTGCGTGAAGGAGATCGGCATCTGGCAATGGACGTTCGCACCGTCGCGCGTAAAGATGGGGTGCTTGCGCACACGGACGGTAACGAGCAGATCGCCGTTCGGGCCGCCGTTGGAGCCGACGTTGCCCTCATCGCGGACGCGGAACGACTGGCCGTTATCGATGCCGGCCGGGACATTCACGCGGATCGTCTTCTTGTGGCGCACCTTGCCCTTGCCCTTGCAGGTCGGGCACGGGTCGCTGATGATGGTGCCCTTGCCGCCGCACTTCGGGCAGCGCTGCTCGGACTGCATCGTCATGCCCATGAAATTCTGCTGGGTGCGAACCGTGCCGCGGCCCTGGCAGTACGTACAGGTCTCGGGCTTGCTGCCCTCCTTCGCACCGGTGCCGTGGCAGGTATTGCACGTCTCGATGCGCTGGAAGGTGATCTCCCGTTCGCAGCCAAAGGCCGCGTCCTCAAAGCTGACCTCGATCTCGGCCACGACGTTCTGGCCCTTCTGCGGGCCAGTGCGGCGGCCGGATGTGGAGGCTGATGCTCTGCCGCCGTCGAAGAAATCGCCGAAAATGTCGCCGAGATCGCCGAAGCCGCTGAACCCTCCGAAGCCGCCGCCGAAGCCCGCGCCAGCCCCCGCGCCGGCAGCGTTCGGGTTGAAGTTCGGGTCGACGCCCGCAAAACCGTACTGGTCGTAGCGCGCCTTTTTGTCGGCGTCGGAGAGGATCTCATACGCTTCGTTGATCTCCTTGAATTTTTCCTCTGCGGATTTATCGCCGGGGTTCTGATCCGGGTGGTATTTCATCGCGAGCTTCCGGTACGCCTTTTTGATCTCGGCGTCGGAGGCGTTCTTTTCCACGCCCAGGACCTCATAATAATCTCGTTTATTCTGGTCTGCCATCTATGTCACCTCAAATCGGATCGGTGGAAACAAGCCGAAGGGGCGGTCTTGCCGCCCCTTTGGACTTTGAAACTCGATTAGTTATCGTTGACCTCTTCGAAATCGGCGTCGACAACAGGCTCGTCATTCCCGCCGTTCGGCTGCGGACCGGCGCTGGAGCCAGCGCCCGCGCTGTGATCCTCATGCTGCGGCGCAGCATTCTGATACAGCTTCTCGCTGACAGCATAGAACGTCTTCTGGACTTCGTCGGTCGCGGCCTTGATGGCGGCAACGTCGGTGCCCTTCTGGGCTTCCTTCAGCTTTTCGATCGCGGCGAGGACTGGAGCCTTGTCGCTCTCGGAGACCTTGTCGCCCATCTCGTTCAGCGTCTTCTCGGACTGATAGATGACCTGATCGGCGGTGTTGCGTGCGTCGACCTCATCCTTGCGCGCCTTGTCCTCGGCGGCATACTGCTCGGCGTCCTTGACGGCCTTGTCGATGTCTTCCTTGGAGAGGTTGGACGAAGCGGTGATGGTGATCTTCTGCTCGGCGCCGGTGCCAAGATCCTTCGCGCTGACGTTCACGATGCCATTGGCGTCGATGTCGAACGTGACCTCGATCTGCGGCACGCCGCGGGGCGCGGGAGCAATGCCGGTGAGCTGGAACTTGCCAAGCGTCTTGTTGCCGGCGGCCATCTCACGCTCGCCCTGAAGAACGTGGACCTCAACGGAGGTCTGGTTGTCCGCGGCGGTGGAGAATACCTGGCTCTTTTTGGTCGGGATGGTGGTGTTGCGGTCGATCAGCTTGGTGAACACGCCGCCCATGGTCTCAATGCCGAGGGACAGCGGAGTGACATCGAGCAGGAGAACGCCCTTCACGTCGCCGCCAAGGACGCCGCCCTGGATGGCCGCGCCGACAGCCACGCACTCGTCGGGGTTGATGCCCTTGAAGCCGTCCTTGCCGGTCAGCTTCTTGACCTCTTCCTGCACGGCCGGGATCCGGCTGGAACCGCCGACGAGCAGGACCTTGGAGATGTCATTTGCGGTCAGGCCCGCGTCGGCCATCGCCTGCTTGACCGGGCCGACGGTCGCTTCGACCAAATGCGCAGTCAGCTCATTGAACTTTGCACGGGTCAGCGTCACGTCGAGGTGCTTCGGGCCGTTCGCGTCCGCCGTGATATACGGCAGATTGATGTTGGTGCTGGTCACGCCGGACAGCTCGATCTT
>DBLB01000083.1 GCA_002298695.1 Clostridiales bacterium UBA735 | reverse complement strand
GTTGCCCGTGCAGCAGACGCCGCAGATGTTGATGCCCTTCGCGCCGTTTTCCTTCGCGAGAGCGACCATCTCGGGATCCTGAGAGTACATGACGATCATTTCGGACAGCGACGGGTCGTGGCCGTGGACGACGATGTTGACCATGTCCTTTTCCATGACGCCGATGTTGGCCGTGGTGTCAACGGGCTTCGGCGTGCCGAACAGGATGTCGGAGAACTCGGTGCCCATCATGGAGCCGCCCCAGCCGTCGGACATGCCCGCGCGCAGAGACTGCTTGATCAGCGCCTCGGGCAGCGAGGAACAGCCCATGTGCGTCATGTGCATCGACTGCGAGACCTCGCGGTCGATCGCGCGCGGCTCGATGCCGGCCTTGTGCCAGAGCTCCTGCGTGTGCTCCGGCGCGCGCTTCAGGAAGCGCTGCACGCCGAACGGCTTACCGTATTCCAGCAGACCGGTCTCGGCAACTTCGTGCGCCAGATCGTAGAGGTCCTTGCCTTCGGTCTCGATGCCCCACTCGTGGGCGATCTTCAGGAGCTTTTCCGGATCCTTGACCTGGTAAGAGCCGCCATCCTTCGCCTGATAGAGCGTGTGGCAGATCTGACGGCCATGGTCGGAGTGCGTGGCTGCGCCGCCCGCGGTGAAGCGCAGGTAGTTACGGCCGACAATGCCGTGTACGTCGCAGCCGCAGATGCCGCGCGGCGCCTTCGGTGTGATGCGGCACGGGCCCATGGAGCAAATGCGGCAGCAGGTGCCGGCTTCGCCGAAGCCGCAGTGCGGCGTCTGATTTTTGACGCGCTGCTGCCAGGAATCTGCGCCGACCTTCTTGCCGGTTTCAAGCAATTCGTTCGTCGCTTCTTCCATCTGTTCAATTGTGATTAAGCGATCCCAATCCATCGATGATGTATCCTCCTAAAATCGTTCTTCGTGCCGGGGGCGGAGGCCCCCGAATGAGGGTGGCGGGTATGCCGGCAAACGCGCCGGACAGACCGATAAGACGCACCTGTCACCTGAAACCGAAAGATGACGAAATGCGCCGAATACAGCTTGCGTTTATTCTACCAAGCAGGCCCCAAAAAGTCAACCGAAACAGCCTGAAAATAATCGATATTTTTGTACGAATTTCCGTGAAAGGTAGGAAAAAAACGGAACTGTTCGAAAAACAGTTCCGTTTTTGACTAATTTTGTTGGATTGTATGAACGTTGATGTGGGGATAGGTCATTTCGATCCCGGCTGCGTCAAACTCACGCTTGACGTTTTCCAGCACGTCGTAGTAGACATCCATATAATCTTTGGGATGGATCCAAACGTAAAGTACATAGCCAATGGCGCTGTCGCCATATTCGGACACACGCGCGATAGGCGCGTCGGGCAGCCGGAGGGGATGCTCCGCCGCGCGGAGCAGGGCGGCCTTGACGGTTTCGATGGGCGCGTCGTAGGAAGCGGAGATGTGAAAAACGAGACGGCGCTTTTCGCTTGCGGTGTAATTCGTGACGCGCGAGCCTGTGATCTGGCTGTTCGGGATGTGCGCCAGCTGGTTGTCGAGCGTCTGGATGTCGGTGCAGATCGCGCCGATCTTGACCACGGTGCCGCTCACGCCGTCCAGCTCGATGAAGTGGCCGATCTGGAACGGCTTCGTTGTGAGCAGGATGACGGCGCTTGCCATGTTGGCCAGCAGATTTTGCAGCGCCAGCGACACGGCAAGACCTGCCACACTCAGCAGCGCCAGCAGGGAAGAAGTATCCACGCCGAGCGTCCCGGCTACGAGCATGATCGCGATGAACAGCAGCACCAGCTTTACGATCGTCCGGACGAACGGATGCACGGCCGGGTCCAGCCGGGAGCGGCAGAGCATCCGGTCAGTCGCTTTGAGCAGCAGCTTTATAAGGATGCCGCAGACGATCAGAAGAATGGCTGCCGAGATCAGCTTGGACCACGAAAAACCGCCGAACAGTTTCTGAAAGAAGCTGACCGTGGAGGCAGTTCCGTCTTCGAGCGCTGCGCCGACGGCGCTGGCCGCTTCTGTCACGGCACTGGTCGCGGTATCGGCCGCTTCATTTGTCAAAAGCAGCACTTATGCATCCTCCGTCGGGGGCGGCGTTTTGCCGTCTGCCGTATCCGGCATGGTATCCGCTTTTGAAGCATCGGCGTCGGCAGCTTCGTCCTTCGGCGCTCCCAGCTTCTTGTTTTCGGCGTTCACGTAGACCATGAATTCGTCGCCGGTGATGGTCTCCTTTTGCAGCAGATAGAGCGCGATCTCGTCGAGCAGGGCGCGATGCTCGCGCAGCAGCTGTTTTGCCTGCTCAAAGCAGGCGGACAGGAGCTTCTGCACCTCCTGGTCGACCTCGCTGGCCGTGGAATCCGCACAGTTCATCGCCGCTGTGCCGTCAAGATACTGACTCTGCACGGTGGACAGGGCCATCAGCCCGAATTTTTCGCTCATGCCGTACTGCGTGACCATCTTACGGGCCAGATCGGTCGCACGCTCGATGTCGTTGGCCGCGCCGGTCGTCGAAATGCCGAATACGACCTGCTCCGCCGCACGGCCGCCGAGCAGCGTCTGAAGCTCGACCAGCAGCTCTTCACGGCTGGACAGAAACTTTTCCTCCTCCGGCATCTGCATCGTATAGCCGAGCGCACCGGATGTGTGCGGGACAATGGTGATCTTGGAGACCGGCTGCGTGTGCTTCTGAAGCGCCGCGACCAGCGCGTGGCCGACCTCGTGGTAGGACACGATGCGCTTTTCCATATCGGTCAGGACGGTGCCCTTCTTCTCGGTGCCCGCGATGACCGTCTCGAACGAGACGAGCAGGTCTTGCTGGTTGACGGTCTTCCGCCCGAGGCGCACCGCGCGCAGCGCCGCCTCGTTCACGAGGTTCGCCAGATCCGCGCCGACCGCGCCCGCCGTGGCCTGCGCGATCTTGTGCAGGTCGACGTCCTCGGCCAGCTTGATGTTCTTCGTGTGGACGCGGAGCGTCTGATACCGGCCCTGCAGGTTCGGCCGGTCGACGATGATGCGCCGGTCAAAACGCCCCGCGCGGAGCAGCGCCTTGTCGAGGATCTCGGGGCGGTTCGTCGCCGCGAGGATCACGACGCCCTTGCTCGAATCAAAGCCGTCGATCTCGGCCAGCAGCTGGTTGAGCGTCTGTTCGCGCTCGTCGTTGCCGCCGAATTTCGAGTCTCTCGTCCGGCCGATCGCGTCAATTTCATCAATGAAGATGATGGCCGGGGCGACCTTCGCCGCCTGCTGGAACAGGTCGCGCACGCGGCTCGCGCCAACGCCGACAAACATCTCCACAAAGTCCGAGCCGGAGATCGAGAAGAACGGCACGTTCGCCTCGCCGGCGACGGCCTTGGCAAGCAGGGTCTTGCCTGTGCCCGGAGGGCCGACGAGCAGCGCGCCCTTCGGCAGCTTTGCGCCGATGGCAGTGTATTTCTGCGGGTTGTGCAGGAAATCGATGATCTCGACGAGCGATTCCTTCGCCTCGTCCTCACCGGCCACATCTGCAAACGTCACGCCGGTCTGCTTTTCCATATAGACCTTGGCTTTACTCTCGCCGATGCCGCCGATGCCGCCAAACCCGCCCATGCGCTTCGACATCGAGCGCATCAGCAGCGAGAACAGGCCGTACATGATCATGACCGGCAGCAGCCAGCTGACAATGAATGTGACGATCGGGCTGGTTTCTTCCGGCAGCTCGCGGTTATATTCCACGCCCATCTCATCCAGCTTTTCTGTCAGAGAAGAAGTGTCCTGATTCGGGATCAGGCCGGTATAGTAAAGTTTTTTCGCGGCTCCGCTGGCATCGGTGTCGGATTTCTTGGCGAACACGACGCGATCCTCGCTCTGGAATTCCAGCTCGCTGATCTCGCCGCTGTCCAGCATGGTCAGAAACTCGTCATACCGGACCTCGGTCAGATAGGATTTGGAGATCGATGTATACAGCGTATTGATGAGCAGCGTGGCCACAAGCGCCGCGACCACGAGCACGAGGATCCGGCGGGCACGCTGGTTGTCGCCGTTGTCCCCCGGGCGCTGGTTCGGGTTTTTCTTGTTGGGATCGTTGTTCATAAATCCACCCTCTTTCTGCAAATGGTGAAATTTTCTTGCCTTGTATCTTATCACACAAAGCCTGAATTTACAAGAACAGGGCAAAAACAGACGGTAAATTTTCTGTGAATTCCGGACACAAATTAAGAAATGAATTTGCAAAGATTCCGGTTGTGTATTGCCGGGAAAGCTGTTATAATGTTCCCTGGTATATCAGCAGGACGGAGGAGACGGGATGCGGCTGCTTATCACGGCGTTCGAACCCTTCGGGGGAGAGACGGTCAATGCTGCGCGCGAGGCGGTGCTGGCCCTGCCGGCAAAGATCGGCGTCTGGGATGTGGAAAAACTGGAGGTGCCCACCGTGTTTTCTGCTGCCGGAGATGCGGTGGTGCAGGCGCTGGAGCGGCTGCGGCCGGACGCGGTGCTCTGCGTCGGACAGGCGGCGGGACGCGCGGCGGTGACGCCGGAGCGCGTGGCCATCAACTGCATGGACGCGCGCATCGCCGACAATGCAGGTATGCAGCCGGAGGAGCAGCCGGTCGTTCCGGGCGGCCCGGCGGCGTATTTTTCCACGCTTCCGGTCAAATATCTGGCCAATGCCATCCGGGCGGCGGGCATTCCGGCGGCGGTGTCCAATACGGCGGGCACATTTGTCTGCAACGCGCTCTATTACCGTGTGCTGCATTTTGCCGCGCAGCGGCAGCCGCGGCTGCGTGCCTGCTTCCTGCATGTCCCGGCGACGCCGGAGCAGGCGGGGGAAGGGATGCCATCCATGCCGACGGCAGAGGCTGCCCGTGCGCTGGAAGCGGCGATCGTGGCAATTCTGCCGGCGGAAACACAATAATAATATGTCCTGAATGGATTTGGAGAAACGATATGCAGGAACGAAAAAATCAGAATTTCAGCCGCCGTCCCCGGCCCGAGCGCCGGGAGAGCCGTGTGGATGCGGAAACAGCAGAGAACCTGCTCGAAGGCCGCAACGCGCTGAACGAGGCGCTTGCGGCGGGGCGTGCCATCGATAAGGTCTACATCGCCGAGGGCAGCACCGACCGGGCACTGGCGCGGTTGGCCGCAATGGCGAAGGAAGCAGGGGCTGTCGTTGTGGAGACAGACCGGCGCAAGCTCGATCAGATGTCGGCTACGGGCGCGCACCAGGGCGTCATCGCAATGGTGGCGGCGCACGATTATGCAAGCGTGGATGAGATTTTTGCGCGCGCGGAGGGGCGGGGCGAAGCGCCGCTGATCGTACTTTGCGACGAGCTGTCCGACCCGCACAATCTCGGCGCGATCATCCGCACGGCGGAGTGCGCCGGGGCGCACGGCGTCATCATTCCGAAGCGCCGCAGCGTCGGATTGACGGCAGTGGTTGGCAAAGCGTCGGCAGGCGCGCTGGAATATATGCCGGTCGCCCGTGTGGCGAACCTGGTGCAGACGATCAAGGAGCTCAAATCGCGCGGCGTCTGGGTCTGCGGCACGGCTGCCGACGGCGATACGCCGCTCTATCGGGCCGACCTCAGGGGGCCGACCGCCATCGTCATCGGCAACGAAGGCGAGGGAATGAGCCGCCTGGTCGCCGAGAGCTGCGATTATAAGGTCAGTATTCCCATGCGTGGCAGCATTTCATCCCTGAATGCGTCGGCTGCCGCTGCAATTTTATTGTATGAAGCGGTCCGCCAGCGCGCGGACTGATACTGATATTCAATTATTCAATTAAAAACTTTCATTCATAGAATTGAAGTTTTTAATATGAAGATCATGATGAGACGGGATTGCGTGATTTTTTCAAAATCACGCAATCGGTTACACCAAAGGCGGAGCCTTTCTGATGAAAGAATTTCATCAGAAAACAGTATGTGAAACTGGAAGTCCGAGGGCGCAGATGAAGAAGACAAAACCGCGGCAGCGGGAACCGGTACAACTGCATATGGATCCAACGCCTGCAGAGACGACGCCCGAATATACGCTCGAGGACATCATGAACGAGTTCGGCGGATGGAGCCGCCGGACACCGGACGAAACCGGCACTGCGGCAGACGAAGCGCCGGAGGTAAAAGCGCCGGAGCAGCCGGAGCCGGCCGCCGGGGAGAAGACGCCCGGGGCGCCGGAGGCGGCTGCGGAGAAGGCTTCGCCGGAGGCGGATGTGCGCACGGCGGAAAAGCCGGAGGAAAAGGCGGAAAAGCAGCCGGATCTTTCGGCGCAGACGATGCGCTTTGCGCCGGTCACGGCGCCGGAAGCGAAGGAGGAACCGCCGAAGATCTGGACGTACAAGGGCGAACCGACGCCGGACGACGGCGAGCGCGTCCGCCTGAGCAAGGAAGAACTGCGCCAGCGGCAGCGGCAGAAAAAGCTTGCGCTGCGCGAGGCGCGGCAGGCGCAGCGCCGCGAAAAGCGGCAGGAGAAGCCGGAGCGGACGTTTGCGTCCCCGGAGGAGGCATATGCGTTCTATTGCAGGCCGGACTCCATGCGCCTGCGCCTGCTGCTGACGCTGCTGCTCACGGTCAGCGCGGGGGTGCTGCTGACGCTGATGAGCGGGGTGATCCCCGGCACGGGCGGACACACGGCGCTGTTTTCCGCGCTGACGCTGGTCGCGCTCATAGTTCAGGCGGCGCTCTGCCTGGATGTGCTGGCGGACGGACTGCGGGCGGCGCTGCACGGCAGGTTCGATCTGAACAGCCTGCTGCTGCTGACGCTGTTGGTCACGCTGGCCGACGCGGTGTTCGCACTGCTGCAGCAGCGCATTCCGTTCTGTGCGGCGCTGTCTGTGCAGATGGCGGTGGCGCTCTGGGCGCGCATGCTGCGTAAGAGCGCAAATTATAAAACGATGAAAGCGGTATGCAGCATGCCGAACCCCTCCGGCGCGGTGCGCGGATCGGGGAACTGGCATGGGATGGACTGCGTGTTCCGCATTCCGGGCGACCGGGACGAGTTTGTCCGGAAGCTGGAGATGCCGGACGCGCCGACGCGCTGGGCGCGCGGATACGCGCCGGTGCTGGCCTGCCTGACGCTGGCGCTGGCCGTGCCGGCGACGCTGCGCGGCGAGCAGAATCTGCTCTGGGCGTGGGCGGCTCTGCTGCTGGCCGGGTTCCCAACGGGGCTGTATTTGAGCTATGTCCGGCCGTTCCGGCGGCTGGCGAACCGCCTCTACCGGCGCGGCGCAGCCGTCGCGGGATGGAGCGGGGCGCGGACGTTTGCGGGCGAGTGCGCGGTGACGGTCATGGATCAGGATCTGTTCCCGGCCGGGACGGTGACGCTCAACGGCATGAAAATTTACTCTGACAGGTCGGTCAGCCAGATCATCGGCTTCGCCTCCGCCGTGGTGCAGACGGCGGGCAGCGGTCTGACGCCGCTGTTCGACGAGATGATGCACAGCCAGAACGGCCGCCATTACCGCGTGGATACGTTCCGACGCTATGAGGGCGGCGGCCTCGGCGCGGAAATTCAGGGCGATGTCATTCTGATGGGTTCCATCGGCTTCATGAAGCTGATGAAGGTGCGCATGCCGGAGGGGACGCGGCTGAAGCAGGCGGTCTATCTCTCGGTCAACGGCGACTTGGCTGCGGTATTTGCACTGAACTATGCACCGAATGCCGCCGTGCGCGACAGCCTGAACACCGCCGTGCATACGGGAGGACTTCTGCCGCTGCTGGCGACGCGCGATTTCATGATCACGCCGCAGTTTTTGAAGCTGCGCTACAAAATTGCCTCTGAGCGGGTGGAATTTCCGACGGTGGAGGAGCGGGCACGGCTTTCAGAGCCGGATGCGGGGCGCGGCGGGGCGCAGGGCGCGCTGCTGGCGCGCGGGACGCTGGAGAGTTTCCTGGCAGCTGTGACCGGCGCGCGGTCAATGCGCGCGGCAGCGGTTGGGAGCATTGCCGTCGCCGTGATGGGCGGCGTGATGGGCGTGCTGGTGATGTGCTTCCTGACGTTCCTGGGCGCGACGCTGTCGGCCAGCTGCTGGAACCTGTTTTTGTACACGCTGCTCTGGCTTTTGCCGGGGATTTTGATGACCGGACTGTCCGTCCGGCGCTGAGCGCGGAAAAATTTGTGTATTTTCGCCGCAATGCCTAATATTCTAATTGCAATCCGCTCGTATTTCGTATATAATGGATGCTAAGAGTGGCTTCAGAATTGCCGCAGGGACGTCAGCCTCCTATGCAGGCGCGTCCGGAGAAAGGAGAAATTTTAACTATGGGCTATACCGCCAATGACATCCGCAACATCAGCCTGCTTGGCCATGGCGGCGACGGCAAATCCGCACTGTGCGAGAGCATGCTGTTCACCACCAAGGCGATCACCCGTCTCGGCAAGCGCACCGACGGCACGACCGTTTCCGACTTTGACGACGAAGAGAAGAAGAGACAGTATTCCATCTCCTCGTCCATCATCCCGGTGGAATATAACAAGTGCAAGCTGAACTTTATCGATAACCCTGGCTATTTCGACTTCGCCGGTCAGATCGCGCAGTCGCTGCGCGTGGCGGACGCGGGCCTCATCTGCCTGACCGCCAAGGGCGGCATCGCCGTCGGCACCGAAAAGGGCTGGAAGAGCCTTGCCAAGGCCGGTCTGCCTGCGATGTTCTACATCTCCAAGCTCGACGAAGAGCATGCCAACTTCTTCAATGTGTTCGACTCTCTGCGCGAGATGTTCGGTGCGTCTGTCATCCCCTTCACGTTCCCGATCATGAACGGCGACAAGGCTGTCGGCGTGGTCGACCTGATCGCGAAGAAGGCGTATGACGAGGCTGGCAAGGAGATCGCCCTGTCCGCCGATGCTGCGGACAAGATCGAAGAATACATGGCAGAGCTGAACGAGCAGGTCGCCGAGACCGACGAGGCCCTCATGGAGAAGTTCTTCATGG
>DBLB01000188.1 GCA_002298695.1 Clostridiales bacterium UBA735 | reverse complement strand
TCAGGCGCATCATGATCTCGCCAAAGGTGATGACTTTCATTTCTGTGCTCCTCCTGTCTCAGATGTTCTGAATGCTTTCGACCAGCGCCTGCGCCGTCTGCGTGATTTTCTCAAACGCGCCTGCCGCGATCCACTCCCGATTGGCCAGATTGCCGCCCACGCCGAGGCCGCAGGCGCCCGCGCGCAGGAAATCTGCCGCGTTGTGCTCGTTGATGCCGCCGACTGCCAGCATCCGGATGTGCCCGAGCGGCGCGCGCAGCGCGCGGACATAGCCCGGGCCAAGCTCGGAGATCGGGAACAGCTTGACAAAATCCGCACCGGCGCTGTGCGCGGCCTTGATCTCGGATGCGGTCATCGCGCCGGGGATGGAGACCAGGCCGAGCGCGCATGTGCGGCGGATGACCTCGGGGTCGGCGTCCGGCGAGATGATGTACTGCGCGCCGGCTGCTGCGGCCTGCTCCGCCTGCTGGACGCTGAGCACCGTTCCGGCGCCGATGCACATCCGGCCCTCATATTCCGTGCGCAGCGCGGAAATGCTGGCTGCCGTGGCGGCAAAGGTGGACGGATCCTTCTGATTGAAGGTGATCTCCATCAGCCGGATTCCGCCGTCATACAGCGCCTGCGCGACCTTGACGCAGGCGGCGGGATCGACGCCGCGGACAATGGCGATGATCTTGTGGGCTTCAATTTGTGCGATGACCTGCTGTTTCATGGAAACGACCTCCTGAATTTCACAATACGAAATTAGTTTTCATAATACGAATTCAGTATAACGATATCTGCGGATAAAGTCAAGCTTTTCCGATGAAAAAACGAAAGAAAAGCGTGGAAAAGCCGCCAAAAAGGCGGCAACAAGGGCACGGATTTGATCCAAGGTTGCTTTTTTGCGGAAACCTGATACAATGGAACACAAATCAGCGGGCCGCTGCCGCGGCCCGGTTTCGGGAGTGTGGATATGAAGCAGGAGCAGGCACAGGCGCAGCCGGTTCAGTCGGTCAACCGGGTTCTGGATATCATGGAGGCGCTGGGCACGGCTCCGGCGGGGCTGGCCCTGTCGGAGCTGGCGGCGGCGACGGGGCTGCACGCCAGCACAGCCTTCCGCCTGATGGCGACGCTGGCCGCGCGCGGTTATGTGATGAAGGACGGCGGCACGGGCCGCTACCGGCTGACGCTGCGGATGTTTGAGATTGGTGGGCGCGTTTCCGGCGTCAACCAGCTGCTGGCCGTGGCAGCGCCGCTGCTGGATACGCTGGCGGCGGAAACGCTGGAGACGGTGCATCTGGTGCGCCGCGCCGGGGACGAGGTGGTCTACCTCTACAAGGCGGAGCCGTATCAGCAGCAGGTGCGCATCGGCTCATATGTCGGCTGCCGCAATCCGATGTACTGCACCGGCGTGGGCAAGAGCATTCTCGCACTGCTGCCTGAGCAGGAGGTGCGGGCAATCTGGACCCGGTCGGAGATCCGGGCGTACACCCCGAAAACCATCACGGACTATGACCGTCTGACCGCTGAGCTGGCTCTGACGCGGCAGCGCGGCTACGCGCTGGACGAGGAAGAACATGAGAGCGGCGTCCGCTGCCTGGCAGTGGCGGTCTGCGGCGCGGGCGGCGCGCCGGAGGCGGCTGTCAGCGTTTCAGCGCCGGTGTTCCGCATGGATGAAGCGATGCGGGAGCGGATTTATCCGCGCATGCGCGCGCTGGCAGCGCAGCTCGGCGCATTTTTCGGCGCCGTGGCGCAGCCGGAAGCGTGAAAACACCCCCGCCGGACTCCGGAAAGGAGCGCGGCGGGGGTGTTCTGTGTGCGGGGAGCACTCAGCCGAGATATTCTGCCGGGTCGGTGGGATGGCCCGCGAGATAGACGGCAAAGTGCAGGTGCGGGGCCTCTCCGACCTCCAGCAGGGCGGTGGAGCCGACGGCGCCGATCACATCGCCTGCGGCGACGGTGTCGCCGGTGCTGACGGCCGGTGTGGCGGCCAGATTGGAATAGTGCGTGGAATAGCCGTCCGCGTGCGCGATGACCACGGTAGTGCCGAGGTACTCGTCCTCATAGACGGCGCTGACGGTCCCGGCGCAGGCGGCCTTGACCTGTTCGCCGGATACGGCGGCGAGATCCACGCCCTCATGTGTGCGCCAGTCACGCGTGGTGGCGTTGTAGGCCAGCTGATCCATGCTGTAGTCCATGAGGGACGTGCCGGAGACCGGCCAGACCCGGATGGACGCGGCGGCGGCACGCACGGCCTCGTCGCTGTCTGCGGCGGCGGAGACCGCTTCAGACGGCTCGGAAGGCGTTTGGGCCGTGGCCGGACGCTGGTTTGTGGTGGTTGACGGTCTGGATGCTTCCGCTGCGGGCGGCACCGTGGTGCTGGTCGCAACGGAGAGTGTTTCTTCGTTCAGGGAATTCTTTTCCGAAATCGCGCCTCTGATGAAAATATAGCCCGAAATTCCGACTGCAATGATGCACAGGAACAGGACTATGTAGTAGCCCTTTTCCTGAAAGAATTTCCGGAACGCGCCGGAGCCTGATGGTTCGTTGTTTTGCATCGTATGCACCTCCGCTGATGAGTATCGCCACAATCGGCGGAGGTTAAGTTTGAAACAAAGCAAAAA
>DBLB01000047.1:15151-17575 GCA_002298695.1 Clostridiales bacterium UBA735 | reverse complement strand
CAAGGTCCCGCTGCAATGCAGGAGGGAACCGTCCTGCTCGATCTGCATGCCGTGCGCGCAGAGAATGCTGCGCAGCGGTTCGAGCGGCCGCTCCGGCAGGCGGCCCTCCATGTGAAAGGTCGCGCGGACGCCGAGAACGCCGACGACCGGGAGCAGAAAACGGAGCGTGGAGCCGCTCTCTCCGCAGAAGAGGGAGCATTCCCCGTCCGGAATCTCTGCGGCCGGTACGACGCGCCAGTCACCGCCGCCGAGCTCCGTGATTTCCGCGCCGAGCGCGCGCAGACAGACGACCGTGGCCAGAATGTCCTGCGAAGCGCCGGAAAAATGGAGCGTGACGGGGTGAGCGCCAAGCGCGGCGCAGAGCAGCAGACGGTGCGCCTGTGATTTGGAGGCCGGAATCCGGACGGTGCCGCTGCGGGCGCCCGGTAAGATGGAGATTTTTTCGGAAAAACAAAACTGTTTCATCGGACGCCTCCGGCAGTCATCCAGCTTTGCAGCTCGGCTGCGGGGATAGAAAGAATTTGGCAGCTGCCGATCGCGGTCGGTACGATCAGGTGCAGCGTGCCGCCGTCCATTTTTTTGTCGGCCTGCGCTGCATGCAGCAGTTCCTGTGCGGAATAGGCCGTCCGGGTGGGCAAGCCGTAGGAGTTCAGAACAGTTTCCACGGTCTCCGGAACGTCCGCAGCGCAGAAGCCTTTTGCGGCAGCAGCGCGCGTGACGAGATTCATACCGATGGCGACGGCCTGTCCGTGCAGCATGGAAAAGCCGCTGCACGCCTCCACCGCATGGCCGATCGTGTGACCGAGGTTGAGCTTCTGCCGCTCGCCGCGGTCAAATTCGTCCGACAGGACGACGGCCTTTTTCATCTCCACACAGCGGGAGATGACGGCTTCATACTGCTCCCGGACCGGGGTCTGCGCCAGACGCCGGAAAAAGTCGGCGTCGGCCATCAGGCCGTATTTGAGTACCTCCGCGCAGCCGCAGCGGTACTGCTCTTCCGGCAGGCTTTCCAGCAGCGCCGGGTCACACACCACGAGCGACGGCTGCCAGAAGGCGCCGGCCATGTTCTTGCCGCGGTCGAGGTCGACTGCCGTCTTGCCGCCGACGGAGGAATCCACCATGGCAAGAAGCGTGGTTGGTACCTGGACGAAGCGGATGCCGCGCTGATAGGTTGCGGCGGCAAAGCCTGCCAGATCACCGACCACGCCGCCGCCGAGGGCGACGACGATGTCGCTGCGCGTGACGCGGTTTTCACAGAGAAAGTTCAGCAACTGCCCATAAACTGTGAGGTTTTTGGAATGCTCGCCGTGCGGAAAGACAAAGGAGACGACGCGGAATCCGGCGGAGCGGAGCGAGGCTTCGGCCTGCGCGCCGTAGAGACTGTAGACGGAATCATCGGAGATCAGCGCCGCTGTCTGTGCGCCGGCGGCAGCCTTTGCAAGCGGGCCGAGCTGCACGAGCAGGCCGCGCTCGATCTTCACGTCGTATGCGCGGGAGGCGGGGATGGAGATGGTATTCAATGCCCGTCGACCTCCTCCTTGCGCCGCCGCCCCTCGTCGAGCAGGGCTGTCAGCCCGGGCAGGTCGTCCTGCTCCATGGCGAGCGCATATTTTTGCAGATTTTCGATCAGGATGTTGAGCTCCTTCAGCAGATTGTCCCTGTTTTCCAGGAACAGCTCGGCCCACATCTGCGGATTCAGCCAGGCCACGCGCGTCAGATCCTTATAGCTGCCGGCGGAAAAGCCCTTGTGGCTGCCCGCCGTGGGGCTTTTGATGTAGGCGTTGGAGACGACATGCGCCATCTGCGAGGTAAAGGCGATCATCTCGTCGTGCTTCTCCGCCGTCGTGACCGAGAAGCGGCCGAAGCCGGCGGGGGAGAGCAGCTCCTTTACGCGGGAGAGCAGCTCGATGTTGTTGAAGTCTGCCGGGACGAGCACCATCGGCGCGCCGTGGTACATCGTGGCTGTGGCGTATTTGAAGCCCGAGTTATGTGTACCCGCCATCGGGTGCCCGCCGAGGTAGGTGAAGCCGTATTGCTCCGCCAGCGGGAAACAGGCCGCGCAGACGACGCGCTTCGTGCCGCAGCAGTCGATCACGACCGGCTTTTTGCCGATTTTCCCGCCGTGTGCCTGTAGGTATTCCACCGCTGCGCGGGGATAGACTGCGATCAGGATGAGGTCACAGTCTGCGAGCGCATCTTCGGTCAGCTCGCCGTTCACTGCGCCCTGAAGCATGGCAAAATCCAGCATCTGGCGGTCGACATCTGCGGCCAGGACCTCCCAGCCCGCGGCGTGGTAGGCTTTGGCGAACGAACCGCCGATCAGGCCGAGGCCCACAATTCCAACTTTCATGCTGTGACCACCTTCCGGATCTCGGCGACCTTTTTGGCCAGCTCGTCGTACTGCTCGGGGCGCAGGGACTGTGC
>DBLB01000047.1:0-15074 GCA_002298695.1 Clostridiales bacterium UBA735 | reverse complement strand
TCGTTGTGCACCTCGATGATGAGGCCGTCCGCGCCGCCCGCGGTGGCGGCCAGCGCCATGGGCGCAACGAGGCGGTTGATGCCGGTGGCGTGGCTCGGGTCGACAATGACCGGCAGGTGCGACAGCTCGTGCAGCATGGGCACGGCCGCGAGGTCGAGCGTGTTGCGGGTGTAGTCGCTGAAGGTGCGGATGCCGCGCTCGCAGAGGATGACCTGCTCGTTGCCGCTGGCCATGATGTATTCCGCGCTCATCAGCAGCTCCTTGAGCGTGTTGGCCAGGCCGCGCTTGAGGAGGATGGGCTTGTTCGTTTTGCCGAGCTCGCGCAGCAGATCGAAATTCTGCATGTTGCGTGCGCCGACCTGCAGAACGTCCACGTCGTCGAACAGCGGAAGATCCGTGATGCTCATGATCTCGGTGACGATGGGCAGGCCCGTCTCTTTCCGGGCGATTTTCAGCAGCTCAAGGCCCTCGGCTTTGAGACCCGCGAAATCATAGGGGGAGGTGCGGGGCTTGAATGCGCCGCCGCGCAGCATGTCCGCACCGGATGCCTTGACGGCTTTGGCCACGGCGACGATCTGTTCTTCCGTTTCAACGGAGCACGGGCCTGCGATCATGCAGAAATGGCCGCCGCCGATCTTCACATCGCCGACCTGCACGACGGTATCGTCTGGATGGTATTTGCGATTGCAGCATTTGAACGGCTCGGACACGCGCTTGACGCTGTCCACAATGTCGAGGCTGGAGACCAAATCCATGTCCACGCGGCTGGTGTCGCCGACGAGGCCGAGGACGGTCTGGTAGTTGCCCTCGGAGACGTGGATGTTCAGGCCGAGATTTTTCAGCCAGCCGATCAGCTGGTCGCAGCTTTCCTTGGCAACGCCGTGCTTCAATACAACGATCATGATTGAGATCCTCCTGAATTCTGGAAGTTGTTGATTTCTGGAACAAAAAACGCTGCACAGGCTTACCTGTGCAGCGTCAAAAAGCAATGTTCCTGCTTCTGAATTTTTGCAACACAAATCAGCCTTACTATGAGTTCATAGTAAAGTAGTAAAAGTATGCAAAAATGACGGAAGCGTTCTGCATGTCAAAAACCTCTTGCGGATTTATGATATCTAACTATAGCACGATTTTTCGGAATGTCAACCGGTAAATCATCGGTTTTGCACAGAACTAGTTCATTTCCTCAAAATCGGCGTCCATTACGTCGTCGTCCGGCGGACGGTCGTTCGGATTTCCATAGCTGCCGTGATATTCCGCGTTCGGGTCGACGGTGACGCCGGCGCGGGCGAGCGCCTGCTCCAGCGCGTCCGCCGCGGCGGCCATCTGGGCGGCGTTCTTCGATTTGACGGCGCGTCTGGTCTCTTTGACGCACTCGGCAACAGCGGTGCGGTGCTCTTTGTCCATGCCCTTTGCGGCCTTGCCGGCCTGATAGACGAGCTGCTCGCAGCGGTCGCGCGCGACGGCTTCGGCGCGGAGCTGCGCGTCCTGCGCGGCATACTGCTGCGCTTCGCGCACAGCGCGGTCGATGTCGGCCTGACTCATGTTGGAGCTGGCGGTGATCGTGATGGCCTGGGCCTTTCCAGTGTCGAGATCCTTCGCGCTGACGTTTACGATGCCGTTTGCGTCGATGGAGAAGGTGACCTCGATCTGCGGCACGCCTCTGGGGGCGCGGCGGATGCCGGTGAGCTGGAAGCGGCCGAGTTCCTTATTCTGGCTGGCCATCGGACGCTCGCCCTGCAGGACGTGGATATCGACCGAGGACTGGAAGCTCGAGGCCGTGGTGAAGATCTGACTTTTGCGGATGGGGAGCGTGGTGTTGCGCTCGATGACGCGCGTACAGACGCCGCCGAGCGTCTCGATGCCGAGCGAAAGCGGCGTGACGTCCAGCAGGAGCAAACCCTGCACCGAACCGGAGAGGACGCCGCCCTGCAGGCACGCGCCCATGGCGACGCACTCGTCGGGATTGATGCCCTTGAACGGGAGACTGCCGGTGATGGACTGGACTAAGTCCTGCACGGCGGGGATACGGCTGGAACCGCCGACCATCAGCACCTTGCTGATCTGGGCGATGGAGATGCCGGAATCGTTGATGGCCTGATTGACCGGTTCGCGCGTGGCCTGCACGAGGTGGCAGGTGAGGTCGTTGAACTTTGCGCGGGAAAGCGGAATGTCCATATGCAGCGGGCCGTTTTTGCCGACGGTGATGTAGGGCAGCTCGACCGTCGTCTGCGTCATGGCTGACAGCTCGATCTTGGCCTTTTCCGCGGCCTCGCGGATGCGCTGCATCGCGGCGGCGTCGCGCGAGAGGTCGATCTTGTTTTCCTTTTTGAACTCCTGCACGAGATAATCGACGATGCACTGGTCAAAATCATCGCCGCCGAGGTGGTTGTTGCCCGCGGTAGCAAGGACCTCGATGACGCCGGAGGAGATGTCGAGGATGGAGACGTCGAACGTGCCGCCGCCGAGGTCATAGACCATGATCTTCTGCTCGGCCTCCTTGTCGATGCCGTAGGCGAGGGCGGCGGCAGTCGGCTCGTTGATGATGCGCTGGACATTCAGTCCCGCGATCTTGCCCGCGTCCTTCGTGGCCTGACGCTGGGCGTCGGTGAAGTAGGCGGGAACTGTGATGACGGCCTCTGTGACCGGTTCGCCGAGGTACGCCTCGGCGTCGGATTTGAGCTTTTGCAGGATCATGGCTGAAATTTCCTGCGGAGTATATTTGTGGCCGTCAATGTTCACTTTGTAATTTGTGCCCATCTGGCGCTTGATGGAGGAAATGGTACGGTCGTGGTTTGTGACGGCCTGCCGCTTGGCGAGGCTGCCGACCATGCGCTCGCCAGTTTTGGAAAATGCGACGACGGACGGCGTGGTGCGCCCGCCCTCTGCGTTCGGAATGATGACGGGTTCGCCGCCCTCCATGACTGCAACGCAGGAGTTGGTCGTGCCGAGATCGATCCCAATGATTTTAGACATAAACTACATTCCTCCGGTTTACTGGGTTAATTGGCCACGATGACCTTTGCGTGGCGGATGACATCCTCGTTCATCGTAAAGCCGGTACGGACGACCTGCACGATCTCTTCGGCGTGCTTTGCCGGATCCTCCACATGGCCGACGGCCTCGTGGTAGGCGGGATTGAAGCATTTGCCGAGGCTGTCCATCGGCTGCACGCCGAGCGAGGCCAGCTGGGCCAGGAGCTTCTGCATCAGAAGTTCGATGCCGTGATAGTATGCCGCGTCGGTGCACGGCGCATCCAGCGCGTGGGAAAGATCGTCATAGAGCGGCAGCAGCGCGAGCACTGCCTTCTTCATGCCGTCACGCTCCGCACGCTCGAGCTGCGCGGCCGTACGGCGGCGGTAATTCTGATATTCGCCGCGCAGCGCCTCGAACGCCTCGTCCGGCGCGGCAGGTTTTTTCGAAAAAAGACGCACGGTTCAGCCCTCCTGCGCATCTGCGCTTTGCTGGCTGCCGAAGCCGTAGCCATTGTAGGGAGCAGTTTGCTGGCTGTCGCGCTGGTAAGTGTCGGAATAGCTGCTGCCGTCGCCGTAGGTATAGTAATCATACGGATAGGTGTAGTAGCGGTAGCTGCATCCGCCGAACAGCATATAGAACAGCTGGAACAGCAGATAGACCAGGAAGATCTTGCCCAGAATGCCGCCGCGCCGCCGGGTGTGGCGATACGTCCATTGATACTGATTCTGGTTCGGATTCCGGTCGTCGGTGCTGTTTTGCTGCGGACGGTAGTTGGTATAATAGGTGTAGGTATAGTGAGGGTGAGAGGAATCCTGATTCTGTGCGCCCCAGAAGGCGGAGAACGGGTCGGCGTACTGCTGATTCTGGTACTGCTGGCGGGCCTGCTGGGCATAGCGCTGCTGCGCCTGCTGCTGGCGGTATGCCTGCGGGTTTTTCAGAAGATCATACGCCTCGTTGACCTCGTTCATCTTCTGTGCCGCGGCGGGGTCGTTCGGATTGAGGTCGGGGTGGTATTTTTTGGCCAGGGTGCGGTAGGCCTGCCGGATCTCGTCCTCACTGGCGTTCGGCGATACGCCGAGCACCTGGTACGGGTCTCTGTCCAAAACGATCCCTCCTTTATCCGTGATTTCAAGAACTAATTATACAGATGTTTTCCGCAGATGTGTGAATCTTTTATAAACGATCTGCGGGAAAAATGTAAAAAAAGAGAAATCGCCGCGCAGAAATTGCGCGGCTGAAGGGCCGGACGGCATGTGGCAGGCGGACAGAGGCGTTCTCTGCAAGGCGCGATCACGAATGTCCCGGATCCTGCACGCGGCCTGTCCGGCAGGGCGCGTCTGGGCGGGGAGCACGGGCGGCAGTTTTTTCTGTGCATCAAAAATGTTTTGCGGCAGGCATGCATTTTTTCGCCCGGCCGCACGAAAAACTGGCCTTTTCCGGAAAAGTGTAGTATACTGTGTCCATCCCGATTCTCCGCATCAGGAGGTTTTTCATGATCACTGTCGAACTTTCAAATATCTGGAGCTGCGTCAGCCTGCCGAATCTGCTGTCCTCGGAAAAGGACCTGTTTGACGCGCATCTGCGGCTGCGGCGCAATCAACCCGGTTTTTCCGATTTTCTCGGCTGGCTTGGCGCAAACGACGCCGCCGTCGCCCGCACCATCGGCGCGGTCGAACGCGCGGCGGACGCCGTCTGCCGGCAGGCAGATCTGCTGGTCGTCGTCGGCATGGGCGAGAGCTGGCTTGGGGCCCGCGCTGCCGTCCGCCTGCTTACCAACCCTGCGCACAAGGGCCGTCCGGCTGTTCTGTTCACCGGCGACCGTATGTCCTCGGAGGACTATCTCTCCCTGTTTGACCAGCTGGAGGGCCGCGACTTCTGCTTGCAGCTCATTCTGCCGGCACAGCCGGAACCTGAGGCTGCCATTACCTCCCGCGCGGTACGATGGATGATGGAGCGCCGCTACGGCAAGGACGCCAAAAACCGTATTTTTGTCACAGCACTCCCGGATTCCCCGATGGCCGTCATGGCAAAAGAGGAGGGGTGTACGTTCCTTCCCATGCCGACGGAACCGGGCGGCGCGTTCAGCGCACTGACCGCTGCGACGCTGCTGCCGCTTGCGGCCGCCGGCGTCGACCCGCTCTCGTTCTGGGAGGGCGCGGTAAGCGCCTATGGCGATTACGACCTGCGCGCATTTGAAAACCCGGTCTGGATGTATTCCGGCGCGCGCTATGCGCTGGCCAACCGAGGGCGCACCAACGAATTTCTGCTGACGCCCGGCCGGTTCGGTGCGTTCGGCGCATGGTGGCGGCAGGCCGTTCTGCGCCGCATGTGTCAGGCCGGTATGGGCGTGCTTCCGGCAGCCTATCCTCTGCCGCAGAGTCTTGATGCGCTCGATGCCATGCTCACCAGCGGACGTTATCCGGTGTTCCAGACGCTGCTCCGCCCCACGCCCGACCCCGCCCAGCGCCTGCACGTAGAGCTGGACTGGAAGGACTACGACGGTCTCGGCCATCTGGCCGACACTGCGCTGGAAACCGTTGCCAGCCGCACGCTGGATGCCTATATTACCGCGCAGGATACCGCGGGCATACCGCTCATCCAGTTGGAGTGCGGCGCGCTCGACGCACCGCAGGCCGGTGAGCTGTTCTACTTCTTTGAGCTCTCGAACGCCATCTGCTCCGCCGCCAGCGGGGTCGACCCGCTCGCGCCGAAGACGCTCTCGCCCGCCCGCGTCCTCGCCGCGCAGGCGCTCGGGCAGGATTCATAAAAACTTTATAACTTTTCCGTGCGGCGGGCTTGTCTTTCCCTCGGAAAACTGATAGAATACAGATAGCGAAAAGGAGGAATGCCCTATGGTTAATATCATGATGGGGCCTGAGGGCTCCGGCAAGACCAAACTGCTGATGAATGCGATCAACAATTCCGTCAAGCACGAAACCGGCAGCATGGTCTGCATTGAGAACGGAAATGCGCTTCGCTTTGATGTGGATCACCGCGTGCGGCTGATCGATGCAAGCGAGTATGCTTCGGGCAGTTATACGTTCCTGCGCGGCTTCCTGAGCGGCCTGCATGCAGGAAATTTCGATATTTCACACATTTTTGTCGATGATCTGTACAAGGTCGCACGCAGCAAGGATCCCGTGGAGACCGAGAGCTTCCTGGACTGGTGCAGTCTGTTCTCCGCGGAAAAGGGCGTAGCGTTCACGTTTACCATCCCAGGCGAACCGAAGGACGCGCCTGATTATATCTCCCGGTTCATGGACTGAATCACGCAACAGCGCCCCGGCGGAAGCCGGGGCGCTGATTTTGTTTTTTGTACGCCTGCGAACGGAACTGCCGTTCGGTATCAGAGGAGACCGAGGTGCTCGAGCAGGATCTTGATGCCGAGCAGGATCAGAATTGCGCCGCCGGCAATTTCTGCGCGGCGTTTGTAGCGCAGGCCGAAGACGTTGCCGACCTTCAGGCCCGCGGCGGAGATCAGGAAGGTCGTCGCGCCGATGATGCTGACGGCGACGGGCAGTTCTATGCCGTCCAGCAGGGCGAACGTGATGCCAACGGCCAGCGCGTCGATGCTGGTCGCAACGGCCAGCACGAGCATGGTCTTGAACGAGAAGGAATCGTTGCTCTCTTCGGGTTCGCCCTTGCTCAGCCCCTCGCGGATCATGTTTGCGCCGATGAAGCCCAGCAGCAGAAATGCCACCCAATGGTCGACTGCTGTGATGTAGGATTCAAATGTGGAACCGAGAAAATAGCCGATCGTTGGCATGAGGGCCTGAAAGCCGCCGAACCAGAGGCCGATCGTCAGATAATGTTTCCAACTGAGCTGCCTTGCCGACAGTCCCTTACAGACCGAAACGGCGAAGGCATCCATCGACAGCCCCACCGCAAGCAGCAGTAATTCAACGATTCCCATTCCGTCGCCTCCCAGAAAAGTATGCTTAATATAGCATGTCCGTGGAGAAAAGTCAACAAATCCGAAGCATGCAGTTCAATGGTTTACCGCTTGCTTTTTCCGTGAAAGCCCGGTATAATCAAACTGTAGTATTTACACAGGAGGACGATTTTGCATGGATCGTGAACCGACCCTGGTGATTATGGCGGCCGGAATGGGCAGCCGCTTCGGCGGGCTGAAACAGATGACGCCGGTCGACCCGGAGGGGCATTTCATCATCGATTTTTCGCTTTGCGACGCATACCGGGCGGGTTTCCGCCGCGTGGCCTTCATCATCAAAAAGGAGCACGCGCAGATGTTCCATGAGACGATCGGCCGGCGGATGGAGCCGCATTTCGAAGTCCGCTATGTCTATCAGGAACTGGAGAACATCCCGGACGGCCTGAGTGTACCCGAGGGGCGCGTCAAGCCGTGGGGAACGGGGCACGCCGTGATGTGCTGCCGCGATGTGATCGACGGACCATTCGCCGTGCTCAACTCCGACGATTTCTACGGGCCGGAGGCTTTTTCGGCCATGTATCAGTTCCTGAAATCAAACGACGATCCCGCGTGCTATGCCATGGTGGGCTATCACCTGCGCAACACGGTGACGGAGTTTGGTTCGGTCGCACGCGGAATTTGCGACGTGCAGGACGGGATGCTGCGCGACGTGGTGGAGCGGACGAAAATTTTCAAGCGCGGCGAGGACGCTGCCTATACCGAGGACGGCGAGACGTTTTATCCGCTGTCCGGCGCAAGCGTTGTTTCGATGAACTTCTGGGGCTTCACGCCGAAGATGCTGACAGAGCTCTGGGCGCGCTTCCCGGACTTTTATGCGAAGGAAGTCCCGCAGAATCCGATGAAATGCGAGTTTTATCTGCCGTCTGTCGTCAATGCGCAGCTGCAATCCGGTGCGGCCCGCGTGCGTGTGCTGCCGTGCAGCGAGGTCTGGTACGGCGTGACCTATCATGAGGACCTCGCTTCCGTGCAGGCCGCGATCGCGCGCATGAAGGCCGAGGGACGCTATCCGGCCAGTCTCTGGGCCGAATAAAACGAAGCGAGCGCTGCGCGCCCGCTTCGTGATTGGTTGGTTGTGTAAAAAACAGTTTATCTCTCCTAAACCATGGCATCCCTCCACTTCTGGACCTGTAACTTTTTGTTTCTGAATTTTTATGGAACTGTTACCAGTATACCAGCGTCCGATGCTGGATGCAAGGCCTGAGATTTGAATAAATTCTGAATTTTTATGAAGGAGATGCCATGAACGAGAAAGAAAACAACTGGTTTTACCGGAACCGGACATTCCTGTTCGGTTTCACTGCGGTCCTGATCGTGCTCTATATCGTCATCTCCCTGTTCGTCCCGCACCAGACGCCGGTCGCATGGTCTGGCGCGGCAACGGAGTATGCGGTCGACGACGAGGACTTCGCCGAGGCTCACACCGTCACGATCGAGGGCACGCTGACAAGCAGCGTCATTGGCGGTACGTGCTTCGACGGTACGCTGACGATCTCCGGCTATGATGAGCTGAACGATATGACGCTCCACCTCGAACGCAAAAACAAACGCTGGCAGGGCAATTTCAACACCGCTGCCGGCCAGCCGATGACGACGATCGTCCATGAGGTCTACGGCACGAAGGAATTCGATGGCCTCGTCCTCGATCTCTGGACGAGCATCGAGGAAGCAGACGATGGCCGCACCCACTACGAGTTTGATCTTTCTGCTGCGCACATCCTCGCGCTCGGCACAGATTCTCGGCAGGCTGCGCTCCACCGCTACCTGGATTATGTTGATTTTGCACAAAAATAATACTGTTATTTTGTGCATTTCATAAAAATTCCCCCTTGCATTTTCCCGCTGATTCAGATACACTGTGTTCGGTTTTAAGAGATGTCTAAGAAATCACAAGGAGGTTTGGAACCATGAAACTGAAAAACATCAAGGAAGTCGAAGAGTTCCGCAAAGTCATCCACGAGTGTGAAGGCGATGTGTACCTCAAGAGTCCGGAGGGTGACGTTTTCAATCTGAAAAGCTCGCTGAGCGAGTACATTGCGCTGGGCCGCCTGCTGGGTGAAGCCGGCGATACGCTGGAGCTGTTTGCCTCCCGCCGCGAGGACGAGGCAAAGCTGATGGCGTTCCTGAATGAAGTTGACCGGGATGAACTCAAGAAAATGGATGAGTTCATCGGCAAGATCTGCAAGGAAAAGAACTGAATTTGCCCCCTTTTACTGCCGTTCCGGTCTCCGGGGCGGCGGTTTTTTATGATGAAGAAGCGGCGCACCGGAATTCCGGTGCGCCGCGAGAGACTGTCAAAAAACGATGAGATGCAGTTCTGAGACAGAGCCGCGGGGGTATGGAGAAGGGGGCAAAAGGCCCCCTTCGCGTTCAATCAAACAGCTTTTCAAACTTGAAAAGCTGGACAGGCAGCGGGGCGAAAAGACTTTTTCGACACGCTGACGGCGCACCGGAATTCCGGTGCGCCGTCGGCGTTTTTCGTGATTACAGGCTGTTCTTGCCGCGCGGAATGAACTGGCCGATCTTGCCGGTCCGGACCTCGCCGCGGTCGACGGCGAGCTGGCCGCGCAGATAGACCTGCTCGATGACACCGTTGGTCCGGAAGCCCTCGAACGGGGTATAGTCGACGTTCGCGATCTGGTCGGACGCGGTGATGAGGCCGGTCTTGGCCGGGTCGATGACAACGATGTCCGCGTCGCTGCCCTCGGCGAGGACGCCCTTGCGCGGATACGCGCCGTAGAGCTTCGCGGGATTCTCGGCCAGAACTTCTGCCATCTTCTCCTTCGTGATGCGGCCCTTGGCCACGCCCTCAGAGTAGAGCAGAATGCCGCGCGGCTCCACGCCGGGCAGACCGCCGGGGATCTTCGTGAAGTCGCCCTTTCCGGCGTCCTTCTGCTTCAGGGTGAAGCTGCAATGGTCGGTGGAGACGGTCTGGATGGTGCCGTCCGCCAGCGCGGCCCAGAGGGCCTCTTGATCGGCCTGCTTGCGCAGCGGCGGCGCGCAGACGAAGCGGGCCGCGGCGGAATAGTCCGGCTGGTCATAGCGGCTGTCGTCGAGCAGCAGATAGTGCGGGCACGTCTCGACGTAGACCTTCTGGCCGCGCGCACGGGCCGCGGCAACCTCGGAAAGCGACTCCTTCGTGCTCAGGTGGACGATCACGACCGGAACGTCCGCGACCTCGGCGATGCGCAGCAGATGCGCCACGGCCTCGGCCTCGAGCGGATTCGGGCGGCAGCGCGGATGCGCAGAGGGCCCTACGTCGCCCGCGGCCTTGTGCTGCTCGATGAGCGCGTCGATGACACCTGCGTTCTCACAGTGGACGCCGGCGATGCCGCCGTATTTTTTCAGTTCTTCGAGGGCGTAGAACAGGTCTTTGTCGCCGATCATCATGGCCGGATAGGTCATGTACATCTTGAACGACGAGACGCCCTGCTCGAACATCTTCGGAATTTCGGATTTGATGGTGTCGTTCCAGTCGTCGATGGTCATGTGGAAGCTGTAATCGCAGCTCGAGCGGCCGTCGGCCTTTTTGTGCCAGAGATCGAGGCCGTATTGCAGCGTCTCGCCCTTGTTCGGGCAGGCAAAATCGACGACCATCGTCGTGCCGCCGCGCAGCGCGCTGCGCGTGCCGGTATCGAAATCATCGGCGGTCGTGGTGTTGCAGACATCGAGGTCGAAGTGCGTGTGCGCGTCGATGAAGCCGGGGAAGAGCAGCTTGCCCTCCATCGGGACGACTGTGGCCTCCGCGTCCGTCAGGTGTTCCCCGACGCGGACGATCTTTTCGTCCTCGATCAGCAGATCGGCGATCTTCGAACCGGCGGCGGAGACGATCGTTCCGCCCTTGAGCAGCAGTTTCATGGATCCAGCTTCCTTTCAAAAAGTCAATGTTTCGGGTGCAGCAGTTTTTCGATGAAATTCGTTTTCTTCATGGCATAGTAGAGCGGGATGCCGAGCACGTAGAGCACGGCGGCCTCGCCCGCGCCAACCTCGCTGCCGAAGACAAGCAGGCCGTACCAGAACTGCTCAGCTGGCATATAGAGCCACGAGAGCATCGCGCCAACCAGTACGGCGTTGACGAGGATCGTGGGCAGCGGGGCGAGCCACGGCTTTTTGATGCGCGTGGTGAGCAGGCAGGCCAGCAGCGTCGCGGCCGTGCCGATGACGATGTCGAGCACGGAGACTGTGGAAAACAGGTTTGCGATCAGGCAGCCAATGGTCAGTCCGACGGTCAGATGCGGCTCGAACAGGAGCAGCATCATCAGCGCCTCAGAGATGCGGAACTGGATATTTCCGTAGGCGAACGAGGCGGTCAGAATGGTGATGGCGGCATAAAGACCGGCGACGATGCCGTTCAGCGCGATCTGGCGGGTGTTCAGCTTTTTCATGGGTCAGGGTTCCTCCGGGAAATGATTTTTATACGAGCATCATTATAATAAGGAACCGGGGAAAAAACAAGAACATTCCCGCACAATTCACCCAGTGAAACTGTCAGAAGATTTGTTCGCCCGCCACAAATTTGGCCATTACATTGCGTTCATCGGCGAGATAGGCTGCGCGCTCCACGCGGTCGCGCACGGAAAGCGGCTGCGGATGGTCGAGCGACGCATCGTCGAGGACGACTGCGTCCAGCTCATAGCCCGCGGCAAACGTGCCGACCTTGCCGAAAAATGCGCCGCCGCCCATTGTCGCGATATAAAACGCCTGATCGAACGTCAGCGGCGCGACCTCCTGGTCGTAGAGCCGCCAGCGGAGCTTCGACGCCTGGATGGCGTGCGCCATGGCGCGGAGCAGATTTTCGTGGCTGCCTCCGGCAACATCTGTGGCAAGACCCACATGCAACCCGTGCTTCAGATAGCGGCTGATGGGCGCGACGCCGGAGGAGAGGTTCATGTTCGATTCCGGCGAGTGCGCCACAAAGACGCCGTTCTGGAGCATCCGCTCCTCCTCGGCCTCGCTGGAGTGGACGCAGTGCGCCATGATGCAGGGATAGCCGCCGCCGAACAGGCCGAACTGGTCATAGGCGTCGCCGTAGAACTTGCTCTTGGGGCAGAGCTCGCGGATCCAGTCGATCTCGCTGTAATTTTCGGACAGGTGGCTCTGCACCGGCAGGTCATATTGCTCGCGCAGCCGCGCGAGGCCGAACATCAGATCATCCGTGCAGGACGGGATGAAGCGCGGCGTGAGGATGGGCTTCGTCCGCCGGAAAGCATCCCTGGTATCGAGGATCCAGCGCTCGGTGTCGCGCAGCGAGTGGTTCGTCGACAGCTCGCGCAGATACGGCGGACAGTTGCGGTTCATGTTGACCTTGCCGACGTAGGTGACAAGGCCCGATGCCTCCAGCTTTTCCATCAGCAGCCGCGTGGCGGGCAGATGGATCGTGGCGAAGATGGCCGCGCGCGTCGTCGTGCTGCGGCGCAGATGCTCCACAAAGCTGGTATAGGCCCGCTCGGCGTATTCGAGATCGGCATATTTCGATTCTTCGGGGAACGTATAGGTGTTCAGCCACTCGAGCAGCTCGAGATCCATGCCGAGGCCGCGGAAGGCAAACTGCGGCGCATGGACATGCAGGTCGGTCATGCCGGGCAAGATCAGCTTCCTGCTGTAATCCAGCAGCGGAAGATGGGAAGATCGCTCCGGCAGCGCCGGGAACACTCCTGCGACCCGTCCATCCTCACAGACAAGATATCCGCCCTCCAGCGTTTCCATCGCGTCGGTGTTCAGACTCCAGCAGAGGTCGCCTTTCAATACAAAATTTTTCAAGTTCTATCGTACTCCTTCAGCACAGGTATGAAATCATACGTTCTGTGCTCTTTTATCATACCATATTTCACTGGAGAACGGCAGCACCAGTTCCTTGTTATTGTTGACGAAATCTCTGGGGGTGTTTTCGTGGATAATTACCAAACCGTGAAAAATGCTAAAAATTTTTTAGCTTTTGCTGGCGCTTTTGTTGATAAATGCTTTGAAATTTCAGAAAAAACTCATTGCATTTTTGGTAAAAGTTCTGTAAAATAAATACGTGGATTTGACCATGCCGAAAGTGGGAGGATCCGGACAGGCGGCCTGTGCTGCCTGAAAAATTTTTAGGAGGAACCAAAAGAATGAAAAAGATCATCGCTTTGCTCCTGGCGCTTGTGATGGTATTCGCCCTGGCTGCCTGTGCGTCCAAGACCACGGATGACACCGCCAAGAACGATAGCGCCGATACCGCCGACACGACCGAAACCACCGCCGACACCGCCGACACTGCCGATACCGCCGATACCGCCGATACCGCCGAAGAGGGCAAGTCCATCAAGGTTGGCCTCGTCCTCATTGGCGATGAGAACGACCAGGGCTACACCTACAACTTCATGCGCGGCAAAGAAGCTGCCGACGAGAAGCTGAAGGCCGAAGGCATCAATGTCGAATGGGTCATCAAGTGGAACCTCATTGAGGGCGACCCCGTTGCCGTTGCCAACGAAGAGCTGGCCGAGGACGGCTGCGAGATCATCTTCAACAACTCCTACGGCCATGAGCCCGCCATGCTGACGGTCGCGGCTGAATATCCCGATATCCAGTTTGTCGGCATGACCAACCAGGGCAGTCTGTATGATGATCTTGCCAATACGCATAACGCATTCGCCAAGATCTATGAAGGCCGCTATGTTGCTGGCGTCGTGGCCGGCATGAAGATGCAGCAGCTCATCGACGACGGCGAGATCACCGAAGATCAGGCTGTCATTGGCTACGTC
This sequence comes from Clostridiales bacterium UBA735, assembly GCA_002298695.1. Classification (GTDB taxonomy): domain Bacteria; phylum Bacillota; class Clostridia; order Oscillospirales; family Oscillospiraceae; genus CAG-170. The sequence goes on along the minus strand of DBLB01000047.1, from coordinate 1,415 downwards.
GGCGCGTACTCCTTCGCGGAGGTCGTCTCCGGCTTCACCGCTTACTATCTGGGCGCCCGCAGTGTCTGCCCGAGCGCGACCATGAAGGTCCAGTTCGTCGGCTCCTGGTCCGATGCCACCGCGGAAGCGGACGCTGCAAAGGCCTTGATCGACCTCGGCTGCATCGTCATTTCCCAGCACTCCGATAACACCACCCCGGCGACTGCCGCGCAGGCTGGCGGCGTGTACCACACCGGTTACAACAACGACATGATCTCTATCGCGCCCGATGCTTCTCTGATCGGTACCCGCATCGACTGGACAAACTACTTTGTCCATGCCATCGAGTGCGTTGTCAACGGCACCGAGCTCGAGCAGGACTGGTGCCATGGCATGGCGGAAGGCGAAGTTGTCATGACTCCGCTGAACGAGGCCATTGCTGCGCCCGGAACTGCTGAAAAGCTCGCCGAGGTCGAGGCCGGCCTTGCCGACGGCTCCATCCAGGTGTTCGACACCTCCACCTTCACTGTGAACGGCGAGACCCTGACCACCGCCTTCGCGCTCGACACCGACGGCGACTTCACCCCCGACTCCGAGGAGGCCGTGTTCGACGGCGCGTTCCACGAGTCCTACTTCCAGTCCGCTCCTTACTTCGCCATCCAGATCGACGGTATCGAGTGGCTCAACTCCGCGTTCTAAGATACCTCTTACAGCAAAGGAAGCCGCCTGCGGGCGGCTTCCTTTTTTTAACTTTTTACTGAAAATTTTTTAGGGAATCAAACTTTTTGTGGATTATTCCGGTTTTTTCTTCCGATTTTTGACGGATTCGACGATAGCTTTTCCATTTACATCATGCTTGAATTATGTTAGTATAGGTATTGAATAATCAGCAATTATCGGAGACGCGGTCCCCCCTCTCCGGTAAGGTGGCTGCAGCCTGAACCCGGCCGTCGGTCTCGCGCCGGTCGGGTTCGAAAGAAAGGATGACAGGACCTTGGACAACAACTGTGCAGTTGAACTCAGACACATCACCAAGCGCTTTGGCAAGGTCGTTGCCAACGACAGCATCGACCTGACCATCAACCGGGGCGAGATCCTTTCCCTGCTCGGTGAAAACGGCAGCGGAAAGACGACGCTGATGAATATGCTCGCCGGCATCTACTTCCCCGACGAGGGTGAAATTTACGTCAACGGCGTGCTCACCTCCATCCGCTCGCCGAAGGACGCCTTTGACAACCACATCGGCATGATCCACCAGCACTACAAGCTCGTGGACGTGTTCACCGCGGCGGAGAACATCGTCCTCGGCCTTGACGAGCCGGGCAAGCTTGACATCAAGGCCGCCAACGCAAAGGTCAAGGAGATCTGCGAGCGGTACGGCTTTGATATCGATCCCACCAAAAAGATCTACGACATGTCCGTCTCCCAGAAGCAGA
>DBLB01000042.1:3446-4356 GCA_002298695.1 Clostridiales bacterium UBA735 | reverse complement strand
TCCAGCTCCCGCAGCATGGCTGCAAAGCAGTCCTCGCCGCTCGAAAAATACGTCGCTGCGGAATTCTGATAGACCGGATAATGCGCCGCCGAGAGCAGATAGCGCGCATGGTTGTACGCCGCGTCGCCCCGCGCGGCAATCGCATCCAGCACCGCCGGATCCTGCCGGAGGGCGTTCGTTGTGGCCTGCTCGATGCCGGCCATTTTGCGCGTCTCATGCGAGGAGACCTTGTTGCCGCCGAACAGCAGATAGATGGTCAGTCCCGCGACCGGGAGTGCCAGCACCAGCACGATCCAGGCAATTTTATAGGACGGATTGTCTCGTCCGCAGATGATCCTGACGACTGCCACCCAAGACAGCACGCTGAGCGCCGTGCGCATCCACCAGCGGTAATCCCGCAGCCAGACAACGCCGACCAGGACGAAGATGATTTGCAGTAAAATGCCGAGTGAAACAGCGACGACGCGCTGAAACAGCAGCTTTGGCAGATTGCGTACCTGCGGTCTCCGCATCTTCATCCCCTCCTTCAATACATGATAATTCAGTATAGCAAATTTTTCGCCCGCTGACAAGGGCGGCATTCCAGATCGAAGAACTTTTGTTTGAAAATTTTACTTGTAGAATGAAGCTGTATCTGGTATAATAGAGGGACGAAACAGGGCGCCTCTGCGCCCGCAAGGAGCACATCTATGACCGATACCATCCATGTACAGGGCGCTCGCGCCAACAATCTGAAAAATGTCAGCGTCAGCATCCCGCGGGACAAGCTCGTGGTGCTGACGGGGCTTTCGGGGTCTGGCAAATCGAGCCTGGCCTTCGATACGATCTATGCCGAGGGGCAGCGCCGCTATGTCGAGTCTCTCTCATCCTATGCCCGGATGTTTTTAGGGCAGATGGACAAGCCGGACGT
>DBLB01000042.1:1167-3433 GCA_002298695.1 Clostridiales bacterium UBA735 | reverse complement strand
CCATCTCCATCGACCAGAAGACGACCAGCCGCAATCCGCGCTCGACCGTCGGCACTGTGACGGAAATTTACGACTATCTGCGCCTTTTATGGGCACGGTGCGGCACGCCGCACTGCCCGAAATGTGGGAAAGAGATCAAGCGGCAGACGATCGACCAGATCGTCGACCAGATCATGGCCCTGCCGGAGCGAACGCGGTTCCAGATCCTCTCACCGGTCGCCCGCAGCAAGAAGGGCACGCACCAGAAGATCTTTGAGGACGCCCGCAAGGGCGGTTATGCCCGTGTCCGCGTCGACGGCAGCATCTATGACCTGACCGAGGAAATTTCCCTCGACAAGAACAAAAAGCACAGCATCGAGGTCGTCATCGACCGCCTCGTGATGAAGCCCGACCTTGCCCGGCGGCTGACCGACTCGGTGGAGACGGCCGCGAACCTCTCCGGCGGTCTCGTCATTCTGAACGAGGTCGCAGACGACCGCGACACGATGTTCTCACAGAACTATGCCTGCGAGGACTGCGGCATCAGCCTGCCGGAGCTTTCGCCCCGGATGTTCTCGTTCAACAATCCCTATGGTGCATGCCCGGTCTGCACAGGCCTCGGCACACAGCTTGTGGCCGACCCCGAGCTGATCATCCCGGACTGGGACAGATCTCTTCTCGACGGGGCCATCCAGTCCTCCGGCTGGAGCACGCTGAAGGACGATTCCATCGCCCGGATGTATTTCGAGGCGCTGGCAAGAAAATATCACTTCTCTCTCACCGAGCCCATCCGCGACCTGCCGAAGGAGGCCATCGACGCCATCCTGTACGGCACAAAAGGGGAAAACCTCACCATCTACTATGACCGCGCCAACGGCCGCGGCACGCTCGAGCGCCCGTTTGAGGGCATCGTGAACAACGTCGAGCGCCGCCTTCAGGAAACGCAGTCGGACGCCATGCGCCGCGAGCTGGAAGCCTGCATGTCCGAGCGTCCCTGTCCCAAGTGCCATGGCAAGCGCCTGACCGACGTCAGCCTCGCCGTGACCGTCGGCGGCATGAGCATCATGGATTTCTGCGAAATGCCGGTCTCGGAGGAGCTGAAATTCATGAACGAGCTGAAGCTCACGGGCAATATGGCCGTCATCGCGGAGCAGATCCTGCGCGAAATTCGCTCGCGCCTCGAATTTTTGCAGGCCGTCGGCCTCCGCTATCTGACGCTCTCGCGCTCGGCGGCAACGCTCTCCGGCGGCGAAAGCCAGCGCATCCGCCTCGCCACGCAGATCGGCTCGAGCCTGATGGGCGTGCTCTATATCCTCGACGAGCCGTCCATCGGCCTGCACCAGCGTGACAACGATAAGCTGCTCGATACGCTGCGCCGGCTGCGCGACCTCGGCAACACCGTCCTTGTCGTCGAGCACGACGAGGACACGATGTGCGCGGCGGATTACATCGTCGACGTCGGCCCCGGCGCGGGCATCCACGGCGGCGAGATCGTCGCGGCAGGCACCGTGGAGGACATCATCGCGGAGCCGCGCTCGATCACCGGGCAGTATCTGTCCGGGAAAAAGAAAATTCCCGTTCCGGCGGAGCGCCGGACGGGCAACGGAAATTTCCTGCGCGTCTTCGGCGCGGCGGAAAACAACCTCAAAAATATCGACGTGGAGATCCCGCTCGGCACATTCACGTGCGTGACCGGCGTGTCCGGCTCCGGCAAGTCCAGCCTCGTCAATGAGATCATCCACAAGAAGCTGGCGTCCAGTCTCAATCACGCGCGCATGCGCCCCGGCAAGTTCCGCGCCATCGAGGGGCTGGAGCACCTCGATAAGGTCGTCGCCATCGACCAGAGTCCGATCGGGCGCATGCCGTCGTCCAACCCGGCAACGTATACGAACCTCTTCAACGACATCCGCGACCTGTTCGCGTCCACGTCGGACGCGCGCGCGCGCGGCTACGGCCCAGGCCGCTTCTCGTTCAACACGAAGGGTGGCCGGTGTGAGGCGTGCGCGGGCAACGGCCTCGTGAAGATCGAGATGCACTTCCTCGCGGACGTCTATGTCCCGTGCGAGGTCTGCCACGGCAAGCGCTATAACCGCGAGACGCTCGAGGTCCTCTACAAGGGCAAGAGCATCGCGGATGTGCTCGACATGACGGCGGAGGAGGCGCTCGGCTTCTTCGACAATCTGCCGAAGATCCGAAACCGCATCCAGACGCTGGTCGACGTCGGCCTCGGCTATATCAAGCTCGGGCAGAGCTCCACAACGCTCTCCGGCGGCGAGGCGCAGCGCGT
>DBLB01000042.1:944-1116 GCA_002298695.1 Clostridiales bacterium UBA735 | reverse complement strand
AGCGCGTCAAGCTCGCGACCGAACTCTCCAAGCGTTCCACCGGTCGGACGTTCTACATCCTCGACGAACCGACAACGGGCCTGCACATGGCTGACGTCCACAAGCTCATCGAGGTGCTGCAAAAGCTCGTCGACGCCGGCAACACAGTGCTTGTCATTGAGCACAATCTCGA
>DBLB01000042.1:0-876 GCA_002298695.1 Clostridiales bacterium UBA735 | reverse complement strand
CTCGGCCCCGAGGGCGGCAGCGCCGGCGGCACGATCGTCGCCGCTGGAACGCCGGAACAGGTCGCCGCCTGCCCGGCAAGCTACACCGGCCAGTATCTCAAACGACTTCTCTGACGAAAGCAGGTGACGCCATGCACGAAGGGCATCGGGAACGAATGCGAAAACAGCTGCGCCAGTCCGGTATGGACTCTCTGTCCGACGTGCAGGTGCTTGAGATGCTGCTGTACTATGTCTACGCGCGGCAGGACACCAATCCGATCGCCCATGCGCTGCTCCAGCGCTTCGGCACGCTGGCCGGCGTGCTGGAGGCCCCGCTCTCCGAGCTGAAGAAGGTTCCTGGCGTCGGGGACGCGGCGGCGGAGCTGCTGGCGCTGATTCCCCAGCTCGAACGCCGCCATCTTATCAGCCGTTCCGGCGCATTCTCCGTCCTGACGACCACCTCACAATGCGGCCAGTACCTCGTGCCGTATTTCCACGGCGCGCAGGAGGAGCAGGTCTACCTGCTCTGTCTCGATGCAAAGTGCAAGGCGCTCGACTGCGTCCTCATTCAGAGCGGCGACGTCAACGCCGCCGGAATCTCCGTGCGCAAGGTCGTCAAGGCGGCGCTGGCCGCCAACGCCACCTCCGTCGTGCTCGCGCACAACCACCCGTCCGGCGTGGCCCTGCCCAGCGAGGAGGACCGCCAGGTGACGCGCATCGTCAAATCCGCGCTTGATGCGGTCGACGTGCTGCTGGTCGATCATATCATCGTGGCGGACGACGACTTTGTCTCCCTGGCTGATGACGGCGTGCTGCTATAATTCACCCGAAACCGGAGGAAACCATGGATTTTCAGCTTGTTTCTGACTACAGGCCGACCGGCGACCAGCCGGAGGC
>DBLB01000085.1 GCA_002298695.1 Clostridiales bacterium UBA735 | reverse complement strand
AGATAGACGTACTTGTGAGACATTTGTTTACCCCTTTCCAATGTGGGCGAAACGTCACTCGTTTCGGCCCGGTGTTTTTGCGTTTTAGATTCTCAAACAAGTACATACTATACCATCTTGCCCCGAAATTGCAAACATAATTTCCATGTTTTCCGAATTTTTTTCGATATAATGTTGGATTATGTGTTGTTTTGACAGAACATGCAGAAATCACGGATTTTCCCATGTGGAAAGTGTTTGTTTCCCGCGTGCCTCAGCGTGCCGCTGCCTCCCGCTTCGGGATGCGGATGGTGAGAACGATCTCGCGCTCCGTCTCCTGCCGCTGCGACTGCGCATCGACGCCGGCGGAGCGGATGAGTTCGAGCGAGTGGTTCACAGAGTTGAAAAACACGCGCATGTCGCGCAGGCAGAAGGCGCCGAGCTCCCGCTTCGGCGGCGCGGGCGGCTGGAGCAGCAGGTCGATGCAGCGCTCCGTCCGCGCAACGGTCCATCCGCCCTGCACGATCTGCGCCACCACGCGCAGCTGCGTCTGCTCGTCCGGCAGCTTCAGCAGTGCACGGGCGTGGCGCTCGCTGAGGCCGTTTTCCCGCACAGCCTCCAGCACCGCAGGCGGAAGCCGGAGCAGGCGCAGCTTGTTCGCTACGGCCGGCTGGCTTTTGCCGACCTTGCGCGCCGCCTGCTCCTGGCTGAGATGCCACGTTTTCATCAGCTGCGCAAGACCTTCGGCCTCTTCGATGAAATCCAGGTCGCGCCGCTGTAAATTCTCCACCAGCGCCAGCATGCCGGACGCCTCGCTGTCCACCGACGCCACCAGGCACGGCACCAGCGTCAGCCCGGCCATACCCGCCGCGCGCAGACGCCGTTCGCCGGCCACAAGCTCGTATCCGTCCGCGCGGCGGCGCACCGTGAGCGGCTGAAGCACACCGTACTGCCGGATCGACTCCGCCAGCTCCTGAAGTCCTGCCGGATCGAATATCCGCCGCGGCTGCGCCGGGTTTGGGCGGATGCCGCTCAGGGGTAAAAACAGCACCCGCCCGCTCTCCAGAATGCCTGTCCGTCTGCTCATCTGTCTCGCTCCCTTCACCGCTTCTGTGCCTCTATTGTACGCGCCGGCCGGTGCAAAACTGCGCGAAAGCGCGTCAGTGCCCACAACAATTTGTGGCAGGAAATGTCGGGAAATACAAAATATTGTGTCCGCAGGGCTGTTTACAGCTTTGCCTGCTCCCACGGCTTCAGAAAAGCAACAAAAAGTTTACAGAAATCCCGGAAAAAACGCCGCGGAAGGCTTTTCTGTTTTCCTTCTTTATGCTATAATGATATGCGGATTTTTACGCCATTCCGCAAAAATGGCTTCATTATACGAAAAAGGAACCGATATTATGATCGAATTGCTCTCGCCCGCCGGGTCGATGGAGGCACTGCGCGCCGCCGTACAGAACGGGGCCAACGCGGTCTATCTTGGATATGACATGTTCAACGCGCGGATGAACGCGAAGAATTTCTCCGCCGACGAGCTGCAGGAGGCCATCGTCTACTGCCATGTGCGCGGCGTGGCCGTGCATCTGACGCTGAACACGCTCGTGGCCGACCGGGAGATGGCCCGTGCGGCGGACGTGATCCGGCTGGCGGCGACGCTGGGCGTGGACGCGTTCATCGTGCAGGACATCGGCATGGTTCAGCTGTGCCGTGAGATCGCGCCGGAGGTCGCCGTGCATGCCTCGACGCAGATGTCGATCCACTCGCTTGAGGGCGTCATCGCGGCGGCGGAGCTGGGCTGTTCGCGTGTGGTACTCTCGCGGGAGCTGCCGCGCGACGAGATCGCTGCCATCTGCCGCAGAAGCCCCGTTGAGATCGAAGTATTCGTGCACGGGGCGCTGTGCATGTGCTATTCCGGGCAGTGCTATCTGTCGGGCGTCATTGGCCGCCGGTCCGGCAACCGCGGGCAGTGCGCACAGCCGTGCCGTCTGCCCTACGGATACGGCCGGTTCGACCAGAACCGCTATCCGCTGAGTCTGAAGGACAACTGTCTCATTGAATATCTGCGCGACCTTGAGCGGATGGGCGTCGCATCCCTCAAGATCGAGGGCCGCATGAAGCGGCCCGAGTATGTCGCAGTGGTGACGAAGGCATACCGCGCGGCGCTGAATGGCAAGCGCGTGACGCAGGCCGACATGGAGGAGCTCGAACGGGTCTTCTCGCGCCAGGGCTTCACGCAGGGCTATTACCTCGGCCAGACGGGCCCGGACATGTTCGGCACGCGGCAGGAGGGCGAGGATGCATCCGAGCTGTTCGCCGCAGCCCGGGCGACGTATGAAAACGGCGAGGCGCAGCTCGTGCCCGTACACTTTTACGCCATGCTCCAGGCCGGGCGGCCCGCACAGCTGGCCGTCGAGGACGACCGGGGCAACGTCTGCAAAACGACCGGGCCCGTGCCGGAGCAGGCCGTCTACCATGCGCTCACGCGCGAAGATCTGGAGAGCCGTCTGGCAAAGACCGGCGGAACGCCATACCGCTGTGCGTCAGTCAAAACCGCGCTCGGCGGCGACATCCAGCTTCCTGCTGCCGCGATCAACGCGATGCGCCGTGAGGTGCTCGCGGAGCTGACGGCAACGCGGGGGCGGGCGAAGCCCGCGCGGCTGCACGCCTACAACGCGCTCGTCCCCTACGACGGCATGACCGGCGAGGTGCAGCTGACCGTCGCCGTCCGCTCGGCCGCGCAGATCACGCCGCGCATGCTGGCCCTGCGGCCGACGGTGCTCTACGTGCCGCTGGCGGAAATTCTGGCAAACCCTGATCTGCCGGGGCGTCTCGGCGTGGAGACGCAGCTGGCCGCAGTGCTGCCGCGCATCGTCTGGAGCGGCGAAGACCGCCGTCTGGCCGCGCAGCTGCGCGAGGTCTACAGCCTCGGCGTGCGGCAGCTGCTGGTCGGCAATCTCGGCCAGCTCAAAATTGCAAAGGCCGCCGGTTTCGCCGTGCGCGGCGATTTCGGCCTGAATATCTACAATTCCCGCTCGATGCAGTATCTGCGGGCGCAGGGCGTGGATTCGCAGCTGCTCTCGTTTGAGCTGACGCTGCCGCAGATCCGCGATATCTCGAAGGCCGTGCCGAGCGAGGTGCTCGTCTACGGGCGGCTGCCGCTGATGCTGACGGAAAACTGCGTCATCCGCGGCCGAACGGGCACATGCACCTGCGACGCCGGACCGACGAAGCTTGTCGACCGGATGGGCGAGGAATTCCCGATCGTAAAGGACGGCGACAGCTGCCGCAATGTGCTGCTGAACGGGAAGAAGCTCTATCTGCTGGACAAGCTGGCGGCGTTCCGCGGGATGGGCCTGTGGGCGCTGCGGCTGAGCTTCACGACGGAGAACGCCGGAGAGGTGGACAAGGTGCTGGCGGACTGGGTGCGCGGCGGAACGTTCGAGCCGGGCAGCTATACGCGCGGGCTCTACCAGCGCGGCGTGGAATGAGCGCCGCTTGAAAGAAAGACAGGGAAGCACATGTCGATCATTTTAGCATCCAAATCGCCCCGGCGTCAGGAACTGATGCGCCTGCTGGGGCTGGAATTTGTCATCCGCACCGCCGACGTTGACGAGACGATGGACAAAAATCTCCCGCCGGAGCAGGAAGTTGTGCGCGTAGGCGGGCTGAAGGCGCAGAAGATCGCGGAGACTGCCGCACCGGAGGACATCGTCGTCGCAGCGGACACCATCGTCGTCGTGGACGGCGCAGCGCTCGGCAAGCCGCGCGACGAGGAAGACGCCTTCCGCATGCTGCGGCTGCTCTCGGGCCGCGGGCACGAGGTCATGACCGGGCTGAACGTCTGGCACAGGGGCGTGCTGCACCGGCAGGCCGTTGTCACGAAGGTGCACTTCCGCCCGATGTCCGACGCAGAGATCCGCGCCTACATCGCCACCGGCGAACCGATGGACAAGGCCGGCTCCTACGGCATCCAGGGCTACGGCGCAATTTTTGTCGACCATCTCGAGGGCGATTATTTCTCCGTGATGGGGCTGCCGCTCTGCCCGCTGGAGGGCATGCTGCGCCGCTGCGGCGTCTCCGTTCTGCATGAAACGGGGGTGTGCACGGCGTGAAGAAAAATTTCTGGTCGGGCCGGATGAAGACCATCCTGATCGCCGCGGCGGTCGTGGCCATCCTGACGGCCGTCACCCTGGGGCTTGCCAGCGGCGCGACCTTCTTTGAAAATGCCGTCGGCTCCATTCTTTCGCCGATCCGTGCCGGACTGGCCGCCATCGACCGGCAGTTTGAAAAATACTACAATTATCTGTTCCGCTATGCCGAGCTGGAAGCGGATAACGCCGCATTGCAGAGCAAGGTGCTCTCAATGGAGGAGGATATCCGCACCGTCGAGGAATTGCAGCGCGAAAACGAGCGGTATAAGGCGCTTTTGCAGCTGAGCGAAAGCCATGAGGACTACAGCTACGTGGCGTCGTACATCATTTCCTGGAATTCTTCAGACTACAAGAGCGCATTCACCATCGGCAAGGGCACGAACTACGGCCTTGAGAAGGGCATGTGCGCCATCACGGAAAACGGACAGGTCGTCGGCCTTATTACCGACGTCGGCCTGAACTGGGCCACCGTTACGACGATCATGGATTCCTCGCTCGAGATCAGCGCGTCCATTGCATCGTCAGGCTACAACGGCGTGGTGCAGGGGACGTTTTTGCAGGACGGCACCAGCATCCTGCGCATGAACTATCTGCTGACCGACGCAGTCATCAAGAACCAGGATCAGGTCGTCACCACCGGCTCGACGCTCTATCCGCGCGGACTGCTGCTCGGCTACATCACGAACGCGAGCCTCGACGAGACGGGCGTCGCGAAATACGCCACGCTCTCCCCATCCTGCGATCTGGACCGTCTGGAGCAGGTTTTCATCATCACGAACTACGGCTATACCGTGCCGGAAAAGGCCGCAGACGAGACCATCGTCGTGACCGATGGGGAGGACCCGGACGCAGCTGCGGATATAAATACGGACGCCGATGCGAGCGAAGCCGCTCCGGCGGGATCTCCGGCGCCGTAGAGAAAAAATTGCTGCGCCGCGCCCTGTAGGGGCGGACGACCCTGCACCAAAAGACAGCCCGGCGAAGCGGGCGGACCGAAATGCCCGCCCTTACGGAAGAGGCAGGAAGTACAGAAGGAGTATTCCAGATGCGGGAAAAATACAAAAACGCCCTGATGTGGGTTTTATACGGAGTGCTGTTTCTGTTCGTGACAGTCATTCAGACGGTCTCGCTCGGACGGGCGCGCGTGCTCGGCGTCAAACTGAGTCTGATCCCGGTGGCCGCGGCGTGCATCGCGATGCACGTGGGCGGCGAAGCGGGCGCGCTTTTCGGACTGGCCGCAGGCACGTTCTGGTGTCTGACCGGCGCGGCAGGCGGCGCGGTGCATATTGTGCTGCTGGCGCTGTGCGGCGCGGTGGTCGGCTATGTGTGCGACCGCTATCTGCGTCGCAATTTCATTTCCGCACTGCTGATGTGTCTGGGCGCACTGCTGGTCTGCCAGCTGGCGCTGTTTCTGATGCAGTGCTTCCTCGGACATGTGACATTTGCGGCGGGGCTGTTGGCTGCGCTGCGGCAGGCGGCGGTCTCTCTGCTGGCCATGCCGCCGATCTATCTCGCCGCCTGGGCGATCAGAAAGGCAGGGGCTTGAATGCAGCGAAGAATGCGCTTCCGCATGATCGTGTTCATCTGCGTCATCGTGGCAATGATGTCGGTGTTCGCGCTGCGGCTTTATAAATTACAGACGGCAGAGCTCGTGACCGCAGACGCAGACTCGATGACCTACCGCACAACGATGGAGGCCTCGCGCGGCAACATTCTCGACCGGAACGGCAACGTGCTTGTCTCAAACCGCGCGAGCTATAACCTCGTGATCATCAACTTTGTGCTGTTCAACTCGGACGCGCCGAACGAAAATCTGCTGCGCGTGCTGGAACTGTGCGACCAGCTCGGCATCCAGTATGAAAGTCATTTCCCGGTGACGATGGAGCGGCCCTATGCCTATCAGATGGACGAGATCTCGTCCACGTGGCAGGATTATTTCCGCGCGTTCCTGCGCGACCGGGACTATGACCTCGATACCTCGGCGTCCACGCTGATGAAAAAGCTGCGCGAGGATTATCAGATCCCCGATGACTGGACACAGGAGCAGGCCTATAAGGTCATCTCTGTCCGGTACGAGCTGGAGCTGCGGAGCGTCCCCGACGTGGGACTTGAGAACTACACGCTGGCGACCGACGTCAGCGCGGAGGATCTGGCGGCGGTGATGGAGCTGAGCATTCCGGGCGTGATCGTGGAATCGAGCACCGTGCGCGTCTACAACACGAAATATGCGGCGCATCTGCTCGGCTCTGTCGGTGCGATCAGTCCGGACGAATGGCCGGAGTATCAGGACAAGGACTATGCCATGAACGCAAAGGTCGGCAAAGAGGGCATCGAGCTGGCCTTTGAGGAATATCTGCACGGGACGAGCGGCACAAAGTATACGACCGTCTCGTCTACGGGCGAAAAGCTCGATGAATATTACACCAGCATCCCGCAGCCGGGCTGCAACGTAGAGACAACGCTGGATCTTTCTCTTCAGATCGTGGCGGAGGACCCGCTGGAAAGCCTGATTTTGGATCTCCGCGAGAACGGCGTCGGCGCGCACAGCGAAGGTAAGGACGCCGAGGGCGGGGCCGTCGTGGTGCAGGCCGTGAAGACGGGCGAGATCCTCGCGTGCGCGAGCTACCCGACCTATGATCTTTCCACCTATAACCGCGATTTCAAGGAATTGAGCGAAGATCCCTATAAGCCGCTCTATGACCGGGCGCTGCTGGCGACCTATCCCCCCGGCTCGATCTATAAAATGGTCACGGCCATCGCGGCCATCGACATGGGGCACATCGGCGAATATTATGAGATCACGGACGAGGGCGTCTACATGTACTACGCGAAGGAAAACTTCACGCCGAAGTGCTATCTCTGGACAAGTTCCCATACCACCCACGGCACCATCAATATGCAGGAGGCGATCGCGGAATCCTGCAACTACTATTTCTACGAAGCCGGCCGCCTGACCTACAACGCCTACTATGCCGAGACGGGCGAGAACCCGTTCGACATTGTGGCGAAGGCGCTTGGCCTCGGCGAGCACACAGGCATCGAACTCTACGAAAAGGTCGGCCAGCGCGCGAACGCCGAGACGAAAAAGGCCAACTACGCGGGTGACGAGTCCGGCTGGTACGGCGCGGACGTGCTGCAGGCCGTCATCGGACAGAGTCTGAACCGCTTCACGCCGATGCAGATGGTCTGCTACACGCAGGCGCTGGCCAACAAGGGCACGCGCTATGCAGCAACGTTCCTCTCGCGCATTGTGTCGTGGGACTATCAGACGCTCATCAAGGAGCACGAGCCGGAGGTGGCCAGCACGCTCGACATCTCCGACGAGGCGCTCGACTGCATCGACAAGGGCATGCGCATGACCGCCACCATCGGTACCGCGAAAAACTATCTGGCTGACTATCCGATCGAGGTCGCGTGTAAGACCGGCACAGCCCAGTGGCAGGGCGCGACTGCCGACGGTTCCGTCAGCGGTTCCGACAACGCTTCATTCGTGCTTTACGCCCCGGCTGACGACCCCGAGATTGCCATCGCAGTCTATGTCGAAAAGGGCGCGCAGGGCGGTAATCTCGCCAATGTCTGCATCCCGATCATGAACGCCTATTTTTCGGGCGAAACGAAATACGAAACAATTCTCACAGAGAATACCGTGCATTGATTTTTCAAACAATTTCTTGCGCCCACATTCTTTTCTTTCTCTTCTTTGAGAAAGAAAAGAATCGCCGCGCCCGGTGAAGAAAAGAAAGAGAACGGGTGGAAACCGGAAGTGCGTCCCGTGCCGCCATCATGTAACAGCTCAGTCGCCTGGCCTGATTTGCCCGCCCCTGGTCACCTCACGAGGTCCGACTACGCGCCGCACGCTATCTTGATGATGGCGGGTAGACACCTGCCATCCAATTTTGTGACGCAGCTCTGCCGGAAGGCGATGCGCAGGGCGCAGAGACCTTTCGGGAGGTAGGGTTTGGCGCAACGGACGGCTGATGACCAAGATTTTCTGAGTCAAATTCAGGACGACGGTTCGCACTTTTCCCTCTTTCTTTTCTTGGAAGATTGAAACCGTTCTTTTCTTTCTGGCAGAGAAAGAAAAGAATGGGTTCAAAAA
>DBLB01000164.1:28164-28681 GCA_002298695.1 Clostridiales bacterium UBA735 | reverse complement strand
TTTGCCATGCGCCGCCTCCGTTCTTCATAAGGGTTTGGGACTATCCCAACAAGCAATTTTGAATTTTCGGGCAAGGGACCTGAAAATCTCAAAATTCGCAAGCGGGTACTCGCTTGCTGTGCTTGCTACCGTATCTTATCCCTACTTATAAAGCGTTGCGGAAGTCCCAAAATGCCCGCAAAATAAGAAAAACAGAGGATGTTCAGACACCCTCCGTTTCTTCATTCGGCTTTTCAATTTTTAAGGCCCCGTCAATGGCACCCTCCACAATAGGCAAATACTGTTCCGGGCAGAGCTTTAACTTCTGTCCGACCCGCTGGCGCAGCTCGCTTTCCTCTCGCATGACCTCTGGATTGAAATATCTCTCCATCGGTAGGCCGCAGATTTTTACAAGCTGTATGATGACCGGCAGGCTGGGGATCGTGCCCTCGTTTTCAATGTTGGCAAGATACCTGGTATCAATATTCACCTTTTCGGCTAAATCTTTTCGTGCAAGGTTCTTCGCCTTCCGTGCTTC
>DBLB01000164.1:0-28064 GCA_002298695.1 Clostridiales bacterium UBA735 | reverse complement strand
AACATCACCCACATACATTCTATATTTCATAATTCATGTGTGGAATGATGCTATATCCGTTTTGCATACATTTTATAATTCCTTTTCCTTGGCAAAAAGCACACTCTTGACTTCCAAATGAAAGCATGCTATTATTTTGAGTGAAGGAGGTAACGTATGCAAAAAAAAGTATGCGGCACAATGATTAAGCAGCTTCATGATGCCATGGAACGAGATGCAAATAATGTTCTTCGGACAAAAGGACTAACAGTAGCTCAAGTTGGCGTATTACTCGAACTATACTCTACGCCTAAAAGGCAAATGCCTTTGAAAGAGTTAGAGCATATTCTTCATGTGGCACAGTCTACCGCTGCTGGAATTGTTGTTCGTTTAGAACAAAAAGGATTTGTAGAAAGCTTTGGAGATTCCGCAGATCGTCGCATTAAAATTGTTAGGCTCACACAAACAGGAGAGACTTGTTGTATAGAAACAAACAAGGATATGATTCAGTCGGAAAAGAAATTTCTCGAACCGCTTACAGAAAAAGAACAAACTGCACTTATAAGCCTACTTGAAAAAATTTGTGATAGCAAATTGAAAAATTCTCGATGAAAGCCTGCATTCCCAGCAGGTTTTTATCAAAAATATATTAACAGCATGATATTAAAAGCATGCTTATAATAGGAGGATTTAGTGTGAAAGAAAGTAAATTAAGCCAAAAACGTGAATTAGGTACAAGAAAAAGGCTCACATAGTGAACCTATTTAATGGTATTCCCACCTAAGAAAAGAGGCGCACCTGCACATCAACAGCAAAACGGGTGGGTGCATCTGATATTGATGCCGGGATGCCTTAATAATTGAGTCAATTGTAACACGAAAACTTGAAGGTGTAAAACCCTTTCATTACTATTTGTGCCGCCAGCCGAAGGCGGCGGAATGGAGATTAATATGCAAGAATCAAAAACTACTGCGCTTTTTGAAAAAGCGCCGATTTCAGAAGCCGTATTAAAAAACGCATTGCCTGCCATGGCTGCTATGCTGATGACACTGATCTACAATCTTGATGATACATTCTTTGTGGGGCAAACGCATGATGCCTTCCAAGTTGCAGCGGTATCATTGGCTATGCCAGTCTTTTTGATTTTTATGGCTGTAGGTATGGTATTTGGAATGGGCGGCACATCTGTAATTTCCCGAGCACTTGGGCAGAAACGTAATAACTATGCGAAAAAAGTTTGTTCTTTCTGTATGTGGGGAAGCGTCATTACAGGAATTACTATTCAGTTTTCAAGGATCAAGCAGCCGATTTTCTTTGGCTGTATCTAAATTGTACCTGTTCCTCATGCAAGTTTTTATTGCCTCGTAGGTATAGTTTCGAGGTTATTCACGACCTAAAAATATGTAATCAAGGGTTGTATCAAAGCGCACAACCAATTCGATTGCCAAATCAATAGAGATACCTCTGTTGCCGGTTTCAATCCGTGCAATGGTGTTTGCGGCAACACCTAACTGCTCCGCAAGCTGTTCTTGTGTAAGCCCATGTTTTCTTCTCAATCTGTCCTTTCGCCCTGATGTTTAATCGCATCCAACTTCATCTTGTAGGCAAATGCTCTTTCGCTCGGAAGAATGGTTTCTCTTTGCAAATTCGCATCGACCATCAGAATAATGGCTGCATCATCGTCCAGGTCACGAACAATCGCAGGCATGGTTTCCTTACCCGCAAGCTCCGATGCCCGGTGCCGCCTGTGACCAGAAACGATTTCATAACCACCATCGGGGTCAGGACGGACAATCGCCGGGGTGAGAACTCCGAAATCTCGGACGCTCTCCGCAGTTTTCATCATTTCTTCATCATCAACCACACGGAAGGGGTGTCCCTCGAAAGGGTGCAATTCAGAAAGCGGAATTTCCTGCACTCGTTCCTGCTGAGATTCGGCTCTGGATTGCTCGGTCGAGAAAATATCATCGTACCCCTTCAAGCTGATGTTTGCGCCTTTTCTCTGCATTGTTTAACACCTCCTTCGTCAAAACTCGGTAAGCATCCGCTACTTTTCCTTTCGGATCGTGCTGAAAGATACTGTGTCCTTCGGCACTGATTTCCTCTGCACGAACAGAGCGGGGAATATCTGTCTTGTAAACCTTCAACTTTCCTCCATAGCTCTCCCGAATCAGATTGCTGATGTCTTTGGAATAGTTGGTGCGGTTGTCTACCATCGTCAGAAGAATCCCTTCAATCCTCAGTTTCGGGTTGATTTGTCTCTTGACCTTGTTGATGGTTCCAAGCAGCTGTTCCAGACCCTTTGCAGGAAGGTATGCTGCCTGAACCGGTATCAGCACATTGTCGGCAGCTGCCAACGCATTGACGGTCAGCATACCCAAAGACGGCATACAATCCAGAAGAATGTAATCATAATTCTGTTTGACCGTATCCAGGTATTGCCTGAGAATGGTTTCCCGGCTCATGGCATTGACCAGTGCTACTTCCATACCTGACAGTTCGATGTTGGATGGCACCAAATCAACGCCTTCCGGATGATGAAGAATCCCTTCGTCGGGAGCAATGGGGCTTTCCATCATAATCTTTCCCATCAAATCGGAAAGTGTCGGAGACAGATCATCCGGGCAGGGATTGCCCAAACTGACTGTCAGGGAAGCCTGGGGATCGGTGTCTACCAGAAGCACCTTTTTCCCTTCAAGAGCCAAACCAACGCCCAGATTCTCGGTGGTGGTGGTCTTGCCGGTTCCTCCTTTCTGATTGACCACCGCAATGATGGTTGCTTTTTTCGACATTTTTCGTCACTCTCCTTCCTCTCGCTTCATTTTCAATTTCTTAAATCCTCCTTCCAAATATCCGTGTGACATATCATGCCGAACAAGAGCATCGTAGTCAGCATAATGGCAATCGCTCGGCTTATCTGCGGCATAAACAGGCTTGCTCAAATAAAACACCTCCAATCTCTTGTATTTGCCCATGGTTTTGGGCATAAAAAAAGAGCGCCTATCCATCCCCGATGCGGGGCAAATAGACGCTCTATGTACATAACAATATTCAATTTTATCTGCTATAACTGCATGATACTCAAAACATCCGCCTTTTTTGATTAGCTGGATTTTTGGCACGATTTTGGGGCTGATTAGCAGGAAGGGCATTTTCATTAGCAAGAACAGCCCGTTTTCTGCTAAAAATTAGCTGGCGATTTTGTCTTATAACAACCGTTCGATTCTGGAGGGGTTGTCAAAAATCAAATTTTGGAGTAGAATTTTATCTCATACAGTGAAAGAGCTTTTTCGCAGCTTTTATACAAGAAAAGCCGAAAACCCTTGAAAACAAAGGCTTTCGGCGTTGTTAGCTGGCGTCCCAGAGAGGATTTGAACCTCCGACCCCACGCTTAGGAGGCGTGTGCTCTATCCAACTGAGCTACTGAGACATGGCTGATTTTATGACTAAGCCCGAAGAAACTCGAACTTGAATCCTGTATGAAGTTTTTCCAAGGTGGCCGTTGTAACGCAACCTTAGGAGGCGTGTGCTCTATCCAGCTGAGCTACTGAGACATCTGCATTCATTTTACAATGCCATACCTGGAAAGTCAAGCAAAACGACGCATACGGCAGCGTCGAACGCGCACGGATGGAAGCAGCCCTTGTCGAACCGCACAGCAACAGACTGCAATCTGTCGTTATGTCACAAACATTTGTCTTTCTTATTTTCATAATTTAACGCGTTTTATCATTGCATTCCGCTTGCCGATATGATACACTATAGCAATAAGAAACGGCGCCTCGGAGAAGTTTCCGGTTCGGAAAGCCATCGGGGGGAGGCTGGCTTGAGGCTGCTTTTCCGCGTTCAGCGCCGTGATTTTTCAGAAAGGAGTGGGTGCCTCGCAAGGGGGCCCGGTCGCAGCGAATGGAAGGTATTATCAATTTTTTCACAGGAACACTGAACACAGTTGCCTGGCTGTACATTTTCCTGCCATGTACGATCCTCGGCGGACTGTACCTGACCATCCGGAATCGCGGAATCCAGTTCACCAAATTCGGCTACACGATGAAAAACACACTCGGAAAGATGTTTCAGAAGCAGGAGGCCGGGGCCGGCGCGGTTACGCCGCTTCAGGCAGTGACGACTGCACTTGCCGCCACGGTAGGCACCGGCAACATCGTCGGCACATCGCAGGCCATCGCCCTCGGCGGCTACGGCGCGGTGTTCTGGCTGTGGCTGGCTGCGCTGCTCGGCATGATGATCAAATATTCCGAGGTCGTGCTCTCCATCCGTTTCCGGGAACGAGATGCGAAGGGCGACTGGGTCGGCGGCCCGATGTACTATGTGAAAAACGGCCTCGGCAAGGGTTGGCAGTGGGTCGGCATCCTCTTCGCAGTCTTTGCGGCGATCGCCTGCTTCGGCATTGGCAATATGTCGCAGGTCAACTCCATCGTCGGCTCGCTCAACAACGCAATTGATGCGTTCATCCCCGCGGCAGAAGGGGAGCGCAGCCTGCTGAACCTGATTTTTGGCATCGCCATTGCGGCGCTGGTCGGCCTGATCCTCTTCGGCGGCATCAAGCGCATCGGCGCAGTCGCGGAAAAGCTGATCCCGTTCATGAGCGTTCTGTACATCATATTCGCGTTGGTCGTGATTTTTGTACACGCCGGCAACATTGGCCCGGCGTTCGGCAAGATCTTTTCCTGCGCGTTCACGCCCGGCGCAGTCGGCGGCGCGGCAGCCGGTATCGCGCTGAAGGAGACGATCGTCTGGGGCCTGCGCCGGAGCGCATTCTCCAATGAGGCTGGCCTCGGTTCCGCGGCCATCGCCCACGCGGCGGCTGATACAAAGGGACCGGTCCAGCAGGGCCTCTATGGTATCTTCGAGGTCTTTGCCGATACCATCGTTATCTGCACACTGACGGCCCTGACCATTATCTGCAGCGGCGTGGAGATCCCGTTCGGCGAATACGTCAACTCGGAATTGATTGCCAGCGCCTTTGCCACGGTGTTCGGTACGAAGTTTGCTTCGGTCTTTGTGGCGGTCGCACTGATGCTCTTCGCATTTACGACGGTGCTCGGCTGGTCGCTCTATGGCAGCCGCTGCGCGCAGTATCTGTTTGGCCTGAAATTTGCCAAAGGCTATCAGGTCGCGTTCATCATCGTGATCGTGATCGGCGCGGTCGCGAAGCTCGACGTAGTGTGGAACATCGCCGATACGTTCAACGGCCTCATGGCCATTCCGAACTTCATCGCCCTGTTCGCCCTGAGCGGTGTGGTCGCAAAGCTGACAAAGGAATATTTTTTCTCCGGAAAATTGCAGAAACAATAAGAAAATCGCCCGCTTCCTGCACGGAAGCGGGCGATTTCAAATGAAAAAGTTAAATTACCAGGTGCTGAGCGTCAGCTCATAGTGTTCGCCGTCGGCGATGGGCTGGCTGTCGGCGCCGACTTCCAGCATGGTGCCGTCCTTGCTGATGGCCCAGTAGGTCTGCGCGTCGTTGGAGGCTTCTTCGCCGTCAACCGTGGTGATGTACAGGCCGTAATCGCTGTCTTCGCCGACTACGCCGATGTCCTTGTCTTCCACGAGGGCTGCGCCGAGGGTCTCCGCATCGGTATGGAGCGTAAATTCCTTTGTGGTGCCGTCGCCGTGGACGACTTCGATGGTCAGTGTCATGCCGGCGTCCTTTTTGGCGCAGCCAGTTGTCATTGCGGCCAGCATCAGAACGGCCAGAACCAGCGCAAGCATGCTTCTGAACTGCTTTTTCATGATAAAAATCCTTCCTTTGCTTTGAATTCCGGGCTATATTCTAGCAGAATTTCCGGAAAAGTCAAGCGCGCGGGTACAAGGCGCGGGCCGGAGAGAGCGTGCGAAGTGCGGGCCGGAGAGAGCGTGCAAAGTGCGGGCCGGAGAGAGCGTGCAGGGTGTGGGCCGGAGGGGAGGATGGCTGGGGGCGGTATGAATGTGGGAGGCAAAGAGGACCGTCCGGGGAGCACACAGGGAATATGTCCTAAAAATAGGACATATGAACCGTTCGGGAAGCGAGCGCGAACCGCGCGGCGAACCGGGGGCGAAGCGGGCGGGCCCCCAATTGGTCACTCCGCTTCGTCCAGCAGGGGACGGAGGACGCTGTATGCCTCATATCGCGTGTCGCGGGAGGCCGTCAGGAAGACAAGCTGAGAGGCCGGGTCGTCGAGCGTACCGGCAAACGCGGCGGCGGTGTCCGCAGCGGCGGCGGCATCGACATCCGCGACGGCAATGCGGTCAGCCGAGACCGCGACCTGCGGATCGCTTGATGCAAAGTCGAGGCGGATGGTGCTGCCCTCGAGGGCGGCGCGGATGCCGGCGGCGGCGTCCTGCACGGCGGCCTGCCGGCTGGAGCCGGACCAGTTGATGGCGTCAGAGTCCGGGAAGTAGAAATTGTCGAAGAGGACCTCATCAAAGCCGAGGTCCTGAAGCTCCAGTGCGATGGAAGCCAGGAAGCCCTGCACGGAGGCGTCGGACGGGTCGAGCCAATAGCAGCGCTTTTCGTCCATCCACAGCGCGCCGGAGTAGAGTGCGAGCGCCTGATCCTGATGGGAGAGCGCATAATTCGGTTCGGAGAAGGCCGGGACACGGGCGATGACCGTCAGATCGCTCCGCGCGGTCAGCTCCCGGATGAGCGCCTCGACGGCATCCAGATCGGCGGACGTCGCCATCTGCGCGCCGGGCAGAGTGGAATGATAGTAGTAGTTGCCAAAGACGCTCTTGACGTCGATCATGACGGCGTTATAATCATCGGCGGTATTCAGCGCGGCACGCACTGCGTCTACACCGTCGGAGAGCATATTGGTCGTGATATAATAGCCCTGGATCCGGGTGCGCGCAGACGATTCCTCTGCGGCGCTCTGCTGCGAGGCAAGCAGCGTGGTGAAGGGGAAGTCTTCAGGGGATCGCTCTGCCTGCTGGGTGTGGGAGGCAGAGAGCTTGCGGTCAAAGTCCAGATAGGCCCCGCCATTGGAATAGGCGACGTAACGGCTGAGATAGAGGAAGCGGCAGAGGAGCAGCAGCAGGATCGTCAGCAGCACGGCCAGAACCGTCAGCCCGATGCGGCGCAGCAGGCGTTTGTTTCGAAGGGAAAAAAGTCGCAAGCGGAAGCCCCCTTAGCCGTCCAGCGCCGCTGTGACGCGGCACCAGTCTTCCTGCTGCTCGGTGGAGAGCACCTGAAGCCCGGCCTGCTCCAGCGCATGCAGCACCTCGGAAAGACGTGTGTTCAGAATGCCGGAGCAGATGAAGATGCTGTCTTCGCCGAGGAAGTGCGGCACGACCGGGGCCAGTGGGATGATGACATCGGCCACGATGTTGGCCAGCACGACGTCGTAGCGTGCTTCGAGCTTTTCCATCATGGCCTTGTCGCCGATGACGTCGCCGGTGAGGGCGGTGAAGCGGTCGGAGAAGATCTGATTGATGGCGGCGTTCTGCCGGGCGATATCCTCGGCCTTGGGGTCGATGTCGACGCCGGTCGCGTGGGCGGCGCCGAGCAGAATGGCGGTGATGGAGAGAATGCCGGAGCCGGAGCCGAGGTCAAGCACCTGCTCTCCGCCCTGAATGGCGCGCTCAAGCTCGCGCATGCACATCTGCGTGGAAGCGTGCGCGCCGGTGCCGAAGATCATGCCGGGGTCCAGCAGGACGGTGACACGGTTTTCCGGATTTTCCGGGTTCAGCCACTCCGGCACGACCAGAAGCTTTTCGCCGATGGGCAGCGGCTGGTAATACTGCTTCCAGTTGTTTTCCCAGTCCTCATCGCTGGACGTTGGCCAGCTGCACCTCGAGCGAGCCGAAGTCGATATCCGGATATTCCCGGCGCAGCGCGGCGAGACGGTCGCGCAGGGCGCTGATCTGCTCGGGCGCGGCTGCGCTGTCCTCCAGATAGAGGCGGATCTGGGAAAGACCCTGCATTTTCTGTTCCAGATCCTCGTCGACGTAGTCCCAGTACTGCCGGTTCTGTTCGAGGAACTGATGAAAATCTTCCTGATCGTCAATAATAAAGCTGTCATAGCCCCAAACGGTCAGCCGGTCGCACACAAGGTCGATGGCGGCGGACGTCGTTTTGATGGTGACTTCAATCCATTGCATGATGTTGTGCCTCCTGTCGGCATGTTTGCATAGATACATGTATTTTACATGAACTTGTCCGGAAAGACAAGCTTTTTTTCTCTGCGCGGCGCAGCGTGGAATTTTTGCGGAATTCCGACACGGATTTACTTTTTACGCCGCATGTAGTATAATGTCGGATATATTCTGAAAAGGACAAAGCTATGGAAAAACGAACTGAGATCCTGTCCGGCGTGTTTCTCACGGCGGTGCAGACCGAAAAATTCAAGACCGGCTGCTTCAGCATCAATTTTCTCCGCCCGCTGCGGCGGGAAGAGGCGGCGATGAACGCGCTGATCCCGAGCGTTCTGCTGCGCGGCAGCGAGGGCTGCCCCGATCTGCGGGCGATCGCCGCGCGGCTGGACGAGCTGTACGGCGCGAGCGCCGGAACACTCATCCGTAAGAAGGGCGAGGTCCAGATGACGGGCTTCTACGCCGATTTTATCGAGGATGCGCTGGCGGGGGAGACGGTCTTCGCGCCGATGATGGCGTTCGTCAGCGAGCTGCTGCTGCGGCCGCGGCTGGAGGACGGCCATTTCGTGCGGGACTATGTGGAGAGCGAGAAGCGGAATCTGGCAAACGCGATCGCCTCGCGCGTGAACGACAAGCGGACGTATGCGACAAGCCGGCTGCTGAACACGATGTGCGCCGGAGAGGCGTATGCCGTGCAGCGCCTGGGCGAAGCGGAGGACGTGGAGCGCATCACGGCAGAGGGGCTGTATGCGCAGTACCGCGCGCTGCTGGCCCAATCGCGCGCGGAGCTTTTCTACATGGGAAGAATGCCTGCGGAGACCGTCGCGGACTGCCTGCGCGGCGCGCTGCGGGAGCTGCCGCGGGCGGAACGGTTTGTCCCGTTCGGCACGGAGGTCGTTCCGGCGGTCGGCGCTGTGCGGCATGCGGAGGAACGGATGGACATCACGCAGGGGAAACTCTCGATGGGCTTCCGCACCGGCTGCACGGCGGCGGACGCCGGGTATCCGGCGCTGCTGATGTTCAACACGATCTTCGGCGGCGGCATCACGAGCAAGCTGTTTACGAAGGTGCGTGAGGAGATGTCGCTCTGCTACTATGCCGTGTCGGCGCTGGAAAAGGCCAAGGGCGTGATGATCGTCTCGTCCGGCGTGGAATTTGACAAGCTCGAAACAGCGCAGGAGGAGATCCTGCGGCAGCTCGAGGACTGCCGGAACGGGGTGATCTCGGACTACGAATTCGATTCGGCGAAGAATTATCTGCTCTCCGACCTCAAGACGGCGCTGGACAGCCCCGGACGGCTGGACGACTATGCCATCGCACAGCGCGCGGCTGGTCTCGAGGGCGGCATGGACGATCTTGCGCGCGGTATCGCCGCCGTGACGCGGGAGCAGGTCGTGCAGGCGGCGCGGCGCGTGACGCTCGACACCATTTTTGTGCTGAGGGGGACGGAAGAATGACGAAAAAGGAATTTCCGCAGCTCGGCGAGCAGTATTTTGAGCAGCGGCTGCCCAGCGGCATGATGGTGCGCGTGGTGGAAAAGCCGGGATTTGCCAAGAAATATGCGTTTTCAGCGGTGAATTTCGGCTCGATCGATACGAAATTCCGGTTGAACGGTGCGGACTATGAGACGCCGGACGGCGTGGCGCATTATCTGGAGCATAAGATGTTCGATCTGCCGGAGGGCAACGCGATGGAGCTGTTTGCAAAGTATGCCGGCAGCAACAACGCCTTCACGAGCTACACGATGACGGCCTATTACGTCGAATGTACTGAAAATTTTGAGGAAAATCTGTCGATTTTGCTGAGAATGGTGACGACGCCGTATTTTACGGACGAAAGCGTGGAAAAAGAGCGCGGCATCATTGCGCAGGAAATCAAGATGTACGACGACAGCGACGGGAATGTGGTGCAGGAAAACCTGTTCCGCGCAATGTATCAGCATCATCCGGTGCGCGTGCCGATCGCGGGTACGGTGGAAAGCATTCAGGATATCACGGCAAAGACGCTCTGCGACTGCCACCGGGCGTTCTACGATCCGTCGAACCTCATTCTCTGCGTCGTCGGTGATGTGGATGCGGCGAAGGTCATCGGGCAGGCCGAGCGGGAGACGCCGGCGGGATCGGTCGGCATTGCGGCGCGGGACTATGGCCCGGCGGAGACGATGACCGTGGTGCAGAAGAAAATTGAGGCGCACATGGAGGTCTCCATGCCGACGTTTGCCATTGGCTTCAAGTGCGAACCGGCGGATGAGGGCATGGAACCGCTGCGGATGGAGTTTCTCGGGTCGGTCGCGGCGGAAATGCTGGCGGGGGAATCGTCGGCACTCTACACGCGGCTGTATGAGGCGGGGCTGATCGATGCGGATTTTTCGATCGACTATGAGCGGATGAAGGGACTTGCGCTGCTGGAGGCCTCCGGCGACAGCGACGACCCCGAGGCGGTGCTGGCGGCGATTCTGGACGAGGCGAAGCGTCTCGCGGAGACAGGCATTGACCGCGAGCAGTTCCTGCGGCTGAAAAAATCGATGCTGGGCCGCAGGCTGCGCGAGCTCGACAGCTTTGAGAATACCTGCTACCGCATCTGCGCATTCTATCTGGACGGCGTGGACTATTATGAATATCCGGCGGTATTCGATACCGTCACGCCGGAGGATGTGGAACAATTCCTCGCGCGCGTCGTCCAAGAAGAGCGGGCGGCAATTTCGATCGTTTGGCCGAAGGAGGGATAAGATATGTTTTTGGCGTCTCCGATCTCGTTCCCGAATCTCGGGATCACGGTCAATCCGGATCCTGTGGCGTTTACGGTATTCGGGAAGGATATCTACTGGTACGGGATCATTATTGCTGCGGGGTTTCTGCTGGCGGTCCTGTACATGCTGCGGCGTGCGCCCGTGTTCGGGCTGACACAGGACGATGTGCTGGATGAGGTGCTGTGGGCTGTGCCGATCGGCGTGGTTTGCGCGCGGCTGTATTACTGCATTTTCTATTGGGAGCTGTATGCGGATAACCCCATTTCTGTGCTTTACATCTGGGAGGGCGGACTTGCCATTTACGGCGGCGTGATCGGCGGTGCGCTGGCGATTTTCGTTGTGAGCAGGATCAAGAAAATTCCGGCGGGGACGATGCTTGACGTGGCGGCGATGGGCGTGCTGATCGGGCAGATCTTCGGCCGGTGGGGCAATTTTATGAACCGGGAAGCGCATGGTGCGGTCACGGAATGCTTCTTCAAAATGGGGCTTGCGGATGCGAACGGCGTGGTGACATATTATCATCCTACGTTCCTCTATGAATCCGTATGGAATCTCGTCGGGTTTTTTGCACTGCATTTCCTTGCGAAAAGGCGGCGGTTCGACGGGCAGATCGTGCTCAGCTATCTGGCGTGGTACGGACTTGGGCGCGTGTGGATCGAGGGACTGCGGACAGACAGCCTGTATCTGTTCGGGACGGGCATCCGTGTCAGCCAGCTGGTGGCGGCGCTGTGCGTGGTGTTTGCAGGCGGGGCGCTGGCGTATATCCTGCTCCGGAAGAAGCCGAGACAGGAGACGCTTTATGTAAACCGTAGAGCGGCGGAAGCGCAGAGAGCGGCGGAAAGCAAAGAAAATGGGGAGAACTTGTAAACTTTTTCAAAAATATCTGCACTGCCCCTTTTCAAACGGGGCGGATGTGATATAATGAGTCCAGAAATCAGAGACAACACAGGAAGGAGTTTTCAGAATGAATTTCAACGAGAGTTTTGAAGCTGCCAAGAACTTTGCCGTCGGCGCAGCGCAGACTGCTGCCCAGAAGGCCAAGGTGCTGGCTGCGATCGCAAAGACGAATGTTTCCATCTATGCCGAAGAGGATAAGATCAAGAAGGCAGAGGTGCAGCTGGGTAAGCTGTATTACCGCGATTATGCCGTCGGCGAGGAGATGGACAACGCCGAGTATCTGCCCTGGTGCCAGAAGATCGACGAGTCCAAGAAGCTCATTGAGGAGCTGAAGGACTACATCGAGACGCTGAAGCGGGGGGAAGAGAACGACGACAAGGACTTTGTCGACATCACCGAGAAAGCTGCACCGACGGAAGAAGCTCCGGCGGAGCCGGCTGCAGTCGAGGCAGCCACCGAGGCTCCGGCCGAGGAGGCAAAGACCGGAGAGGCTGCAACAAAGGCGGAAAAGCCGAGCGTCGAGATCCAGATCGACACGACGGATAACAAGGAATAAGTAAGATCTGAGAAAAGGCGCTCCCGCACGCGGGAGCGCCTTTTGCGAGGATGGGCTGATGGGGCATTGGCCTTACGGCGGTGTGCGGATCCGCCCGGGGGTTTCGGGCGGATCGGTGCGTGCTGCCGGGCGGACAGAGGCGTCCGCCCCTACAGGGGGCGGAGAGGGGGAGTGCTCCCGGTTTTTGGAGGTTCTCTTTCTTTGCCGGGCGGAGTTTTCTGATTTGAGGCGAAAGGGGGGGACGAGGATGCGGAAGCTGTGCTGGTTTGTGCTGGGGTTTGTGCTGGCGGTGCTTGCGGCGGTGCTGCTGCTGTCGGAGACGGCACGGTGGGGCGCGGGCGCAGCCGTTCTGCCGGCGGCTGCGGTCTGCTTTTCCCGGCGCGGAAAACCGGCCCGGCGGGCGGCGATCGTGCTGCTGGGACTTGGCGTGGGATTCGTCTGGTGCGCGGCGTATCAGGCGCTGTTTCTGCGTCCGCTTGCGGCCATCGACGGAAGCGTCCGCCCGATCGAGGCCGAGGTGCTGGAAGCGCCGCAGGCCACGCGCTACGGCAGCAGCGTCCTCTGCACGATGCAAAGCGGCGGCGCGAAGGCCCGCGGCATTCTCTATTTCTCCGACCGGGAGGAACCGATCATGCCGGGCGACCGGATTTTCTGCGAGGCAAAGCTGACGCGGGCGGAGGAGAAGCTGGAACGCGGCGATTCCTATTATTTTGCGAAGGGCATCCGCCTGGTCGGCACGGTACGCGGAGACTGGACGGTGCAGACAGGCGGCGCAGCGGTGCGGCATTGGCCTGCGCGGGCTGCGGCGCGCCTGAACGCTGTTGCAGATGAAATTTTTCCGGCGGACACCGCCGGCTTTTTCAAGGGGCTGCTGTTCGGCGACCGGAGCGGAATGGACTATGCCGAACGGACGGAATTGTCCATCGCGGGCATTTACCACGCGGTCGCGGTATCGGGCATGCACGTCTCCATCCTGTTCGGGATGATTTTGCTGCTGTGCGCGGGGAACCGGGCATTGGCCGCCGGAATCGGACTGCCGGTCGTGGCGCTGTTTGTGATGATGACCGGCGCATCGGCGTCCAGCGTGCGCGCGGGCTGCATGCTGGCGCTTCTGATGCTCGCGCCGCTGGCCCGGCGGGAAAATGACCCGCCGACCTCGATCGCAGCGGCACTGCTGGTGCTGCTGCTGGCCAATCCGTGGGCGATCCTCGACATCGGCTTGCAGCTTTCCTTCACATCGACGGCGGGGATCCTGCTCTTTTCGGGGCGCATCTACCGGATGATGACGGAGAGAAAGCGGATGCAGCGTCTGCTGCGCCGCCGGGTGATCGGCCGATGGGTGCAGGCGATGCTCGCTGCGTTTTCCTGTTCACTGGCGTCGATGGTATTTTCCCTGCCGCTGACGGCGGTGCAGTTCGGCATGGTGTCTCTGGCGGCGCTGATCGTCAATCCGCTCTGTTTGTGGGCGGTGTCGCTGCTGTTTACCGGCGGACTGCTGCTCTGCCTGCTGGGGCTGGTCTGGCCCTGGGGCGCGGCGGGCCTCGGATGGCTGCTGGGGTGGCTTGCACGCTATGTGCTGGCAGTCGTGAGACTTGCGGCGAAGGTTCCGTTTGCCGCCGTCTATCTGGAAAATGAATATTGGTATTTCTTTGCGGCGGCACTCTACGGCGCGGTGCTGATGCTGGCACTATGGCCCGGATGGAAGCAGTGGTGGACGCTCCTGCCGGCGACGGCGGCTGCGTTCGCGGTCTGCCTCGGCTGCGCCGCGCTGGAATACCGGCTGCCGGAGTTCACGTTCACGATGCTGGATGTGGGGCAGGGGCAATGTCTGCTGTTCCGGTCGCAGGGGGCGGAGACAGTGGTGGACTGCGGCGGTGTGCCGGATGAGGCCGGCGAGTGCGCGGCGCGGTATTTGCAGAGCTACGGCGTATTCCGGATCGACGATCTGGTTCTGACGCACTATGACGCCGACCACGTGAACGGGACGGCGCAGCTGCTGCGGCGCATGCGTGTCGGCACGCTCTGGCTGCCGGACGTGGAAGACGAGGGCGGATGGCGCGCACGGCTGGAACAGGCAGCGGAGGATGCCGGCTGCCGCGTGGAATTTGTACGGGAGGACTGTGAAATTTCGGAGGGCGTGACGCTGTTTGCGCCGGTTTCTGCGGAAAATGACAACGATTCCGGCATTTGTGCCTTGGCAAGCGCAGGAGAATATGATATTCTGATAACCGGTGATCTTTCAAAGATGGCGGAATACCGGTTTCTGTCACGGCACGTGCTGCCGGACATCGAATTGCTCGCTGCGGGCCATCACGGCGCGAAGACGTCGACGAGCGAGACGCTGCTGGAGCTGACACGGCCGGAGACCGTGCTCATTTCCGTGGGTGCGGACAACCGGTACGGCCATCCGGCGGCGGTGACCTTAAACACGATCGAACAGTCCGGCGCGGAAATTTACCGCACCGATTTACAGGGCACGATCACAGTCTGGAGGTGAGTGCATGGCGAAAAAACAGACCGCGGCGGACCGCGGCGCGGCTTTGCAGCGGCTGAAGCGCGCGCTGAAGACGGGCGAGGTCTCGAATTTCTACGTCTTTTACGGCGAGGAAGCGTTTTTGAAGGAACGGTATTGGCAGATGCTCGAAAAAAAGCTGCTGGACGGGCCGGCGGCGGAGTTCAATTTTCATCGGTTCAACGCCGATACGCTCAGTCCTCAGGCAATGAGCGAAGCGCTGGACGCGATGCCGATGATGGCGGAGCGGACGCTGCTGCGCGTGGACGACGTGGACTTTTTCAAGCAGCCGGAGCAGGTTCGGGAACAGTATCGCGGGATCTTGTCCGATCTGCCGGATTACTGCTGCCTCGTGCTCTACTACGACACGGTGGACTGGAAGCCGAACGGGACGATGCGGAAGCTGAACGAGGTGTTTCAGACCCGGTGCGAGCAGGTGGAGTTCTGCAAGCAGTCGGAGCGCGACCTGGTCGCCTGGATCGTGCGCCACTTCCGTGCGCATGAGAAATCCGCTTCCGATCCGCTGTGCCAGTATCTGATCTTCATCACCGACGGCACGATGACGACGCTGGCGGGGGAGATCGAGAAAGTCGCGTCCTATGCGCAGGGGGCGGAGATCACGAAGGGCGATGTGGATGCTGTGGTCATTCCGGCGCTGACGGCGCAGACGTTTGATATCTCCAATGCGCTGACGGACGGCAATTACGATACGGCGCTGCGGAAATTGCAGGATCTATACGCGATGCAGACGGAACCGATTCTGATTCTGGGTGCGATCGGCAACCAGATGCGGCGGCTGTACTATGCCAGGACCGTGATGGCGGCGGGCAAGGGGCAGCAGGCGCTGATGGAGCTGACGGGGCTGAAGAGCTATCCGGCGGGGCTGACCATGACGGCGGCGCGTCGCGTGAGCGAGGGCTTCTGCCGCAGAGCGGTGGAGCTCTGCTTACAGGCAGACCGCGACATGAAATCCAGCCGTGACGATCCGGAACGGATCCTGGATGTGCTGATCGCGGCGTTGGCACAGGAGGCGCGCAGTGGTACACGTTGAGCAGGCCATTGTCGTGGAAGGACGATATGATAAAAATACGCTGAGTCAGGTCGTGGATGCGGTGATCTTTCAGACGAACGGATTTTCCGTGATGCACGACCGGGAGCTGCTGGCGCTGCTGCGCCGGGCGGCGGAGACGTGCGGGCTGGTGATTCTGACCGATTCGGACGGCGCGGGGCTGGTCATCCGGAACTATCTGCGCGGGGCGCTGCCGAAGGAGGGCGTGCTGCATGCCTATGTGCCGGAGATCTCCGGCAAGGAGAAGCGCAAGCGCGTGCCGGGGAAGGCCGGCATTCTCGGCGTCGAGGGCATGACGCCGGAGATCATTCTGCGCGCGCTGCGCGACGCGGGCGCGAAGATGGACGGCGCGGAGGCCGGACGGCCGGCGCCGATCACAAAACTGGATCTTTATACGCTGGGCCTCAGCGGCGGCCCCGGGAGCGCGGAGAAGCGGCAGGCGCTGCTCGAAGCGCTGAAGCTGCCGCGCTATCTGAGCGCGAATGCGCTGGCGGAGGCACTGCGGTTTCTGATGACGCGGGAGGAACTGTTTGCCCGCTATGGAGTGACACCATGATCGACATTTCTATCAAAAATCTCGTTAAGAGCTTTGACGCGGATACCAATATTCTGGACGGCGTCACGTTTGACGTCCAGTCCGGCGAACGCGTCGGCCTGCTCGGGAAAAACGGGGCGGGCAAGACGACGCTGTTCCGCATTCTGACCGGGGAGCTGGACTATAATTCCGGCGAGGTGCGCTTTGCGCCGGGCAAAAAGGTCGGCCTTATCTCGCAGATCCCGCACTATCCGGCGGGGTATACCGTGGAGCAGGTGCTGCACACGGCGTTTTCCGGGCTGGACGCGGTCAAGCGGCAGATGCGTGCGCTCGAAGCGGAGATGATGGCGCACACGGGGCCGGAGCTGCTGCGGGAGTATGACGCGCTCTGCAACCGGTTTCAGGTCGGAGGCGGATATGAGATGGACATGCAGACGGACAAGATCTGCAACGGCCTCGCCATTCCGGCAGAGCAGCGGAAGCAGCTGTTCGACAGCCTCTCCGGCGGGGAGAAGACGCGCGTGAACCTCGCGCGGCTGCTGCTGGAGCAGACGGACATCCTGCTGCTCGACGAGCCGACGAACCACCTCGATATGCACGCGGTGGAATGGCTGGAGGACTATATTTCAAAGTTCAAAGGGACCGTCCTGACCATTTCGCACGACCGGTATTTCCTCGACCGCGTGGTCAGCCGGATCGTGGAGCTGCACGACGGGAAGGCGGAGTTCTATTCCGGAAACTACTCGTTCTATGTGCAGGAGAAGCAGGCGCGGTTTGAGCTGCAATTGAAGCAGTATGAAAAGGAACAGGCGAAGCTCGGGCAGCTGGGCTTTACGCTCGAGCGCATGAAGGGCTGGGGCATCAACAACCGGACGCTCTATCGCCGGGCGATGTCCATCCAGCACCGGATGGACCGCATTCAGAAAACCGACCGGCCCACGCAGGAGAAGACGATGCGGGCGCGCTTTGCGCAGCGGGAGTTCTTCGGCGATGAGGTCCTCTCGGTGAAGGGACTCGGGAAAAGCTTCGACGGGCGGACGCTCTTTGAAGATGTGGAGCTGGATGTTGCGGGCGGGGAGCGCATCGCACTGCTCGGCGACAACGGAACGGGCAAAAGCACGTTCCTCAAGGTGCTGCTCGGGGAGCTGGCCCCGGACTGCGGGAAGATCAAATTCGGACCGACCGTGAAGTGGGCCTATCTGCCGCAGATCATCCATTTTGACCATCCGGAGCGGACGCTGCTCGACACGATGCTCTACGAGAAGGGCTGCTCGGTGCAGGTCGCGCGCGACCGGCTGGGCGCGTACCTCTTTGAGGGAGAGGACGTGTTCAAGCCCGTTTCGGCCCTGTCCGGCGGAGAGCAGAGCCGGCTGCGGCTGTGCATGCTGATGGACGAGAAGATCAATCTGCTGATTCTCGACGAACCGACGAACCACCTCGACATCGCGTCGCGCGAATGGATGGAGGATGCGCTGGAGGACTATGAGGGCGCGCTGATCTTCGTGTCGCACGACCGGTATTTTGTGGATAAGTTTGCGACAAGGGTCTGGGAGCTGGAGGATGCGCACATCCGCGACTTCCTCTGCGGGTATCAGAAATACCGCGCGATCAAGGAAAAGGAGGCCATCGCGGCCCCGCAGAGCGTGCGGGAGAAGAAGGAGCGGAAGGAAAAGCCGAAATCCGCCGCGCCGAACAACAAGGCGCTGGAAAAGAAGATCCGCGCGGTGGAGCGCGAGGTGGAAAAGCAGGAGGCGGCCGTTGCCGCCTATGACCCGCAGATCGAGGCGGCGGCCAGCGACTATCAGGAGCTGACGCGGCTGATGGCCGAGAAGGCCGGGGCGGAGGAGCAGCTCGCTGCGCTCATGGAGCAGTGGGAGGCGCTCAGCCTTGAACTGGAGGGCGAGGAATGACGTGGCTATGGCTGGCTGCGGTCTGCGCGGCGCTCGGGATCGGGTGCTTGATGACGCCGTGGCACATCGGGATGACGGGCGTCTGTCTGCTGCTGCTTGCCGCGGTGATGGCAGCGTGTCATTTCCTGCGCGGGGAAAAGGGGAAACGCTGGCGGCGGGTGCTCTGCATTCTGACAGCGCTCGGCATGGCCGTGATCTTCGGCGCGATGGGCGCGATCGCGCTGGGCGGACGGGATACGCTCCCGGCGCAGGATGCGGAGTTCGTTCTTGTGCTCGGGGCGCAGACGCACGGAGACCGGCCGTCAAGAACATTGCGCGAACGGCTCGACCTTGCGGCAGACTATCTGGAAGCGCATCCGGCGGCGCGCGTGATCGTGTCCGGCGGGCAGGGCGCGGATGAGACGCAGACCGAGGCGTCCGTCATGGACGCGTATCTGCGCGAAAAGGGCATCGCGGCGGCGCGCATCGTCCAGGAGACAGAGGCGCGGACAACGCGCGAAAATCTCATCCATGCGAAAAAGCTGGCCGAAGAGGCCGGGATCTCGACCGAAAAGGTACTCATTATTACAAGTGAATTTCACCTCTGCCGGGCAAAATTCATTGCGCGATCGCTCGGGATGGAGGCTTACGGGATCGGGAGCACGACCACGCCCTGGATCCTGAAGGTCAACTATGAGCTGCGCGAGGTGTTCGCGTTTGTCAAGGCGTGGGTTCAGACGGGTTGATTTTTCGATCCGGGCATACTATAATAACGAAAAACACGGCGTTTTGCCGAAAAGGAGAACGAATTATGAGTGGATCTTGCAGCGGCAACTGTTCGAGCTGCGGTTCGGACTGCGCAAGCCGCCAGCCGGAAAGCCTGCTGGCCCCGGCCAACGCACATTCCAACGTCAAAAAGGTGATCGCCGTCGTGTCCGGCAAGGGCGGCGTCGGCAAGTCGACGGTGACGAGCCTGCTCGCCGTGGCCATGCACAAGCTGGGCTACAAGACGGCGATCCTGGACGCAGACATCACCGGCCCGTCCATCCCGCAGGCGTTCGGCCTGCATTCCTCCGCCGCGGGCAGCGACGAAGGGCTGTTTCCCGTGGAGACGGAGGAGGGCATCAAGGTCATGTCGATCAATCTGCTGCTCGAGCATGAGACGGATCCCGTCGTCTGGCGCGGGCCGGTCGTCGCGGGTGCAGTGAAGCAGTTCTGGTCGGATGTGCAGTGGGGCGATGTGGACTATATGTTTGTCGATCTGCCGCCCGGAACGGGCGACGTGCCGCTGACGGTGTTTCAGTCGCTGCCGGTGGACGGCGTGGTCATTGTGACGAGCCCGCAGAGTTTGGTCTCGATGATCGTCTCGAAGGCGGTCAACATGGCGCGGATGATGAATGTGCCGGTGTACGGCTTTGTGGAGAATTACAGCTATTTCCAGTGTCCGGACTGCGGAAAGCAGGTCGAGATCTTCGGCAAGAGTGCGCTGAACGAGGTCGCGCTGGAGTACAGCCTGCCGGTGCTGGCACGGCTGCCGATCGACCCGGATGTTGCGGCGCTCTGCGACGCGGGAAAGATGGAGCAGGCGGATGTGTCGAAGATCATGCCTGCCGCGGAACTGATGGCAAAGGCGTAAATGGAAAAGCGGCCGCCCCGTGGGCGGCCGCTTTTTTGTAAGAGAGAGCAGGAAAACCAGCCCTGTTTTTTTCGCCTCTTTTCGGAGAAAGAGACGGCCAGAGAAACTTTCAAATGGTCCTCCGGACGCTCCATCGATTTTATAAAATCACGGAATCCCATCTCATAATGATCTTCCTATTAAAAACTTCAATTCCGCGAATGAAAGTTTTTGATTGAATACCAGTATGAACTGTAAACGACTGTATAAGGACAACGTGATCGGCAAGCTGTCAGACGGGCGGTTTATCAAAATGTCCCATGAACTACGAGCTGGAACAGCAAAAAACCAATGTCAAGGCGTTTATCGCTGCTGTGAAGAAGCGCACGGATTTGCAGGAGCCTGACGCGGCGGTTCTGCGTGCGTTCATTGACAGGAGATCCAGAACGCGGGAAATCACCATCGTCTATAGCGTTATCGGTGCATTTGCGGCTGTTTTCTGATACACCCTGAGTCGCCGCCCCATTAGCCGGAGATTCTGACTACAGGGAATAATCCTTTGTCTCCGTGTCGCTGCTGTGCGGCCGGGGGCGGCTTGGCACGCGCTTGAGCGGGTCGTAGCGGAAGCGGCGGCAGCGGTGCGTGGCCGGGACAACGCCGCAGAAGCGGCAGATGACAGAATCCTCGTCGATCTTGCCGGCAAACTGGCAGTATGTACAATAACGGTCGATCTTCTTGCGGAACAGCATCCAGTAACCCTCCCGGATTCATTTGCGTCTATTATAACGGGTTTCCGCCGGAATATCCAGCCTCAATTTCCGGCAGACGAGGCAAAATCCGGCGGCCAGCGCAGCCTGAATGGGAAACAGGCAGAGCGGTACGGAAAACTGCGCCGCAGGAACGGCTTCCAGCGGGAGCAGGCGCGCGAAAAGGAACGTCAGCAGTGCAGCCAGCAGCGCCTGCGCGGCCTTTGCGCCCGGAATACCACGTCCGCGCAGCCCCGCCGAGGCCAGGACGGCCTTTGTCTGAAGCAGGACGCAGAGACCGCCGAACGCGCAGAGGCCGCCGGCCGCGGTCAGTTTCCAGAGCGCCGGCAGAGACGAAGCGCCGAGCGCGCAGAGCCCGGATGAGAGCTCCAGAAGCCCGCCGAGCAGCAGCGCGCTCTCCGGCGGCGCGAATACCTTCCATCCCAGTGTCAGAAAACGCGCGAGGACGGAAAAGGCCGTGACAAAAGCCATGACCTGAAAGCAGGTCTGCGCCGCGTCCTGCACGGCGGCGAGAAACGCTGCGGAAAACGGCTGCGCGTCTTTTGCCGCAGGCGGCGCGGCAGGTGGGAGCGTGCGCGGCCGGTGCAGCAGCCCGAGCAGCAGCGCGCTGACCATCTGCGCGCCCCAGAGCAGCAGCGCTGCGTACACCCCGCCGAACAGGCTGCCTGCGACGCCGAACAGAAAGGCCGGCCCGGCGTTGTTGCAGAACAGCAGCAGATAATCCGCCTCCTCCTGCGAGATGCGTCCGGTCCGCCGCAGCGCCGCAGCGCACTGCGCCCCAGCGGGATAGCCGCCCAGCAGCCCGAACAACAGCACGGCGCTGCCGTCTCCGCTGACATGGAACAGCGCGCGCATCAACGGTGCAGCCGCCCGGGCCAGCAGGTCGGTCACGCCGAGATTCGCCGCGAGGTTGATGCAGAGAAAGAACGGGAACAGAGACGGGATCAGCAGCTGCGCGCACAGCCGCAGTCCGTCCCGCACGGCTGCGGACGCCTCCTGCGGGTACAGAATCAGCCCGGCCAGCGCGGCAAGCAGGCCGCAGCAGACGGCGGCCCGACGGAACGTTTTCATAAAATCACCCCGACTGAATCTATGCCGGCACGCATAGAGATAGAAGGAAACGGAGGCGATGAGATGAAATTGCGGACTTTGCTGACGCGGCTGGCGGAAAAGAGCGGTCTGCCGGCGGACATTGCGGCGGGGCTGCCGCGGATGGAGCTGAACGGCTTTTCCGAATGCGCGCTCGACCGGCACCGGGGTATCGTGGAGTACAGCCGCGAGCGGATCGTGGTGGCGCTGAACATCGGCGACGTCACGCTGGAAGGGCAGGGGCTGGAGCTGCGGCAGATGCACCGCGAGCGCCTCTGCGTGACCGGACAGATCGAGCGGATCTCGTTTGGAGGCGGCAGCAGATGTGGAACATAATGCGCTATTTCCTCGGCACCTGCCGGGTGCGTATCTCCGGCGGAGATCCGGAATATGCTCTCCGGCGGCTGGCTGCGGCGCGGATCCTGATGCAGGAGATCCGCCCGGCCGGCGCGCTCTGCATCGAGGCGCGGCTCCTGCGGCGGGACGCGGCGCGCGCAGAACGGATCTGTGCGCAGGCCATGTGTACGATGGAGATTCTGGAGACGGCGGGCCTCGGGCGGACGTTCCGCGGTCTGCGCCGCCGGTGGGCATTCGTGCTGCTGCTTGTGCTTGCGGCACTGGCGGGCTATTTTGTGCCGAAATTTGTGTTTTTCTACACGGTCAGCGGCAACGAGCGCGTGCCGTCGGCACGGATCCTGCGGGAGCTGGCCGAGCTCGGCGTCGGCTTCGGAACCTACGGTCCGTCGATCAAGCCGCAGGAGCTGAAAAACCGGATGCTTCTGCGCATCCCGGAGCTTCAGTGGCTGACGGTAACACAAAACGGCATGTGCGCCGAGGTCGTCGTCCGCGAGCGGCCGGAGGCGGAACCGGTGCTCGACCGGCGGACGCCGCAGAATGTCGTTGCCAGCCGGGACGGCGTCGTCACCGAGGTGCTCTGCTACGACGGAAACTGCCTCGTTGCGCCGGGACAGACGGTGCAGGCCGGCCAGCTGCTCGTGTCGGCCTACACTGACCTGGAATTCAAAACGCAGGTCACGGCGGCGCGGGCAGAGGTCTACGCGCAGACGCTGCGCCGGACGGAGACGGTGCTGCCAGATACAGCGCTGCACCGCACCGGCCGGCGGCAGAGCGGACGGAGCGTCTCGCTGCTGCTCGGAAAAAATCGGTTCTCATGCGGGAAAAGCAGTGGAAAAATGGGGGCAGATTGTGATAAAATAACCGAAAGGCGGTTTTTTACGCTTCCGGGCGGCTACCAGCTGCCGATCGGACTTGAAATTACCACGTTTTTTGCGTATGATACACAGGAAGCCGCCCTCGACGTCCCGGCGGCGCAGGAAGCGCTCGAAGCATTTGCGTCTGACCGCATCCGCGCCGAACTGATCGCCGGCACGGCAGAGACGCTCCGCTATGCGCTCACGCAGGCGGACGGCCTGCTGCGGCTGGAAACGCGGGCGGAATGTGTGGAAATGATCGCCAGGCCGGAACCGGTACGGATTTTGCCTGCGGCGCAGGAAAAGGATGAAAGCTATGACTGAACGGACAATCAATGCAGAACGTGTGGAACAGCTGATCGACGTATTTGGCTCGTTCGACGCGAACATCAAGCAGATCGAGGCGGAGTTCGGCGTCAAGGTCACGAACCGCGACACCGAGCTGAAAATTCAGGGCGACGTGGAGCAGGTCGACTATGCAGCCCGCGCCATCGAGGCGCTGCTCTCGCTCTCGGCCAAGGGCGAGGAGATCGACGCACAGAAGGTGCGCTATCTCATCTCCCTCGTCAAGACCGGCAACGAGGATAAGGTCGGGGAGATCGCCAAGGACGTCGTCTGCGTGACGGCGAAGGGCCGCCCGGTCAAGGCCAAGACGATCGGCCAGCAGAAATACCTCAAGGCCATCGAGAAGAATACCATCACCATCGGCGTCGGCCCGGCTGGTACCGGCAAGACCTATCTCGCCGTAGCGCAGGCCGTCGCAGCATTCCGCGCCAAGGAGGTCAACCGCATTATCCTGACGCGCCCCGCCGTCGAGGCAGGGGAGCGGCTGGGCTTCCTGCCGGGCGATCTGCAAAATAAAGTTGATCCCTATCTGCGGCCCCTCTACGACGCGCTGTTTGATATGCTCGGCGCGGAGACGTACAACAAATATCTCGAACGCGGCAACATCGAGGTCGCGCCGCTGGCCTACATGCGCGGCCGGACGCTCGACGACAGCTTCATCATCCTCGACGAGGCGCAGAACACCACGCGCGAGCAGATGAAGATGTTCCTGACGCGCCTCGGCTTCGGCTCGAAGATCGTCATCACCGGCGACGTCACGCAGATCGACCTGCCGGGCGATAAGGTCAGCGGTCTGAAGGAGGCCATCCGCGTGCTGGACGGCGTAGAGGACATTCAGATCTGCAGGCTGACGGCCAGCGACGTGGTGCGCCATGTGCTCGTGCAGCGCATTGTCGCCGCCTATGATGCCTATGAAAAAACGCGCGTGCCGGAGACACCGCACAGATTTGTAAAGAGGAATCCGAAATGAAACATTCCATTGTGATCACCAGTGAAAAGAAGGGCCTCGCCACGATCCCCGTCCGGCAGCACATCAAGCGCTGCATCACAGCCGCGCTCGACGTGCAGGGCGTGGACGTGCCGTGTGAGATCAACGTCCTCGTCACCGACGACGCGGGCATCCGCGCCATCAACAAGGCCTACCGCGATATCGACCGCGCGACGGACGTGCTGTCGTTCCCGATGTTCGAACTGACGCCCGGTGAGCTGCCCGAGGACTGGAGCGAGTACCGCGACCCCGCGACGCACAAGGTCCCGCTTGGCGACATGGCCATCTCGCTCGAACGGGCCAAAGAGCAGGCAAAGGAATTCGGCCACAGCGCCGAGCGCGAGGTCGGCTATCTGACGATCCACTCGGTGCTGCACCTGCTTGGCTATGACCACGTGGACGAAGGCCCGATGAAAAAACAGATGCGCGCCCGCGAAGAAGCCATTCTCGCCGAGGTTGAGCTGCCGCGTGCATAAAAAAGGAGTACACGAATGAAAACAAAATCCGCCATGATCACGATCGCGGGCCGCCCGAACGTCGGCAAGTCCACGCTGACGAATGCGCTCGTCGGTGAAAAGATCGCGATCGTTTCCCATAAGCCGCAGACCACGCGCAACCGCATCTGCGCCATTCTCAACCGCAAGGACACCCAGCTCGTCTTCATCGACACGCCGGGCTTCCACCGTCCGCGCACCAGACTCGGCGACTATATGGTGAACGTCGTGAAGGAATCCATCGTCGACGTCGACGCGATTCTGCTCATTGTCGAGCCGATTGCCAACGTCGGCGAGCAGGAGCTGGCCCTCATCGAGCAGTGCAAAGCCGCCGGCGCGCCGACCATTCTCGTCATCAACAAGATCGACACCGTGGAGAAAGAGGCGCTGCTGCCGGTCATCGCGGCGTACTCCGCGCACATGGACTTTGCCTCGGTCATCCCCATCAGCGCCAAATGGCACGACGGGCTTTCCACGCTGCTGGAGGAGTGCGAAAAATACGCACAGCCCGGCCCGCAGCTCTTCCCGGATGACGTCGTGACCGACATGCCGGAAAAGCAGGTCATAGCCGAGATCATCCGCGAAAAGCTGCTCTGGAACCTTGAAAAGGAGATCCCGCACGGAACCGCCGTCGAGATCACGAAATTCTCCGAGCGCGACGACGGCATCATCGACATCGACGCGACCATCTACTGCGAAAAGCAGAGCCATAAGGGCATCATCATCGGCAAACGCGGCGAGATGCTCAAAAAGATCAGCTCCGCCGCCCGTGCCGACTGCGAGCGCTTTATGGGCACGAAGGTCTATCTTCAGACCTGGGTGCGCGTGAAGGAGCACTGGCGCGACAGCGATTATCTGATCTCCAACTTCGGCTACAGCCGCGAGAGCTGATGGCACACGACATTCTGGTCTGCGCCCTGCTCGCGATGGCCCCGGTCGTGGAGCTGCGCGGCGCGCTTCCGGCGGGGCTTGCGATGGGTGTCCCGGCGCTGCCGCTTTATCTGATCTGCGTGGTCTGCAATCTCATCCCCGTGCCGTTCATCATTGTGTTCATCCGCCGGATCCTCGGCTGGATGGCACGCCGTGGCGGAAAGCTGGGGAAGATCGCAGCTTTTGTCGAGCGCCACGCGCACAAAAAGCTCGAAATTTATCGGAAATACGAGATGCTCGGCCTTTTCATCCTCGTCGCCATCCCCCTGCCGGGCACCGGCGCGTGGACGGGCGCGCTCATCGCGGGCCTTCGCGATCTGCGGCTGCGGTATGCGCTTCCGGTCATCGGCGCGGGCGTCGCCGTGGCAGGGATCGTTATGTTGGCCCTCAGCCACGGCGTCGCCGCAATCATCTAGGGTGTATATACAGGTATCTGCCTACAATGATTCTCCGCAAATCCACCCACCCGGAGAGACTGAGATCTTCCGCCGCACCCTGTAGGGGAGGACGTCCCAGTCCGCCCGGCGGAATTGGATCGGTTTATACAGATTTCTTCGGCGAATTCGAAGCTTCTCAAGATCAATACACAGAAGCCACCGCATCCATTCTGCGTGAGTGAGTGCTTTTGCATACGCAGGGGGGAGGCCAAGGAGGGCGGCGGATTATGCAACCCATACCTGTAAACAGAAACTGCCCGCCGGGTCCGGCGGGCAGTTTTGGTTACTTGCAGTTCTTTTCGCTCTGGTTCTGCTTGTCCGTGTAGTTCTGGGAATGGCTGTTCTGGCTGGTTTTGTTCGTCTGGTTGGTTCGATTCTGACTGTTTTTCATAGCTTGCCTCCATAAGTTGTTCGATGGGATGACCTTAGTTTGCGCAGAAGCTCAGGATTTATCCTTCGGCTTGAAAATCAGCGCTGCGAGAAAGCCGAAAAAGACAGCGGCTGCAATTCCGCCCGCCGCGGCCTTCAGGCCGCCGGTAAGCGCGCCGAGCAGGCCGTCTTCCTGCACGGCCTCACGGACGCCCTTCGCCAGCAGGTTTCCGAAGCCCGTCAGCGGAACGGTTGCGCCGGCGCCGGCGAAGTCGATGAGCGGCTGATAGACGCCGCATCCACCGAGAATCACGCCGAGCACGACAAAGCAGACGAGAATGCGCGCGGGCGTGAGCTTTGTTTTGTCGAGCAGCAGCTGGCCGACGGCGCAGATCGCGCCGCCGACGGCAAAGGCTTTCAGATACTCCATCCGATCACCGCCTTTCCATGGACAGACTGACGGCATGGCAGATGCCGGGGATGGATTCGCCCTGCCAGGTGGACACCGGCGAGAGCAGCGCGCCTGTGGCGCAGAACAGCAGGTTTTTCAGCTCGCCGCGCTGCATCCGGCGCAGCAGATGGCCGCAGAGGACGCCTGCGCTGC
This sequence comes from Clostridiales bacterium UBA735, assembly GCA_002298695.1. GTDB lineage: Bacteria > Bacillota > Clostridia > Oscillospirales > Oscillospiraceae > CAG-170. The sequence continues at coordinate 941 of DBLB01000164.1, read as the reverse complement.
ATCCGCAGCCGGAACCGCCGGCATGGACGTCCTGCCGCGCGGCATCGAAGAGCAGGACACCGCAGTCGTCATAGTTGCCCGAGAGGTCGTATCCGTCTTTTGCGGTCTGTTCGAGCACGATCTGCTTTCCAAGCGCGCCGAGGTCGCCTGTGACGATCAGGTCATAGTCGGCAGGGGAGAGGCCGAAGTCCCGGAAGTGCTGTTCCAGCGTGTCGACCGCAGCCGGCGCCATGGCGGCTCCCATGTTGTTCGCGTCCTTGATCCCAAGATCGACGATACGTCCCACAGTCGCACCCAGGACATACGGCCCGTGCGCTGTCTGCCCCAGAATGCAGCAGCCGGCCGCCGTCGCCGTCCACTGTGCGGTCGGCGTCCGCTGGCCGCCGTAGCCAAGCGGGAAGCGGTACTGCCGCTCTGCCGAGGCAAAGTGCGACGACGTGAGCGCCGCGGCCAGGCGTGCATATCCTGCGCTGACCCAGGACGCGGCGAGCAGCAGCGACTCGGCCATGGTCGAGCACGCCCCGTAGAGGCCGAGGAATGGGATCCCCGTGCTGCGCAGCGCAAACGACGTGCCGATGCACTGGTTCAGCAGATCGCCGGCGAACAGTGCGTCGATGTCCTGATACGTTGCGTCCAGTTTTCGCTTTGCCGCATCGAGCGCGAGCTCCTGAATCTTGCTCTCCGCCTTTTCCCAGCTCTTCTGACCGAAGGTGGTATCCTTTGAGGTATAATCAAACTCTGCGGCCAGCGGCCCCTCCGCCTCTTTTTTTCCGCCGACCGCCGCAAAGGACAGGATCGACGGCGGCGCGCCGAAGCGCACGGATTGCGTGCCGATGTGCAGATCGGTCATTCCATCGCCTCCCAGGTGTTTTCCCTAGTTTGTGCGGCGGAATCACGTTTTATACGAAAGCTGGTTCTGCTGCAGAGGCCAATACGGCGGG
>DBLB01000021.1 GCA_002298695.1 Clostridiales bacterium UBA735 | reverse complement strand
TCGCCGGATAAGACGAGCGCCAGCGTCGTCGCCGCCCTCGACTGGCTCGAGCAGAAGGTCGGCGTCGAAGCGTTCCCGCTGATCTTCAGGTCGATCACCTGCGACAACGGCTGCGAGTTCGCGGACGCCGGAGGGATCGAGCGCAGCGTCACCGGCCAAGGCCCTCGCACTGAGGTCTACTACTGCCACCCGTACCGACCGAGCGAGCGCGGATCCAACGAGAACCAGAACGGCCTCATACGCCGACACCTGCCGAAGGGCACCGACCTGAGCACGATCTCCGACGAGGAGACCAAGCGGATCGAGGAGTGGCTGAACAACTACCCGCGCAAAATGTTCGGATTTAAGTGCTCCGAGGAGCTATTTCAGGAAGAAATCGCCCGCATTTTCGCCTCCTAAAAAATTTTTTTGCTTTTTTGTGCGTTTACTCTTGACAAACGGCATTATTTTTCAAGTGCTTCCCGCACTGCCCGCCATGCACCGATCAGCCGTTCCAGTGACCATCCTGCATTTGCCGGACTGGTCGACGGCAGACAGACGGACTCCCGCCCGCTCTGCGCCTCCAGATACCTCCGGTACAGCCGGTACGACGTCGCCCCATTGCAGAACACCGTGCTGATCTGCGCCGTCTGAAAAATCTCCGTCAGATCGTTCGCCCGCACATTCCGGATGCTGCTGTCGCTCGACCCGCTCAGCTCGCAGCTGGCGATCGTGTCCCACAGCGCAATGTGTGCCCCGTGCAGCATCCGCTTCTTCTCCTCCACATCCGCCGGACACGGGCAATCCAGCACTGCCGAGAGCACCTTCCAGAACCGGTTCTGCGGATGCGCATAGAAAAACTGCGCCTCCCGCGATTTTACCGACGGGAACGACCCCAGGATCAGCACGCGCGACGCCGCATCATAGACCGGCGCAATGGTATGTATCTGTCGTTCAGCCAAATCGCATCGCCTCGCCGCTATTGTAGCAGACCGCGCCCTCCTCTGTCAATCGCCCGCATGCAGCGCATGCCGCAGCCACTGCACATCCGCGCCCGTCATTGCCTCCGTCAGCCCGAGCAGCAGCGCAAAAGCCGCGCAGAATACCGCACTCCGCCCGAAAATTGTTGCCCATGGCCCGACGGCGAATACTGCAAATGCAGCCGCCGTTGCCGACGCTGTGCAGAAAAGCGCCTTCCCGACGTGCGCCGGCTCCGGTACATACCCGGTCACGAGCAGCAGCCGCCGCAGACTGAGCGCAAAGTTGACCAGATGCGTCACCGTAAAGCTCCCCAGATACGCCGCAATTCCGAACCGCGGCAAAAACAGGAACAGCAGCGCTGCGTCCATCGCCGTCGTGATCGTATTGTACCGCACACAGGCCACCTGCTCGCCCAGTCCCTTGAGCGTCCCGTCGACCAACGCGTCCATGTAGAGCGAGAGCACCATCGGCGCAAACACGCGCAGATACTGCCCGACCTCTGCCCGTCCATAGACCACCTCGCCCAGTGCCCCGGCCAGCGCAAACAGCAGTCCGGCCACGGCTCCCGCAAACAGCAGCCCCATCCGCAGACACTTCTCCGTCAGATGCCGTACCCGCCGCAGATCCTCCTCCGCCCGGCATCGCGCCAGCTCCGGCACCAGCAGATCGGAGAGCGCATACAGCAGCGACGCCGGAAACATCAGAATCGGGAACACCATTCCACAGATCGTCCCATAGTCCCCCATCGCCGCCTCATAGGACTGTCCAAACCGCATCAGCCCCCACGGGATCAGCAGCTGTTCCAGCGTCCGCAGCCCGGAGCGCAGATAGTCGCTCAGCGCCAGCGGCGCGCAGAGCTTCGCCATCCGCCGCCCCATGTCCAGCCCGCCGCGAATTCGCTGCCCTCGGCAGTCTCGCCGAACAAACGCCAGCAGTACTGCAAGCGCTGCCAGCGCCGTCAGATTTCCGCCCAGAAGAACCGCCGTGCAGGTCTCCGCCGCGCCGCCGCCGCAAAACCCGAGCAGCAGCATCGTCACCAGCAGACAGGCTACCCGCTCCGCGACCTCCACACGCACCAGCCGCCCGATCTGGTCGCAGGCCGTGAAATACCCGCCCAGAATCGCACCGCAGCACCCGACCGGCAGCCCCAGCGCCGCCATGCGCAGGCACGCCCCTGCCTCCCGCTCATGCAGCCACCGCGCCGCGATCCAGTCGCTCCCCAGAAACAGCGCCCCGCCGAACAGGGCGCTGCACACCAGCCCATACAGCAGGCAATGCCGGATGGCGCTGCGCACGCCGTCCATCCGCCGCTGCCCATATTCCTCAGCGCAGAGATACATTGCCGCGACGCGTGCGCCGGACAGCCCGAACGTCGTCGCCACGGCCTCTACCGTCAGCACCAGCTGCATCAGCCCCACGCCCGCCGCTCCGATCCGGTTTGACAGATAGACCTGAAACAGCATTGCGACCCCGCGCAGCAGGAAATTCACACCAGTCAGCAGCAGCGCATTGTAAAAAATCGAATGATTCGCCCGCACCCGATCGCCTCCCGCCTCATTCTATGCCCCCTTGTCCCGCCGCATGCCTCCCATGCCGTCCAACGCCCTGCGCGCAAAAAGAAACAGCACATTCCATCTGGAATGTGCTGTTCCTGGCGCGGAAGGAGAGATTCGAACTCTCGCTCGCTTTTTAGACGACTACTCCCTTAGCAGGGGAGCC
>DBLB01000176.1:5092-5982 GCA_002298695.1 Clostridiales bacterium UBA735 | reverse complement strand
AGCTCGGCTTCATCTGCCTGTCCGGCCTTGCCACCGGCGGCAGCTGGCTTTGCTACTACAAGGCATTGCAGGACGGCCCGGCCAGTGTCGTTGCGCCGATCGATAAGCTGAGCATCCTGGTCACGATCCTGTTCTCCTATCTGGTTTTCCACGAGAAGCTGACGCGGAAGTCGGCGATTGGCCTTGTGTTTGTCGTTGGCGGCACGCTTTTGATGCTGCTCTGAATTTGAATAAAAAACAATAAAACCGTTCTTTCCTGCCGGGAAAGAACGGTTTTTGCGCGGTTCGGCATCGTTCCGGCTGCGCGGGAGGTCAGGCCAGTTCCTGCTGCATGCGGCGGAGAAAGCCTGCGGCCATGGCCGCACAGAGGAGTTCGGAGATGACCGGGGCAAACCAGATGGCGCTGCCTCCTGCCAGCGCTGCCAGCAGTGCCAGCGCCGCGGCCTGCAGCAGCAGTCCGCGCCCGAGCGAAATACAGAGCGCGCCGCGCGGCCGCTCCATCGCCGTGAGGAAGCCGCCGACGAAGACATTGAAGCCCACGAGCAGATAGCAGAGGCCATACCGGCGCAGCGCACCGGCAGAGGCTGCGGCCAGCGTGCCGCCCTCCGCACCGAGAAACAGCTGTGTGATCTGCGGCGCGAACATCTGTACCGTTGCGCCGATGAGCACCGTCAGAATGGCGATGGCCGTCAGCCCATAGCGGAGCAGCGTGCGGCAGCCGCTGCGGTCGCCGCAGCCAAGATGATAGCTGATAAGCGGCTGGCTGCCCTGTGCAATGCCGACCATGGTGTTGAGAATGAGCGTATTGACGTAGGCGATGATCGTGTAGCTGACCAGCCCGTCCGGCCCGAGGCAGCGGAGGATGACGCGGTTGAACAGGAAGATCATCA
>DBLB01000176.1:300-5052 GCA_002298695.1 Clostridiales bacterium UBA735 | reverse complement strand
AGGCGGCCGTAGATGCGCCAGTCCATCCGGAAGCGGACAGGGCGGAACGTGGTCTTCCCGCGCAGAAAATGGCGCAGGTAGATCACGCAGGTCAGCAGCTGCGACGCGCCGGTCGCAGCGGCGGCACCCCAGGCCCCGAGACTGAATACGAAAATGGCCAGATAGTCCAGTATGCAGTTGGTCAGGCAGCCGGCAATGACGGTCAAGATGGCGATTTTCGGATAGCCGTCCGTCTTGACGAGGATCTCCAGATTGTAGGAGATCATGAAGCAGACGGCAAACGGCGCAAGACCGCGCAGATATTCGACGGTATAGCTCAGCGTTATGCCCTGCGCGCCGAGCAGCCGTGCAAACGGCTCTGTGAACAGCAGCACCAACGCAGAAAACAGCACGCCGAGCGCGCAAAGCACCGCAAGGTTCTGCGAGAACAGCCGGTTTGCCCTGTCCTGGTCGTTCTGCCCGAGGCAGAACGCAATGAGCGTGCTTGCCCCGACGGCGAAGACGACCGCAAGGGAAAACAGGACGTTTGTAAACGGCAGCGCCAGATTGACCGCCGCCATGGCGTATTCGCCGACGCCGCGGGCGACAAACAGGCCATCGACGATCGAATAGAGTGAAAATACCATCAGCGACGCGACCGTTACGGCAATGAAATGCAGAAAACGGGAAAGCAGACTGTGTCCGTTGCGCATGGAAATCGAAAATCCTTTCTTTTGTAGTCAGCGCTTTTCACGGCCCGGCGTACAGCCGAACTGCTTGCGGTAGGCGCGCAGAAACGCGGAATAGTCGCCGAAGCCACTTTGTTCGCTGGCGCGGAGCACCGGCGTCCCGGCAGCGATGAGGCTGCGCGCCCGCATCAGGCGCTTGCCGGTCAGGTAGCCGTGGATGGTGTAGCCGGTCTGCGCGCGGAACTGGCGCATCATGTGGTATTTGCTGATGAAAAACCGCTCGGCCAGGTCGTCAATGGAGATCGTCTCCGTCAGGTGGACGGAGAGATAGCGCAGAATGGCCTCGATCTTCTCGTCGTAGGCCGACGGCGCGGCAAACTGTGCCCCACCGTCCAGCGAGCGGCTCAGGTCGATCAGGAACTGGAAAAACAGCGACTGCGCCAGCAGTGCACTGCCGAACGCAGCCTCTGCCCGGGCCCGCTCCAGTGCGGCCAGCAGTGCGCCGCAGCTTGTTCCCTGCGGGCGGACAACGAAGCGAAACGTCTCCCGTGCCCGGTCAAAGCATGTTTCCAGACGGCAGTCTGCCGTGCTGTGACGGCGGAGAAATTCCGGCGAGATATAGAGAATGCGGCGCTCATATTCTGCCTCTGGTACCGGGTCCGGCCGGTGGATGCAGCCCTGCGGCACCAGCACATAATCGCCTGGCTGCAGCAGATACTGCCGCCCCTCCACGCCGTAAGCCGTCTCGCCGCCGAGAAAGGCGATGATCTTGTGGAATGTGTGGTAATGCCAGTCAAACGTTTCCTCCATCGCGCCGCGAAGGTGGAACAGGCGGAACTCCTCGTGCAGATAGCCGCGCTCTTCATAGGTTCGCTCCATTGTGTCACCTGCCCTTGCATGATTTGCATACAGTATAGCATAAACCATGCAAATTGTGCAACCCCCTGTGCGGTTTATCCCATGCAAAGGCTGCGCAGCAGCTGCCGGAACAGATCTGCCCAGGTCAGAGCTCCGATAGCCTCCGGCGCAACGAGGTCGCGTTCGGCAAGCGTCTGTCCGCCGGATGTGATCGTCAGCGTGCCGAGCGTCTGCCCGGCTTCGACGGGCGCGGCGACGGAATCGGCAAGGGTCACACTGCTTTCCACGCCGGCGGCGAGGGATCTGGCGATCAGGAGCGGCGTATCATCGGCCAGCACGGGCGTAACTGCAGCCGCCTTCCCCAGCGTGACCGGGACAGACGGAAGCTCTCCGGCGTCCGGCATGACGAGCGCGTAGTTGGAAAAACCGTAGTTCAGCAGGGCCTTGGCGGAGTCAAACCGGTCGGACGAGCTCGCACAGTGCAGAACGACCGCGATCAGCTCCATGCCATCCCGCTCGGCAGAGGCGGAGAGGCAATGCCCGGCGGCAGAGGTATAGCCGGTCTTCAGACCGGTCGTCCCGTCGTAGAACCGCACGAGCTTGTTTGTGTTGGCAAGGCCAAACTGCCCATCCCGGACGGTATCCATCCAGATGGTGGTATATTTTTTGATCTCCTCGTGCCGCAGCAGTTCTCGGGACATAAGGGCAATGTCATAGGCCGTCGTCAGGTGTTCTGCGGCTTCCGGCCCGTCGTCGAGGCCGGTGCAGTTGACAAAATGTGTGTCGGTCATGCCAAGCTCCGCGGCGCGGTCGTTCATCATGGAGACAAACGCGGCCTCGCTGCCCGCGATATGCTCGGCCATGGCGCAGGCGCAGTCGTTTGCGGAGGCGACAACGATGGATTTGAGCATTTCCTCGAGCGGGAGCTGCTCGTTTTCCTCGAGAAAGATCTGGCTGCCGCCTTTGGCGGCGGCCGCGGCCGACGTCTGCACCATATCGTCCCAGCCGATGCGGCCATCGTCCAACGCTTCCATGATGAGCAGCAGCGTCATCACCTTCGTCACACTGGCCGGCCGCAGGCGCTCGTGTGCATTGTGCTCCAGCAGTACCTCGCCGGTCGTTTCCTCCATCAGGACATAACTCGGTGCGGGCAGATCGAGCTCCGCCGCCCGCACCGCGGGCAGCAGGACTCCGGCCAGCAGCACCAGCGTCACAAAAATCGCAAGCATCTGCTTTTTCATAAAAAATCACCCTTCCGTTTCATCTGGTACAAACCTATGAAACGAAAGAGCGTGATAGTACAGGGCTGCGGGCGCTCAGGCCGTAGCAGATACGGCCAGAAACGGCGCAATGTCTGCGGCGAACGCATCGGGATCAGGAATATAGTCATCGATGCGAAGCGAGATCGGCGTATTCAGACTCAGGCTGCTCAGACTCAGCAGGGATTTTGCATCCAGCTGCGCTGTCCCGCAGAGGATCCGAGCATGGAATGGATACCGATTGACCGTATTGACAAAGGATGCGATCTCCGGAACGGAACGGAAGATGATTGTAAATTCTCTCAAGGGAAACCTCCTGGCAGACTGTACAATTCCAACGATCTCGGATATAATGTAAAAGATGCGGATAAACGCCGCAGCGGACAGCACTTTAATGTATAGTATATGCAAGAATGGCGTTTCTGGCTATTCACAAACGCACTAAACATTTTTTGCTCCAAATATTTGCTTTTGGTGGTTTTACCTATGAAATTTGCATTCTACACCCTTGGCTGCAAGGTCAACCAGTATGAAACGCAGGCAATGCAACAGCTTTTGCTTGAACACGGGCATACGCTGGGCGAATTTGACGAATGCTGCGATGGCTATATCATTAACACCTGTACGGTCACAGCCGTCTCGGACAAAAAATCGCGCAACGCCATCCGCCGGGTACGAAAGCAGAATCCGGACGCCGTGATCGGCGTGTGCGGCTGCTATGCACAGACGGAGCCGGAGGCGCTGCGGGCACTGGACGTGGATGTGCTGGCCGGAACGGCAGACCGGGTCGAGTTTGTCTCGCAGATGGAGCAGGCCGCGCGGCACCGGACAAGATGGGAGAAGATCGAGGACAACCGGCTGCCGCAGCCGTTTGAGGTGCTGCCCGCGGGCGGGCTGGCAGCGCGGACACGGGCGCTTCTGAAGGTAGAGGACGGCTGCAACAATTTCTGTACCTACTGCATCATCCCCTACGCGCGCGGGCGCGTGCGCTCGATGCCGCTGGAGACGGCGGTACAGGAGGCGCAGAAGCTGGCCGCCGAGGGCTACCGCGAGATTGTCATCAACGGCATTGAAATTTCGTCCTGGGGGCAGGAGCGGAAGGACGGGAGCACGCTGCGGTCGCTGCTGCTGGCGGTCTGCCGGGCGGTGCCGGGTGTGCGCATCCGCCTTGGGTCGCTCGAACCGCGGACGATCGACGAGGACTTCTGCCGGACGCTTGCCGGCTGTGCCAATCTCTGCCCGCAGTTCCACCTGAGTCTGCAAAGCGGGTGCGACACGGTGCTCCGGCGGATGAACCGGAAATATGATACGGCGCGCTATGCCGAAAGCGTGCGCCTGCTGCGGCAATATTTCCCGGGCTGCGCTGTAACGACGGATCTGATCGTCGGCTTCCCGGGGGAGACGGAGGCGGAGTTTGCAGCCTCGCTGGCATTTATCCGGGCGTGCAGGCTGGCGAAGATCCATGTATTTCCCTATTCCCGCCGCACGGGAACGCCCGCGGCGAAAATGCCCGGGCAGATCTCCAATGCGGAGAAGGAGGCGTGCGCCGCGCAAGCCGGTGCAGCGGCAGCGGAGCTGGAGGCAGCATACTGTCAGGCCCAGTGCGGCACGGAGCAGGACGTCCTTTTCGAGCAGGCGGAAGACGGGTATTTCACGGGCCATGCGATGAACTATGTCAAAGTTTACGTGAAAACCGGGGACATCCACAACCAGGTGCGCCGCGTGCGCGTCACAGAGCGATTCCGGGACGGCGTGCTGGGCGAACTTCTTTGAGCCGCGCAAAAATTTTTTTATTTCTCGAAAAAAATGAGCAGAGCGGTTGACAAACGACGCTTTTCCGGATATAATACCTCTTGCTGTGATGCACAGCAAGATATGGCGGCATAGCTCAGTTGGTAGAGCATTCGGTTCATACCCGGAGTGTCATCTGTTCGAGTCAGATTGCCGCTACCAGGCCCGTTGGTCAA
>DBLB01000176.1:0-248 GCA_002298695.1 Clostridiales bacterium UBA735 | reverse complement strand
TCGATTCCCGTACGGGTCACCAAAAAAGAAGCTATCCATTCGGATGGCTTCTTTTTTGGTATTCGCATACCGAAACCATTGGACATGACCGCGCGGATTTTGTGGAGCGCATGAAAGGCGAAAGATGCCGGCAGCCGATTTCTCGGCTGCCGGCAAAATTTTTGGCGCAGCGGGTGGGATTCGGATCCACGGTACCGTTGCCGGTACACCTGATTTCGAGTCATAGTTAGACAATATGTAATGACCTC
>DBLB01000110.1:367-8872 GCA_002298695.1 Clostridiales bacterium UBA735 | reverse complement strand
TGCCCTCGAACATGATCTCCCACTGCGCGCGGGAAACCGGCTCGTGCGTGCCGAGCGCCGGCATGACATCCACCGGAACGCCGCGCGCAGTCAGAATGCGGTAATAGATCGATGTGATCAGACCCGCCTGCGAATGGAAGCGCGTAAAATCAGGCGGGACGATCAGAACGCGGCGCAGCGTCCGGCCTTCGAGCGATTGCAGCAGCGCCGCCTCGATCTCCTGCCGGGACAGGCCGTTTTTGTCCGTTTCCCGTAAAAATAGTTCCATAAAATCCTCCGGAAGATGGAATGCGCCCCGCCGGAAAGGGGGTATGGCGGGGCGCTGGAAGGTATCAGACGCCGGAATAGGCGGAGAAGCCGCCGTCGACCGGGATCACCACGCCGGTCACGAACGACGCGGCGTCGTTGTTGAGCAGGAACAGCAGCGCGCCAAGCAATTCTTCCGCCTGGCCGAAGCGTCCCATCGGCGTTGCGGCCAGGATCTTCTTCGTGCGCGCAGTCGGCGTGCCGTCCGGGTTCCAGAGCAGCGAAGCATTCTGCTTGCCGGAGAAGAAGCCCGGCGCGATGGCGTTGACACGGATGCCGACCTTGGAAAAGTGTACAGCCAGCCACTGCGTAAAGTTCGAAACGGCGGATTTTGCGCCGGAATACGCCGGGATCTTGGTGAGCGGCGTGTAGGCGTTCATCGACGAAATGTTGATGATATTGCAGCCCTCGCGCGTGACCATATCGCGGGCAAACGCCTGCGTGGGGATGAGAATACCCATAAAGTTGAGGTTGAAAACAGATTCAACGCCCGACTCGTCCAGACTGAAAAAGCTCTTGGTGTCGGCGTCCAGATCGCCCGGTTCGTAGTATTCCTTGTCGGTCGTCGCGCTGGGGTGATTGCCGCCCGCGCCGTTGATGAGGATGTCGCAGGGGCCGAAGTCGGCCAGCACCTTTTCATGGCACGCAAAAACAGCATTCTTGTCCAGCACGTTGCATTCGTAAGCCCTGGCAATGCCGCCCTCGGCTGTAATTTCGTCCGCCAGCTTCTGCACGTTGGCATAGGTCCGTCCAAGCAGGGCGACTTTCGCGCCGCTGGCTGCCAGCGCTCTGGAAAAAACGCTGCAAAGCGCGCCTGCCGCACCGGTCACGACTGCGACCTTTCCGGTCAGGTCGGTATTCAAAGGAAGTTTCATGGTATTGTCCTCCTTCTTACGCGTTATAGGTGGAGGCGGCGGTATTGCCGCCGTGGCCGGTCCAGTTGGTGTGGAAGAACTGGCCTCTGGGGTGGTCGAGGCGCTCGTAGGTGTGGGCGCCGAAGTAGTCGCGCTGCGCCTGGAGCAGGTTCGCGGGCAGGCGCTCGGTCGTATAGCCGTCGAAGTAGCTCAGCGCCGCCGTCATCGCCGGCGCCGGTACGCCGTACTGCACGGCCGCCGCCGCAACGGTACGCCACGCTGGGATGAGCTTTTCCATCGTCTCCTTGAAGTACGGGTCGAGCAGCAGGTTGCTCAGCGCCGGGTTCTTGTCATACGCCTCCTTGATCTTGCCGAGGAAGACAGAGCGGATGATGCAGCCGCCGCGCCACATGAGCGCAATGCCGCCATAGTTCAGGTTCCAGCCGTAGGTCTTCGCCGCCGTGCGCATGAGCGTGTACCCCTGCGCATACGAGATGATCTTGCTGGCGTACAGCGCCTGCCGGATAGCCTCGACCATCTCCGCCTTGTCGCCGGTGAACGCGGGAATGCTTCTGTGATATTCCTTTGCCGCCTCGACGCGCTCTTCCTTCATCGCAGACAGGCATCTTGCAAACACCGCCTCGCCGATGAGCGTCAGCGGAACGCCCTCGTCCAGCGCCGCGATGCCCGTCCACTTGCCGGTCCCCTTCTGGCCGGCTGTGTCCAGGATCTTCTCCACGATCGGCTGGCCGTCCGTGTCCTTGTAGGCAAGGATATCGCGGGTGATCTCAATTAAGTACGAATCCAGCTCCGTCTTATTCCACGCGGCAAAGACTTCGTGCATCTCGTCGTCCGACATGCCGAGCAGGTCGCGCATCAGCTGGTAGGCTTCGCAGATGAGCTGCATATCGCCGTACTCAATGCCGTTGTGCACCATTTTCACAAAGTGCCCTGCGCCGTTTTCCCCGACCCAGTCGCAGCACGGGCTGCCATCCTCGACCTTCGCGCAGATGGCCTGGAAGATGGGCTTCACATACGGCCACGCTGCGGGGCTGCCGCCCGGCATCATGCTCGGGCCCTTCAGCGCGCCCTCCTCGCCGCCGGACACGCCGGTACCGACATAGAGCTTGCCTTTGGATTCCACGTACTTTGTTCTCCGGATGGTGTCCGGGAAATGGCTGTTGCCGCCGTCGATGAGGATATCCCCGTCGTCCAGCAGGGGCAGCAGCTTTTCGATCATATCGTCGACCGCCTGGCCTGCCTTGACCATCATAAACACCTTGCGCGGCTTTTCCAGATTCGCAGCCAGTTCTTCCAGGCTGTGGCAGCCGATGATGTTTTTCCCGGCCGCGCGGCCGTTTACGAATTTGTCCACTTTTTCCGTCGTCCGGTTGAATACGGCCACGGTGAAGCCCTTCGACTCCATGTTCATGACCAGATTTTCGCCCATGACGGCAAGGCCGATCAGGCCGATGTCTGCTTTTTTCATAGCTTTCTCTCCTCAGCGCTGCACGCGGGCGTTGCCCTTGTAGATGTCCCAGACCTGCTTCTCGTCCGCGGGTTCTGCGTAGTCGTTCAGACTCGAGGCCGCCATCGCGCCGGTCGCCCAGCCGAATTGCAGGCACTGCTCCGGCGCCCAGCCGTTCAGCACGCCGTAGAGCAGGCCGCCGGAGAAGCCGTCGCCGCCGCCGATGCGGTCGAGCACCTGGATCTCTCTCGGCTGCTCGACGTACCACTTGCCGTCTGCCAGCAGGATCGCGCCCCAGAGATGCTCGTTGGCCGAGAGGACCTGCCGCAACGTTGTGGCGAACACTCTGGCATTCGGATATTGTTCCTGCACCTGCGAGATCATGCCCTGGAACGATTCAATTTTGGAAGCAAGGTCCTTGCCGCCGGCCTCGGGGCCCTTGAAGCCGAGGCAGAGCTGGAAATCCTCTTCGTTGCCGATGAGAATGTCGGCCATGGAGGCGATCTCATGGAACGCCTTTGCAAGCTCCGCCTCGCGGCCGGCCCAGAAGGTGGCGCGGTAGTTGAGGTCGAAGGACACGAGCGTGCCGTGCTGCTTCGCGGCCTTCGCCAGCGCGAGGCAGCATTCCGTCGTCTCGGGGCTCATGGCTGCGATCAGGCCGGACAGGTGCAGGATGGCAACGCCCTCTTGCCCGAAGATGCGCTCGACATCGAAATCCCCGGCAGACAGCGTCCGGCCGACCTCGCCGGCGCGGTCATTCCACACGCGCGGTGCCCGCAGGCCGAAGCCGGAGTCGGCGATGTTGAACTGGTGGCGGTAGCCCCACGGGCCGCCCTGCTCCACCTCTGCACCCTCAAAGCGGATGTTCCGCGCGCGCAGCTGCCGCTTGATAAAGTCTGCCATGGGGCTGCCCTTCACAAAGCGCGTCAGCGCCAGGCATTCCCGCCCCAGGCTGGACGTCACGTTCAGCACGTTCGTCTCCGCGCTCGTTGCCTGCAAATAGAACAGGTTGCTGTTCTGAACCGCCATCCGGTTCTCCGGCATGATCCGCAGCCCCATGCTCGTCGGGCACGCGATCGCATATCGGTATGTCGTTCTTTTCTCCATAGTTCTACGCTCCATTAAAACAAAACGTTGACTTTCAGATAGTTGCCGGGGTTCTTTTCGATGTCGCGCAGCACGTCCGCCGCCTCATCGATCGGAACGACCTTGGTGAGCAGCGCGCGTACCGGCACTTTGTTGTTATAAATGATGTCGACAGCCTCTTCGAATTCGCCGGCGCTGGTGCGGGAACCGCGGATATCGATCTCCTTGCGGGTGATGACGTCCGTCGGCATCAGCGTCTCCTTCTTGGGCCAGCCGGTGAAAATGATGCGGCCCGCGTGGCAGACGATGTCGAGCGTGGCGCGGATGGCGGAATTGGCGCCGGACGCCTCCATCACGCATTCGGCCATGCGGCCGTTTGTGTATTCGCGCACCTTCTCGACCAGATCGTCGGTGTTCAGGTTGATCGTATACTTGACGCCGAGCGACCGGGCAAACGCCAGCCGTTCCTCGACGAGGTCGATCAGGATCGGCTCCGCGCCGTAGTGGATCGCGGTCAGCGCGGCCAGCAGGCCGATGGCGCCCGCGCCGTTGATGGCGATGTGCTCGCCGGCCTTCAGCTGAAGCCGGTGCAGGCCGTGCAGCGCGATCGTCAGCGGTTCGGCCATCGGGATGATGTCCCAGGGCATATCGTCCGGAACCTTGACCAGCATGTTGGCCGGGTGGGCGAAGTATTCGGACATGCCGCCGTCGACGTGGACGCCGAGCACCTTCAGATTGTTGCAGCAGTTCGTTCTGCCGATGGAGCAGGGGTAGCAATGCCCGCAGTAGAGATACGGATCCACCACGACATGGTCGCCGACCTTCAGCCCCTTGGGATTGTCCGCGGGGATGGAGAGAATCTCACCGGCCAGCTCGTGGCCGATCACGCGCGGGTAGGACACAAGGCCGTTCGTGCCGCGGAACGCGCCGATGTCGCTGCCACAGATGCCGGCGGCGTGAATTTTCAGAAGCGCTTCCCCTTCCTTCGGCTGCGGCTTTTCGATGTCCTTGACCTCGATGCTCCACGGCTCCTTCATATATACAGCTTTCATAGCAGTCATCCTTTCCTGTTCTGCGGCGCATCCGGCGCCGCGGAGATGTCGTTTAAAATTATCTGGACGCGGCGGCCCGAATGCTCCGCATGACCTGCATCGTGCTCCGCAGGCCCTCAACGGTGTCGCCTTCAAATGCCTCGACGTTCCATTCGCCGTCATATCCGGCCGCAGCCAGCGCGTCCCAGTAGCGCTGGAACAGCGGCTGTTCGCGTTCGTCGAGATAGCCGCGCTTTCGCCCGACGTCCTGCGCGACGTGCACCACGCGGATCTCGCTGCCGGCCTCGGCGATCACGGACAGCGGCTGCTGCTCCATGAACTCATGGTAGATATCGTAGACCAGATGCAGATCGTTCCGGCCCATGGAGCGCGCAAAATCCAGCATCTCCCGGGTCGTCGTGAGGAAGTTGCACTCGACGGTGCAGACGGATTCCAGCAGGATCTCCATACCGGCCTCCGATGCAAGGTCGCAGATATCGCCGATGGCTTCCCGGAACTGCGCCATCGCCTCCGCCCCGTCTTCGCCGGGCAGCAGATTGCGCGATGCGGGCGCGCCGATGCCAAGATAACGGAAGCCGAGCAGCGCGCCCCGCTCCAGCACGATCCGGCTGAAATCACGGACAGCCTCGCGGGAATAGCCGGGGCCGTGCAGCCGCAGCGTGCCGGGGCAGAAGCTGTTCAGGCTGATCCGCTCCAGCGGACCGCTCTCAAGCACCTGCCGGGCATGTGCAAGCTCCTCCCCGCTCCAGACGGCGAGATCCCTGGCTGCAAGCGTGATGCTCTCATAGCCGCAGTCGACCAGATCCTGATAGTGCGCCAATGGGACGCAGGCGCCAACTTTCATCCCGGCTCCTCCTTACTGCTTCGCGGTCAGGCCGCCGTCGACGCAGAGAACCTGGCCGCTGACGAACTCTGCCGCGTCGCTGCAAAGGAACACCGCCGCACAGCCGAGATCGCGCGCGGAGCAGATGCGGCCCCGCGGAATGCGGTCGACCAGCGTCTTGTAGAAGACGGGATCGTCCAGTTGGAAGGAGTTGATCGGCGTTCTGGTAAACGTCGGCGCGATGGCGTTGGCCGTGATGCCGTATTTGCCCCACTCGCAGGCCAGCTGCTTCGTGTACATGTTGACCGCGCCCTTGGAGGCACAGTAGGCGGTGTAGTCCTGATCGGTACCGATGAAGGATTTGACCGAAGAGATCGAAAGAATGCGGCCATACTGCTGCTCGATCATGACCTTACCGACCTCGCGCGTCACGAGATACAGGCCGCGCAGGTTGATGCCCAGGACGAAATCCCACGCCTTGGATTCATATTCCTCTGCTTTTTCGAGCTTGTTGACACCGGCGGCGTTGACGAGAATGTCGATGCGGCCGGTTTTCTCTTTCGCGGCGGCGACCATCTTCACGATGCTCTCCTCGTCGAGCAGGTTGACCTCGACAAAGAAGTACTTGCGGCCCTCTTCCTTGCAGAGCGCAGCGAATTCCTCGCCGGGTGCTTTCATGTCGGCAAGAATGATGTCGGCGCCGTTCTGCATCAGCGCCTGCGCGATCGGCAGACCCAGTCCGCCTGCGCCGACGACCAGCGCGGTCTTACCGGACAGCGAAAAAACATTTTTAAAATCAAACATGGATGATGACTCCTCTCGGATTTAATTGATAGCGTTATGATAACTCATGTGTCGACAAAAATCAATAGTATTTGTCGACGATTTTTGAGTTGATTTTTTTGGCACTTTCCACTATAATAGAACCATACAAAACAGGGAGGGGCTTCCATGCCGAAAACAATCCGCTCACAGGTATCGATCGCATATGATGCGATCCGGGATCAGATCCTTTCTTATGCGCTTCTGCCGGATGCGCCGCTCTCGGATAACCAGCTGTCCAAAGAGCTGGACATGAGCCGCGCACCCATCCGGGAGGCGCTTTTGCTGCTGCAGATGGATGGACTTGTGCAGACGAATGAAAAGGGGCAGATCTGCGTAAGCCCCGTCTGTTATGAGGATATCTCCGACATTCTGACCATCCGCTGTGCGCTGGAAGCCGAGGCCGTCCGGATGATCGCAAGAGGCGGCTGGCTGACGCCGGCGCAGGAAAATGCGCTGCGGCACATCCATCAGCAGTACAGCGAGAGCGAAAATCTTTCCGAGCACTATCAGTACGACGACCTGTTCCATCAACAGATCGCGCAGTTTTCCGGCAGCCCGCGCATCAACAGCATTCTCAGCCAGATGCGGCTTCAGATGCAGCGGGCGCGGTGGCTGAACCTCGTCAACCCGCAGCGGCGGGAAAACGCCATCGAGGAGCATCGGCGGGTGCTGGATGCGCTCTGCAGCCATGATGAGGCAACAGCTGTGCAGGCGATCACGGAGCATCTGAACAACAGCCGGAACACGTTCCACGCCATTCTGACCGACAAGCAGATGCAGACGCTGGCAACGGTCATCCATGTCTTCATTTCCTCCGGCGGTGCGGACACTGACGCCGCGGCGAGGCAGAGCTGATCTCCCGCGCAGGCTACATACCGCAAAAACCAAAAAGGCCCGCTGCATATTGCTGCTCCCTGACAGGGGTAACAACGTTGGCGGGGGTTACCCGGCTGGTGTTTATGCACCAGCCGGGTTTCCTATTGGTGTATAACCGGGAATGGTTCAGGATACCTTTGGGATATCTCCGCCCTGTTCCGGTTTTCCCGTTTGTCTGTTTTCCATGCAGCCAATGTCGGCGTAGTGGATCTCCACCGTCTGCGGCGCATGCTTGGACCACTTTACTTCTTTTTCATGCACCACGATCTTCTGGATGAAGAGCCGCAGCAGCTCCGGTGTCAGCTCCTGAATGTCCGTGTACCGCTTCGCTTTGTCGAGGAACGCTGCCGTATTGCTTACCGTTTCTTTCAGCCACTGGCTTTCCGATTCTCGCCGCGGGAGCGCTTCTGTCAGCTTTGCCTGTTCGTCTGTGTAACTGGCGGAGAGCATCTGGAACTGCTCTGCCGTGATGTGCCCCAGCACGCTGTCCTCATAGAGCTTTTTGAAAATCGCATCCAGTTCGGCTTTGCGCTTCTGCATGGCGGCTTTTTCTTTCTCCAGTCTGCGGATCTCTTTCTGGAGTTCCGCAGACTGTTTACTGTTCAAGTATTCGGCAAATTCCTGCGGATGCTCTCTGGCTTCCGCCGTCACCCGGCGCAGATCTTCCAGCACGATCTCATCGAGAATGCACTCTCGAATGTAATGGGCTGTGCATGCTTCGCCATCTTTTTTGTAGGTACGGCAGGTGAAGTGGTTGTAGTCGGCGGACATTGTATGTGCCCGGTGGAGTACCATCGTCTTGCCGCAGTCCGCGCAGATCACAAGCCCGGAATACTTGTTTTGCTCATCCATCTTCGTTCTGCGGCGCTTGTTCTTCCGCACCCGCTGCACAATATCCCAAATTTCTTTCGTAATAATGGCAGGATGGGTATTTTCAAACACCAGACATTCCTCACGGGGATGTTCAATTTTGCGTTTGTCCTTATAGGATCGGGTGCTGAACCGGTAGTTTAAAGTGTTGCCAAGATAGATCTCATTTTCCAACAGGTTTGCAACGGCACTGTCTGACCAGTGGCACGGCTTCGTGATGTCCAATGCAGAATGTGTCAGGCCGTATTTCTGGTAGGTGTAATAGCTGGGACAAAGCACCTTTTCTTTCTTCAGGATCGTTGCGATCCGGCTGGGGCCATTGCCAGCGGCGCACAGGGCAAAGAT
>DBLB01000110.1:0-247 GCA_002298695.1 Clostridiales bacterium UBA735 | reverse complement strand
ACCGCACGGATCTTTCGGCTGGTGTCCCGAATAAACCACTCGTTGAATAAATTTTTGAACGGCATGAGATCATTGCTCTCTGCGTTTTCCGTGTCCACATTGTCGTTGATCGCAATGTACCGAACGCCGAACATCGGAAAGCGTTCCTCAATGTAGAGACCGGTATGAAGCTGGTTTCTGCCAAGGCGGCTGAGATCCTTGGTCACAATGATTCCAATTTCGCCGTTTTCCATGTCTGCGATCATCT
>DBLB01000175.1:4098-4878 GCA_002298695.1 Clostridiales bacterium UBA735 | reverse complement strand
GGCTGTAGATGGCGATGACCTGCTTGCCTTCTTCGGTGTTGCCGATGTTGATGAACGCATCCTGCAGGGCTGCGATCAGATCGGCGTCCATAATCGGGGAGTTCTTGCTGACAGAGATGGTGTCATTGTAGATCGGAGCGGTGACGCCGATGACATTGGTCTCTTCCCAGATGGAGCCTTCGCGGCCGAACTCGGTGTTCCAGCGCTCAGCATAGTCGCGGCGGGCGTCGGCGTAGGTCACGAGAACGTCGACCTGGCCGGAGGCGAGGCGCGCGAATGCGCTGGCGTAGGAATCAGACTGCACGGCGCTGCTCAGATCCGAGATGCCCTTGCCGTAGCGGTCCTGCAGCCACAGGGCCGGGTAGATGTAACCGGCCGGGGAGGACGTGCCCATGACGCTCCAGTTGGCGCTGTTGAGATCGTCCCAGGTCAGCTCTTCACCGGCATTGACCTTGGCGGCCAGCTCCTGACCCTTTTCAGACGGGCCGGCGATGAACAGCGCGCGGTAGGAGACGACCTGCTTGTCGGAAGCCTCGGTGGGCTGGCCGTCGTTCCAGTCCTTCGCGTTGTCGGAGTCCTTGTTCAGGCCGTCGCGGGTCGCGGTCAGGATGACCTCCGCGCCGTCGTCATACAGGACATAGGTGCCGCCGGGGATCAGGCCAACATCGATGGTGCCGGCTTCCAGACCCTCGCCGACCGCTTCATAGGTAGTACCGACGGTGATCTCAACTTCGCCGACGTCATAGCCTTCCTTGGCCAGCTCGTCCTTGAGCAGCTGCT
>DBLB01000175.1:0-4085 GCA_002298695.1 Clostridiales bacterium UBA735 | reverse complement strand
TCTCCTGCGGCTCGCGGGAGGGGACAAAAGCGACCTTCAGCGTTTCGATGGTCTTGGCAGCCGTGTCGGTGGTCTCTGCGGCATCGCCAGTGTTCTCGGTGTCGGTGTTGTCAGTGGTGGATCCAGTGGATGTCTGCGCATCCTGTGCGGTCTGGTCGCTGCTGTCAGCGGCGTCTGTGCTCTTTGCGGTGCAGCCGGCCAGAACGCCGAGCAGCATCACAAGCGCGAGCAAAAGTGCAAGAATTTTCTTCATTGATAATTCCTCCGTTAAATTGTCTGTTTCTGTTTTATGCCGTCCCTCCGGCCAAGACCTTGGGGCGATGAACTGCGGCAGAGGGCAAACCCTCGTACCACAGCTTGATTATAACACATGCACGAAGGAAAAAAATTTCCGCTTGTGTAAAAAAAGTATTTATTGCGTGCCTATCTCCGGTGAGAAGAACCGGGCCATCAGCTCCTCAAAGATCAGGATGATATGCCCGAAGAACAGATTCGGCAGACTGCCAGCCAGCGTCTGCTTCGTGCCGTCCACGACGAATACGAGATCGGAGAGCTGCGCGAGCGAGGAGTCGCTGCGGCGCGTAAAGGAGATGATCTTCTGCCCGTGCTGCTTGGCGTGCCGGACGTCGTTGAGGACCGGCTCGGTCTCGCCGCTCTGGCTGACGGCGAACATAATTGCACGCTCGTCCGCTTCCGCGCCCTGATGTGCCTCCTGGAAGATCATGTAGTCGTAAAAATGCACATTGCTGAAGGCCATAAAGCCGCAGATCGACATGCGCTGCACGATATAGGCCCCGACGATGTTGGAAAACCCCTCGCCGGTCGTGAAGATCTTCCCGTGTCTGCGCGCGTGCAGCAGCGTGCAGAAGCCGCAGATGAGGTCTACGGAATAGTTGTCGATCAGACTCCGCAGCGTCTCTTCTGTCGGTTTTTCGGAGACGGCGAGCTGTCGGCTGAGATGGTAATAGAGTTCGCTGTAGCCGTCGAAGCCCAGCCGTTTGCACATCTTCACGATGCTCGCCGTGGACAGATAGTTCTCCGCGGCGATCTGCTGGATCCCCACGCGCTTTTCGCCGCGCTCAATATGCGCCGTGATGCTGGTGATCACCTTGCGTTCATCTTCCGACAGCAGATTCGTCAGCAGAAAATAATTGTCGCCCATGCAAACTCCTCCTATCGACTTTCTCTCAATCCGATTTTCCAAAAATCAACGCTCTACACATTATAGAAAGTAAGTCTCTCATATGTCAAGGAAGCTATGTCAAAAATCTGCGCAGCAGGCGGTTGGGAATAGCCATTCCCGGCGTTGTACTGCACGATCTTCAGACTACAAAAAGCCTTCTGGTTCGGAATTGAGATCCGGACTCCTGGGCCTGCATTTTAGTGAAGGCGTGTAAAATCCGAAACCATGTTTATGTAAAACGTTTCGGAAATCGTGTTTGAGCAAGTGACAGCAAAATTACGATTTTTACAATCATTTTACAGAAACCCGGTCGCTGCTTTTACATGGATATGCTATACTATATACTGAATATCCAGCGGAAGGAAAAGAGAAAGCACAATCAAATAAACAAAATATGAAAGGAAGTATTTATCATGATGTACAAAACGATCGTAACCAGTTACGAGCCGAAGGCAAAGAAAATGGCTGCGGAGGTCGAGAAAACGATCAACGAGATGTCTTTGAAGGGCTGGGAATTTGTGACCTTCTCCGTGACCAACTCCGGCAAAGCCATCCTCGTGTTCCTTGTCCCGGCCACGCCGGAGCAGGGCGAAGCTTTGCAGCAGGACGTAACGCCGGAAGCGGCCGGTGACGCGGAATGAAGCAGGCCATCATCGACATCGGCTCGAACTCCATCCGGCTGACGCTTTACGGAACAGATGGGCAGAGCTTCAAGATTCTCTTCCGCGAAAAGATCATGGCCGGCCTTGCCGGATATGTGGAGGGCGGAAAGCTCAGCGCCGAAGGCATCGAGTGCGCGTGCGCGGGGCTTCTGACGTTCCGGAAAATTTTACAGACACTGCAAATTGAAAACGTTCGCATTTTCGCGACCGCGTCGCTTCGCAATATCTCCAACACCGAGCGGGCGCTGTCCGTCATCCGTGCAGCCACCGGCTATTCGGTCGAGGTCATCTCCGGTGAGGACGAAGCCCTTTTCGGCTACGCGGGCGCGATGCAGGAGCTGCACCTGACCAGCGGCGCGTTTCTGGACATCGGCGGCGCGAGCACGGAGATCGTCACGTTTGAGGACGGAAAGCCCATGGACTTTGCCAGCTTTCCCATCGGTTCCTTGAGCTTATACCGCCGCTGTGTCAAAAAGATCCTGCCCGGAGACGGCTCTCTCAAGCGTCTGCGGCAGGAAATTTCCAAAACCATCGACGTCAGCGAAGGTGCGCTGGAGCCCCGGGCCCTTCTCGTCGGCGTCGGCGGCACGGCGCGCGCCGCGCTCAAACTGGCGCGGCATTATTACGGGATCTCAGACGACTGCCGCAGCATGACCGCCGAACAGCTGGACGGTCTGTGCAGCTTCCTTTGCAGCGGCAAAAAGGAAGCCAGCGACCTTATTCTGCGCCTGGAAGCCGAGCGCATCCATACGCTCGTGCCGGGGCTGCTCATTTTGCAGCACGTGTTTCAGCTGTTCCATGCAGAGCAGCTGGTCGTCAGCAAATACGGCGTGCGGGAAGGATATTTATGCCAAAGAATTTTGAAGGACAATACCGGTACACCCAGAACCGCGAACTGAGCTGGCTGCGCTTTGACCGGCGCGTGCTGGAAGAAGCGTCAGGCCCGGGCGTTCCAGCTTTGGAACGTCTGAAATTTGTCTCGATCTTTTCGAGCAATCTCGACGAGTTTTTCATGGTGCGCGTGGGCAGCCTCTTTGACCTTGCCCACATGACGCCGGATGACACGGACAGCAAAACCGGCTGGACGCCGACAGAGCAGCTGCGTCACGTTTATAACGCCATTCCGGGCCTGCTCGCCATGAAGCGGCAGATCTATACTGCCGTCATGGAAACGCTGGCAAAGGACGGTATTCAGGATGTATCCATCGAAACACTGGACGCGGGCGAGCTGAAGCAGGTCAATCGCTTTTTCAAGGCGGAGCTGCTGCCGGTCCTGTCTCCCATCGTGATCGCGCCGAACCATCCTGTGCCGCATCTCGTGAACAAAAAGCTCTATGCCGCGGCGCTGCTGGAAAGCAAAAAGGGGCACAAAGCCGTTGGCATCGTGCCGGTCCCGGACAGCGCGCCGCCATACCTGCTGCTTGCAGATGGAAAGCGCTTCGTGCGCGCGGAAAACATTCTTCTGCGCTGGCTGCCGACATTATTCGACGCTTATACAGTGAAGGAAAGCTGCATTCTGGCCGTGACCCGCAATGCGGACATCAGCTTTGACGACGAGAAATTCGAGGACAACGAGGAGGATTTCCGCCGGCAGATGGCAAAGCTGCTCAAACAGCGGGATCATCTGGCTGTTGTGCGGCTGGAATTGAGCGCACCTGTGTCCGCAGAGTTTCAAAGAATTCTTTCCGCCCTTGTCAGGGTGGAGGATCATCAAGTCTTTGTGGACTCTACTCCGCTCAATATGCGCTATGTGTTCCGCCTGACCGGTGAGCTGCCGAAGGAAGCTTCCGCCCGCCTTTTATATCCATCCTACCATCCGCGCTGGGCGGAGGACCTGCGGAATGATCAGTCCATCCTTGCACAGGTGCAGCAGAAGGACCGGCTGCTGTTTTATCCCTACGATTCCGTCGAGCCGTTTCTGCGGCTTTTGAACGAGGCGGCGGAGAACCCGCAGGTGCTGTCAATCAAGATCACCATTTACCGCCTGGCTTCGTCCTCCAAAATCGCGCAGACGCTCTGCCGCGCGGCGGAAAACGGCAAGGAAGTATTGGTTCTCATGGAGCTGCGCGCCCGTTTTGACGAGGAAAACAACCTCGCATGGTCGAAAATGCTCGAAGAATCCGGCTGTCAGGTGATCTACGGTGCAGAAGGCTTCAAGTGTCACAGCAAGATATGCCTTATCACGCTTCGCAATCGGAATAAGACCTGTTATCTCACGCAGATCGGCACCG
The DNA here is from genome assembly GCA_002298695.1 of Clostridiales bacterium UBA735. Lineage (GTDB taxonomy): Bacteria > Bacillota > Clostridia > Oscillospirales > Oscillospiraceae > CAG-170. Next base: position 9 of record DBLB01000175.1, on the reverse strand, counting down.
GCAACTACA
>DBLB01000142.1:585-7838 GCA_002298695.1 Clostridiales bacterium UBA735 | reverse complement strand
ACAGCGACCAGAATTTCCGCACAACCTCCGACGGCCACGGCGTCACACAGCCCATGAGCCGCGTGTCAAACAGATCGCGCTCCGCGATCGTATCATGGATTTGTCCCTGTTCCGCCGCATAATCACAGAGGAGGTTCAGACATTCCGGAAACCCAAAGTGCTCGGTCTGTTTTTCATAGCTTTCCAGTTTCAGTTCCGCAAGCAGGCTGTTCCGTGCGAACGTCTCGTCCAGCGGGTGCAGAAGCTCACAATCCTTCGCGTAATCGAGCAGCGAATCCAGCGCCGCATACACGGTTTCAATCGTCGTAGCCATGCGGATGCTCCTTGTGCCAGTTCCACGCAGAACCGATGATCGTCTCAATATCGTCATACTTCGGCTTCCAGCCAAGCACGGTTTTTGCTTTCTCAGAGGATGCGACGAGCTGCGCAGGGTCGCCCGCACGTCTTGCCGCCATTTCGCACTTGATCGGCTTACCGACGACCTTTTCCGCCGTGTCGATGATCTCCTTGACCGTGAAGCCGATGCCATTGCCGAGGTTGAAGACGTTGTTCTCGCCGCCGTTCATCAGGTATTCCGCCGCCAGAATATGCGCGGAAGCGAGGTCGGTGACGTGGATGTAGTCGCGGACACAGGTGCCGTCGCGCGTGGGATAATCGTCGCCGAAGATGTTCATGTGGTCGCGCTGCCCGTTCGGGACTTGCAGCACAATGGGGATGAGGTGCGTCTCGGGGTTGTGCGCTTCGCCGATCTTGCCGGACATGTGCGCGCCGCAGGCGTTGAAGTACCGAAGCGCGACGAAGTGAATCCCGTGCGCGACCGACGCCCAGTAGAACATCCGCTCCATCGAGAGCTTCGTCTCGCCGTAGCAGTTCGTCGGGTGCGTCGGGTCAGTCTCGAGGATCGGCACGCGCTCCGGCTCGCCGTAGGTCGCGGCGGTGGACGAGAACACGATGTACTTCACGCCGTGCTCGATCATGCTCTGCAGCATCGTCCGCGTGCCGCCGAGGTTGTTGTCATAGTACTTGAGGGGATTCACCATGCTCTCGCCAACCTGAGAGTTGGCCGCAAAATGAATCACCGCGTCGATTTTCTCAGAAGAGAACACATGGTCGCAAAATTCCTTATTGCGGATGTCGCCCTGATAGAACCGCGCCTTCGGATGCACGGCCTTGCGGAAACCAGTCTCCAGGTTGTCCGCCACGACCACGTCATAGCCGTTGTCGATGAGTTCATAAACCGTGTGGCTGCCAATGTAGCCCGCCCCGCCTAATACCAGAATCGTTTTCATAAAATCGCTCCTTTGAAAAGGCGGGAGATGCAAACATCTCCCGCCCGTTGCTTATTTGAGGGTAATGCTCTTTCTCGCAGAAGTCTCGAACATTCTGAGGAGAATGGCCGCGGCCTCGCTGCGCTTGATGGTGCTCGCGGAATGGAACGTGCCCTTCGCATCGGAACCCGTCAGGATGCCCGCGCGATAGAACTCGTAAATTTCCGGAGCGAACTTGTCGGTCGTTTTCACGTCCGGGATCGCGTTATCCGCCACAGTGTTGATAGCCTTGTAGGCTTCCTCTGCGCCGTGGAAGATATGCACGAACTCGCCGCGCGTGACCGGCGCGTTCATCTGCGCCTTGCTGTAATTCGCATAATCCTTTTCGATGATGCCGTTTGTGACAGCGTAGTTGACGTAGCTGTCGTACCAGTTCGCGCCGCCATTCGTCAGGCTGACCTTGCCGGTGCGGTCGAGCTGATGCAGGGCCGCGGCCAGCTTGATGGTCTGCGCGACGGTCAGCGTCGCGTTCGGCTTGAACTCATTCGCCGTCACACCGTCGATCAGGTCATTTTCCCACGCCGCCTTGACGCTGGAATAGTACCAGCTATCGGACGGAACATCGAGGAACGGGAACTTGTTCGTGTTGGAACCGGCGTTCGGGTTGAACGGGTTCTGCGCCGGTTCACTCGGCGTGACCGGGATGACCGGCGTCGGCGGTGTGATCTGCGTCAGGTCATTGGCCGCTTTGTTCAGTGCAATCAGTGCATAGTCAACATCATCCTGCGTCGCATCAGAGTTGTTGAGAACATCCCTTGCATGTTTCAGTGCGTTCTCAAAGCTATTCCAGGATTCCTGCGTGTAGCCATGGTTGGGCAGATTCTCCAAATCGTTGTAACGGCGTTGCAGCTCAGACTTGTCGACCGTCTGCGGCTGTTCAGCCTTGACCAGCGCGTCCTTCGCGTCCGTCAACGCCTTTACAGCAGCGTCGACTTCTTTCTGCGTAGCATCATCCTTGTTCGAAATCTCTTCTGCTGCCTTCAGCTCGTCCGCGAAAGTCTTCCAGCTGTCTGCGGTATAATTGGTCTCGGTCAGTTTCTTTGCCTCGTCGATCGCCGTGGTCAGTGCGAACTTGTCGACTGCTGGAGCAGCAATAATCTGACGCACGATGAAATCATCAAAGCTGGCACTACGACCATAGACACGATAGCCAACCTTGCCTTTCGGCTGTGACACAGCAACTTCGCCCATGACCTTTCCATCTAAGAACACCGTTGCTGTATTGCCGACCACCTGAACCTTGAGCTGATACATCCCATTCGCTGTAGCTTGGATCGGAATCACCAGTCTTTTCGTGGCTTTACCAGCAGCCCACTCAAGAACCTGCAGAGAAAGTCCAGTTTCCGTTTGTTCATCAATACGAAGATGCCAGAAATTATCCTTGTCCACATAGCGGAACACCAGGCCGGCACTTGTAGATGGAATTCGCTCTTGCATATACATGGTCGCCGATACGATATAATCCGTCCAGTCAGCTTCACCCGTTATCATCAGGTACGAAGCGTTTGCCGCATTCGCCGAAATATTGAGCTTGTCGTCCTGCACGGCGTGTGTGCCGTTTCCTTCCTCAGTATAACGATCACTGATAACTTCGGAATAGTCATCCTGAAGCAGGGGCTTCGTTTCCAGCACCTCGATCGTCACGTTGGCACGCTTCAATGCTTTCCTGTTCACGTCAGAAACGACGATCACGATTGAATATCTTCCGGCGGCCAGAGATCCGTCGCAAGACAGCTGGAAGTCCAGCCTGTTGATCCCTTCCTGTAAGGAATAGATTTGTTCCTCCGCAGTCATGCCCTGCGGCAGTTCTTCGGCCTTTACAGAAATCGTACCATTTGAGCTTGTAAAAGCAGACAACCCAATCGACGTGCCCGCATCGGCATCCGTCAGGCGGAGCGTCTTCGTCTCCACATTGACGATCAGCTCGTTCTGCAGACCCGTGCTGTCAGCCGTCGTTGCGGCACAAACCGAAGAATATCCGGAAGCCGCTGTGCCGTTGAGGGAGGCCACCGCGAAATAATACGTCTGATTTTCCTGAAGGCCGGAGATCATCAGCTGCTCCACCTCGGAGCGTTTGATCTCTACTACGTTCGTGAGCGCATTCGGCGCCGTGCCGTAGGCCACGCGGTAGCCTGTCGCCTTCCAGACCGGATCGATTGTCAGGCTGACCCGGTCTTTTCCGGCCGCAGCGCCTTTGACGTTGGGCACTGCCAGCGCCTGCCCAACGGCCTCCGGGATCACCGCAACGGTCTGGCTCCACGCGCTGCTTGTCGTCGTATTTCTGATTCGATAGTAATATGTCCGCCCGGCGATCAAGCCGGAAACCTTCGCGCCGCCGGATGTTTGCAGAGAAAGCGTCTGATCCATCTGCTCTGGCGACAGGCCATAGTGGATCTCATACGTATCCGTGTCATTTTGGGCGGAATAGCCCACAAAGAATCCGTTTGCGATCGGCTCCGTATGCCAGATGACCGGCGGAAGCGCTGTAACAGTGCTGTCAAGCTCCGCCGCGACCGGCACAGATACTGCACCCGTTCCGGCTTCATTGACCGCCGCCACGGTAAACTGCCAGCCCGTGCCGGTCAGACCCGCAAAGTTCGCGTAGCGGTCGGATTTTACCGTAACCGTTTTTGGCGTACCGCCATTGCTTGCTGTAACAACATACGAGGTCGCCATGTCAACACCTTCGAACGTCACACGGGCGCTGCTTTGCGTCGTGATGACGCCGGTGATGACCGGCGCGGTGGCCGGAGCCTGCAAATACTTCATCGTTTCCGCGATCTCATAGCCCAGCGAATCTACGACTGTGGCACGGACGGCGGCGATACCGCCTTCCGGTACCGTGATCTGCGCAGCCGCTGAATACGTACCGCCGGTTGCCGGAATCTCCGGGATCTCGCACAGGCCGGAAGAAGCCGTCGTCCCGTCAGCGCGGATCGCCTCCCATTTCAGGTTGGCATTGCGAAGCGGGTAGGCCGGAAGCGTCTCCTCGATGTTTTTCATTTCCAGCTGCAGCATCGCCATCGCCTCGCCGGCTTGCTGCGTGTCTCCGTTGACCATCACAGTCAGCGATTTTACCGGAGAGAACGCGCTGCGCAGCTTCTCGAAGCCGGCTTTTTTGTCGCCCCACACAGTCGTGACGCCCCAAGCGCGGTTCTGCCCTGCCGGAGTCCCGATAAATCCGGAGCGATAGTCATTCAGCGTCCAGAGCGACGCACCCGCTACATACTCAAGACCCGCCAGGTCATTTATGATCCCTTGCGCATTGATCGTACTGTCCAGATTCTCTTTGTTCTGACTGTAACCGGTTTCGGTAAAGAAGATGGCCTTGCCCGGATAGAATTTATGAACTTTTTCCGCGATGCTCTTAAAGCCACCGTAGGCATTCCGGCAAATGAAGTCTGCATATTGGACGGAATCGTCGTCTGGCTTACTGGAACCTCCTGCCGTGTTGCTGACCTCTGTGACAAACCGTGTGCTGTCCAGGCTTTTGATATACGGAACCATGAACTGCGCGTAGGCCTTCGTCGCCGCCCGTGTGCCGTGCATTTCATTGCCGATCGACCATGCAAAAATCGACGGATGATTATAGTCCTGTTCGATCATCTCCGTATACCGTGGTACACACTCGTAGCTGTCACCGATCTTCTGCGGCTCGTCGCCCCAGCAGTTTCCCTCGCAGATCAGCAGGAAGCCGACCTGGTCGCAATAATCCAGAATGTTCTTCGTCATCGGGACATGGCTCATGCGGGCGCAGTTCATGCCCATGGACTTCATATAATCAATGTCACGCATGACCAGGTAGTCCGGTTCGGTCTGCCCGTTGACACGGTCGTCCCAGACGCGGTTCGCGCCGGTCAGGCGCAAATGTTCGCCATTGAGATAGAATTTACAGTCATTGATCTCGATCTTGCGGATACCGATGTCGTCCTCCACGTAGTGGATCGTCTGTGCTCCATCCTTCAGCCACGTCTTGACGGTGTAGAGGTTGGGATCGTCCAGATACCACAGCTTAACATTGTCCAAATGAAGCTGCGCCGAAACCGTCTGATCGTTCTGCATCGCGGCAAGGGTGATTGACGTGCGGACGGTTCCCACCGTGGAATTGGTCTGCTGATCGATAACCTCCGTCACAAGCGTATATTGCTTTTCTGCATTGGAGGCATTGTCCATGCGGTACGTAATGTTCAGTTCGGCCGTTTTCGCAGCCAGATCCGGCGTCGAAACGATGTGCTGCCAATCCAGCTTCGCCGTATTGCGGATCTTCAGCGACGCGCCGCCGGAAATGCCGCCCCATTTCCACCATGCGCCGCGGTCGTAGCTGTTATTATCCAGTTTGACGGTGATCGTATTTTCTTCGTCACCGTAGCGCAGGAACTGGTCGATTCGAAGTTCAAAGGTCGTGTGGCCATCTGCATGTGTTCCGGCCTCCTGTCCGTTGATCCAGATCGTGCAGTTGCGGTACGCCGCGACCATGTTCAGATAGACCGGATAGTTCCGATACTTTTCGTCCACGGTAAAGCTCCGCGCATACCATGCGACGCCCTTATAATTCGCGTATTCATTTTCCAGATCCCAGTTGCCCGGAACCGGAAGCACGTCCCAGTCATTGTAATCGTCCTCGTTAAACCACTGCCCGGCAATCCCGGTATTTGTCGGATCCGTCTTGAAATACCAGTCTCCGTTGAGCGTCAGCGTTTCTTCGCCATCTCCGCTCGGATCGAGCACTGCTTCCGGTTCCTGAACGTTTACCGTGAAGGACCTGGACGCAGTAACGGACGTTCCGTTTGGATCCACGGCCGCAACGGTCACCGTGTGTGTGCCGTTTGAAAGCACCGTCTCATAGGAAAAGCTGCCGTCCGCCTCCAGTGTCACCGGCAGCGAGGAACTGCCGGAATCGAACGCGATCTTGGCATTGTTTGCGCCAATCACCTTACCGCGGATCGTCACATTGCCATTGGAAATCATCGCGTCTTGGACAGGAGCAGTAATCTCCACGCGAGCTTCAGGAAGTTTCCAGACCTTCAGATCGTCGAACTCCGCATCGCAGCTGTGGATGCGGAAGCCAACCGTACCGGCTTTGATTGCATTTTCATCCGCGACCTCATAGGAAAATTGCGCTTCGCCGTCATAATAGGCATAGATCGTATTTCCGATCACAACAGCCGCAAGCGTATGTGCAACGTTGACATTCCAATCGATCTGGCAGCTCATCAGCTTTTCTGTTTTCTGTGTGCCGACTGGCTGGCCGTTGCTGCCCATGTCCCGCTTCCACTGCCACAGTTGAAAAATGTCTCCGCCGCCTTTCGAGCGTTCCACTCTCAGGTGATAATAGTTGTAATTGTCTTGGGCATGAAATACAATGCCTGCACTGTATCCGCCGGTATATCTGTTTGAATCTTCGTGCAGGGGCAGCTTTACTTTCGCCGAAACAACATAGTTTTCTGCATTTATCAGTCCTGTTACCTTCTCTGCACGCAGGATACTGCCGTTATCATACTTTTTGCCTTGCAATGTGCCTGAACCTGTCCAGGTATAATCGCCCTTCACGGGCCAATTGCTTTTCCCATTCCCCGAAAAGTCATCCTCATAGATCGCTTCTCCGTGCCGCGGCTCCGCTGCACCCGCCGCTTGCGTGCCCGGTTCCGCCGCCATTGCCGTGACCGGCAATACGGAGAGCATCATGCAAAACACGAGCAGCAGGCAGAGCCATCTCTGTGTCTTCTTCATTTCGTTTCCTCCTTGTATTCTCTTTCGTGGAGATTGCGTCTCCCTTATTGACAGCGTTGGGGCTGTATTTTCATTGCGCATCGCAATTGATCAGCTCAGGTTTTGTATGATATATCAAAATTTCGCGTGAAGTTTTGTACGTTATAGCTAATAATTGCTTCAATTTACACAGCATTTCTTATCGTTGTGCCTATC
>DBLB01000142.1:285-531 GCA_002298695.1 Clostridiales bacterium UBA735 | reverse complement strand
CATGATTTCTGGACAAATCCGCCCTGTAAATTGAATCCGTATCTGCCCGAGATGCATGGTGCCCAGTTCTGCATGTACATGAAGTCCGCTCAGGAGTATTACCCCAGCAGTGCTGTTTAAGTGTTCGACACTTGCAATTGGCATATCTGGTCACAGATGGAATACAACGGCACAGGGCAAATCGCCAATTGCTTACCAGGCGCTTTACAAGTATTGTAAAGCGGCCATTGAACGTGTCTTTGCAGA
>DBLB01000142.1:0-235 GCA_002298695.1 Clostridiales bacterium UBA735 | reverse complement strand
ACAGAGGCTTGGCGCAGGTAACGAACCGGCTGAATCTTGAGTTCGCTACCATGAACCTGCAAAAGCTGGCTATGCGGAAATGGAACGGTCATTTCCGTCTTGCTCTTTTCCGCTTTTTCCGCTCTCTATACACCAGAACCCCGGTTGTTGCCTGATATACAAGTGGGTTTCTCGACAAACTGAGGCGGGAGATGCGTGCATCCCCCGCCCTGCGCTTATTTGAGGGTAATGCTCT
>DBLB01000076.1 GCA_002298695.1 Clostridiales bacterium UBA735 | reverse complement strand
AAAAGGCCCGCTGTCCGGGTGCGTTGACAGTTGGAAGAATACACCCTGGCTATGACATTACCGGCACCGACCACACTGCTCGTATGGGCGGCTATTATCAGGTCACAGCCAAACTGGACATTGTTGGCTAAACCGTTGTATCATTTGGGGATCCCCGTGGATTCATAGTATAAACAACCGACAGCAGCCGCTTGACTGCTGTCGGTTGTTGCTCTGAGCGGTTTTTCGTCGTTGTCCTTATGCGCGCTCGCCCATCGCATTTCCCGGTTTTTCGTGCGGGATCAGCGGTCTTCCAAAATCCCGCCGTCGACGGAAAGGACGACGGTGCGGAAGGGAATCTGCTTGCCGGACTGCTCGAGCGCGGTGCGGATGGCAAATTCCATGCCGCCGCAGCAGGGCACCTCCATGCGCGTGAGCGTGATGGAGTGGATGTCGTTCCGGGCAAAAATTTCGGTGAGCTTTTCCGCGTACTGCACGGCGTCGAGCTTCGGACAGCCGATAAGCGTGACCTTGCCGCGCATGAATTCGCTGTGGAAATTGCCGTAGGCGTAGGCAGTGCAGTCCGCCGCGATGAGCAGGTCGGCTCCGTCAAAATACGGCGCGGCGGGCGAGACGAGCTTGATCTGCACGGGCCACTGCCGCAGCTGGCTCGGCACGTCGCCGGCTGCCGCCGGGGCTGCCGGCTTTTCCTGCATCGTGCGCATCCGGCTGCCGGGACAGCCGCCCGCATGAGCTTGCACCTTGGCGGCTTTTGCGGCCTGCACGGCGGCCTCGTCATACGCCGGGGCCTCGCGCTCGACAAAGCGGATGGCCCCCATGGGACAGGCGGGCAGACAGTCGCCCAGGCCATCGCAGTAGTGCTCGTGCATCAGCCTGGCCTTGCCGTTCACCATGCCGATGGCCCCTTCATGACAGGCCTTGGCGCAGAGTCCGCAGCCGTTGCACTTCTCTTCGTTGATCTCAATGATCCTTCTCAGCATGTTGTGCCTCCTGTTTCGCTTTCCGGGCTGCGGCGGCCTCTTCCTTCTGCCGCCGCGCGATCTCCATCATCCGTTCGTACATCTCATCGCCGACGCATTTGCGGGCATATTTGCACCACTGGACGCAGCTGAGCGTGTCGTTGTAGACCACAAAGCCGCACTTGTCGCAGGCGACCTGCGTATCGGTCGAAAAAATTTCAATGGGGTTGCCGCAGTTCGGGCAGATCTTCTCCGAAATCGTCGGGGTGCGCGGCTTTCCCTGGCAGCCTTCCATGATCATAAATATTACCTCCCTTACAGGGTTGCTCTTGTCTTTCTGGGAACAGTATAGTAAAATGGGGATAGCAAATCCGTTGGATTTCCAACAAAGGGTGTGAAAATCTTGGATGATCTGAAAATTTTGGAAAAATCGCGGCTGTTTGCCGGAATTCGAGTCGATGAAATACGGCCGATGCTATCCTGCTTGCAGGCCGTGGAACGCAAATACCCGCGCGGAGCGTATATCTTCCATGCGGGCGAGGAGGTGCGCAGCGTGGCGCTGCTGACGGCGGGAACGGCGCACATCCAGAAGGAGGATTTCTGGGGCAACCGAGCGCTGCTGGCGTCGCTGGTGGCGGGCGACCTGTTCGCCGAAGCCTACGCCACGCCCGGGGCCGGGCCGATGCGCAACGACGTTGTAGCCGTGACGGACTGTGCGGTGCTGCTGCTGGATGTGGAGCGCGTGCTCTCGCGCTGCACGAACAGCTGCGCATTCCATGCGCGGCTGACGGAGAATCTGTTCGCGCTGCTGGCAGAAAAAAACCGGATGCTGGCGCAGAAGGCGGACTGCCTTGCGCAGCGGACGACGCGGCAGAAGCTGCTGGCCTATCTCTCCGAGCAGGCGCAGACCGCCGGGCAGGCGGAATTCACTATCCCGTTCAATCGGCAGCAGCTGGCCGATTATCTGGCGGTGGAGCGCAGCGCCATGTCGGCGGAGCTGTCGCGGATGCAGGCCGAGGGCCTCATTGAGACGTCCCGCAGCCGCTTCCGCCTCAGGCAGGACGCGCCCCTCTCCTGACGGCAGCCGAAACACAAAAATCCTCCGCCCGGATTTGCCGGGCGGAGGCTGAGAATGGCTGCTTACCGGTTCGGGAAAATAACGGCGAGGAAGCGCATGGGCTTATCCGTGTGATTGCGAATGGAATGCACATGACCGTCGGCGCAGAATTCCGCGTCGCCGACGCCGAGCAGGCGCGTTTCGCCGTCTTCCGTCACGGTTGCGCCGCCCTCCAGCACAAAATATGCCTCGCCGTTTTCCGTATGCGGATGCGCGCCGATGGACTCGCCGGGCTGAAGCGTGATGACAGACAGCAGCGGCGAACGGCCGCCGAGATCCTCTTCGCTGAAAATATAGCGGAAGGCCGGGCTGCCCTCGCCGCCGCGGACGTTGTGCTTGACGGCGGTCTGCATCATTTCATAGGACTGGAACATGATTGTCACCTCATTTATGATATTTCGTGCCCGCCTGAATGGACTCGGCACGATAGAGCTGTTCGAGTACCATGATACGGGCCAGATGGTGCGGAAATGTCAGTTTGCTCATGGAAAGCTTCAGGTCGGCCATCGCCTTGATACCTGGGTCGATGCCGAACGACGAACCGATCAGAAAACAGGCCGACGATCTTCCGCCGGTCTTCACGCTGTGCAGCGCGGAGGCCAGCCCCTCCGAGGAGAGCATTTTCCCCTCCGGCGTCAGCACGCAGAGCCACGCACCCTTCGGGATAGCCTTACGGATGGCCTCGGCCTCGCGGGCAAGGCCCTGCGCGATCTGCGTTTCGTTCGGGTCGTCCGGCAGGCGGTATTCCGGCAGCTCCACGAGGCGGAAATCGGCAAACGCGCGCAGGCGCTTGGTGTATTCTTCCGCCGCGGATGTATAGAACTTTTCCTTGAGCTTGCCCATGCAGAGCAGGGTGATTGAAAACATAGCGACCTCATTGCAGAACGCGCCTGTCCGGCGGACAGGCGCGTTTTGTGTTTGCTTATTCTGCCACGTACGGCAGCAGGGCGATGTGGCGGGCGCGCTTGATGGCGACCGTCAGCTGACGCTGATGGGCAGCGCAGGTACCGGTGGTACGGCGGGGCAGGATCTTGCCGCGCTCGGACAGGTAACGGCGGAGCTTTGCAGTGTC
>DBLB01000184.1:6876-9908 GCA_002298695.1 Clostridiales bacterium UBA735 | reverse complement strand
TAGGCTTCGATCATTTTCTTGACCATCTGGCCGCCGACGGAGCCGGCTTCGCGGGAGGTCAGGTCGCCGTTGTAGCCGTTCTTCAGGTTGACGCCAACCTCAGAAGCAGCTTCCATCTTGAACTTGTCCATGGCCTCGCGGGCTTCGGGGACGTTGATCGAATTGGTGTTACGGTTCGTCATCTTCTTGCATCTCCTTCTTTGATGTCCGGAAAAACATTGTGTTTCTCCGACAATCGTAGTTTTGCCCGTCTGCGGACGCTTATGAATGCCAATTCGCGGTACAAATTCCAACATAATCGAATTGTTCACAATTCTTTCGTTTCACGTTCACAATTCTGACACGTTTGCCCCGTATCATACGAATTAGGAAATCCAATTTCCTCTCTTTTTCTCTTTCTTTTCTCTTTCTTTTACAAAGCCCGGCGGTCTGACGACCGCCGGGCTTTGTGTTACTTCGTATATTCAAACTCAAAATCATAGATGCTGACGGTGTCGCCGTCCTCAATGCCCAGCTCCTCGAGCCGTTCAAAGAGGCCCGACTTGCGCAGCTGCCGGTCGAAATACATGCGCGATTCATAGTCGTCGAAGTTGATGTCGTTCAGCAGCTTCATGATCCACGGGCCGGACACGAGCCACAGATCGTCATAGTGCTCGATCTTCAGCTCCTGCGCATCGCCCGCCTCGGCCAGCGGCTTGACATATTCCGGCTCATAGACGATCATCGGCGGCAGCGTCGCGAGCTTGCCCGCGATCGTGCGCATCAGCTCGCGCGTGCCCTGCGTCGTGGCAGCGGAGATCACGTAGAATTCATAGCCCTTGCCCTCGACATAGGTGCGCAGCCGTTCGAGGTTGTCGCTGTCCGGCGGGAGCAGATCGGCCTTGTTCGCCGCGACGATCATCGGCCGCTGCGCCAGCTCCGGCGAATACTGCTCGAGCTCGGCGCAGATCTTATCGAAATCGTCGATCGGGTCGCGGTCCTCGCTGCCAGACACGTCCACGATGTGGACCAGCAGACGGCAGCGGTCGATATGCCGCAGGAAATCGTGCCCGAGGCCCACACCCTCCGACGCGCCCTCGATGATGCCCGGGATGTCCGCCATGACAAACGACACGCCGTCGGCAACATAGATGACGCCGAGGTTCGGATAGAGCGTCGTGAAATGATAGTTTGCAATCTTCGGGTGCGCATTGCTCGTCACGGAGAGCAGCGTCGACTTGCCGACGTTCGGGAAGCCGACGAGGCCCACATCCGCCAGCAGCTTCAGCTCTAAGATGACCTCATGCTCCTCACCTGGGAGACCTGCCTTTGCAAACCGCGGAACCTGGCGCGTCGGCGTTGCGAAATGCTGGTTGCCCCAGCCGCCGCGGCCGCCGCGGCAGAGGACATAGTCCTCGCTGTCGGACATATCCTTGATGACCTCGTTCGTCTCCGCATCGCGCACGACCGTACCGCGCGGGACCTTGATGACCAGGTCGGCCCCGCGCTTGCCCTTGCAGCGGCCGCCCTTGCCGTCCTCGCCGTTCGGCGCGGTGTATTTCCGCTTGTAGCGGAAGTCCATCAGCGTGGACAGATTGTCGTCCACGCGCAGCACGATCGAGCCGCCATGGCCGCCGTCGCCGCCGTCCGGGCCGCCCGCCGCGACGTATTTCTCGCGGTGGAACGCGATCGCGCCGTTGCCGCCGTTGCCGGCCTTGACGTAAATTTTTGTTTTATCGATAAACATGGAGTCCCGCTCCTTTCATCTCGTAACCGACATGTTCTGCCGCACCAGTGTCACCTGTTCTCACAGCATCTTGTAGGGGCCGATGCCTTCATCGGCCCGAAGGCCCCCTCTACCAAGAGGGGGCTGTCGCCGCAGGCGACTGGGGGGCTTTTTTGAACCCATTCTTTTCTTTCTCCTGCTGAGAAAGAAAAGAACGGTTTCAATCTTCCAAGAAAAGAAAGAGGGCCGGTGCGAACCGTTGTCCTGAATTTGACTCAGGAAATCTGAGACTCAAGCTGTCCGTCTCGTCAGTCCCTACCTTCCGAAAGGACTCTGCGCTCTGCGCATCGCCTTTCGGCGGAGCTGCACAGCAAGACCGACGCTTGCGGGCGGACAGGGTCGTCCGCTCCCACAGCGTCCATCCCGAATCTCCGCAATCTCACCAAGCCCTGTTTCAAATCCGGTCAAATTTCGAAAAAACGTCCCGAACGTGGCGTTCGGGACGTTTTCATACCATCATTACTGCTCGGCGTACACGGAGCACATCTTGCGATCCTTGCCCATGCGCTCGAACTTGACCTTGCCGTCGATCAGCGCGAACAGGGTATCGTCCTTGCCGATGCCGACGTTGTTGCCCGGATGGATATGCGTGCCTCTCTGGCGAACGAGAATGTTGCCGGCGAGCACGAACTGCCCGTCTGCGCGCTTGGCACCGAGGCGCTTGGACTCGGAATCACGGCCGTTCTTGGTGGAGCCGCCGCCTTTCTTATGCGCGAAGAACTGGAAACTCATTTTAAGCATCTGTTACACCTCCAAAACTTCGATATGATCAGGATATTCGTCCCGCAGACTGCACAGCGTCAGCATCATGCCGGTGAGCACCGCCTGTGCGGCGTCCTCGTCCTCGCATGTCGCGGGAAGATGTAAGGTGATGCGGGCCTCTTCTTCATTCACCTTGGTTTTCACGCGTTCGCCCAGCACCTCGGAGAGGGTGGTTTCCGCGAATTTCACGGCTGTTGAAACAGCTGCGCACACGATGTCGCTGCCTGCCTCGGCATAGCCGCTGTGGCCCGAACAGCAAAATCCGGAGATTCTGCCGTCTTGATCGAAAAATTCGACTCTGGTCATTACAGAGCGATCTTCTCGATCTGCACCTTGGTATAAGGCTGTCTGTGGCCCTTGAGGGACTTGGAGTCCTTCTTTGCACGGTACTTGAAGACACGGATCTTCTTGCCCTTGCCGTTCTTCAGCACCTTCGCCTCAACCTTGGCGCCGGCAACGGTCGGAGCGCCGAACGTGGAGTTCGCGCCGTCAACAACTGCCAGAA
>DBLB01000184.1:3914-6767 GCA_002298695.1 Clostridiales bacterium UBA735 | reverse complement strand
GGTAACGATAATAGCCTGCATAGTGGATTGCACCTACCTTTTTTGTAGTCTCGCTCTGGAGGCGTGCGCCAGTGCGCAGCTTATCCTGCCTCTTCGACGCGGCCTGATTATTATAACAGCCAAGCGCCCGTCTGTCAAACACTTTTTTACAAAAAACGGCGCAATTTCAGAACCTTTTACCCGTCCATCCGCCGCACTGACGTGCAGACGGCCCCGAGGCATGTCCCGGCTTCCATCGCATATGCCTCCTGCCGCGCGAGATCGCCCAGCGAGACCATCCCAACGAGCTTCCCGTCCTCCACGACCGGCAGCCGCCGCACGCGCTCGCGCGCCATGCACGCCGCAGCCTGCTCCATGGTGTCCTCCGGCGAGGCAGAAATGACGCGGTTGCTCATCACGCGGCCGACCGGCAGCGAGGCGGCGTCCTGCCCGGCGGCCATGCAGCGCAGCACCAGATCACGGTCTGTCACCACTCCTGCCAGGTGTCCGGCCCGGTTCGTAACCGGCAGCATACCGAGGTTGTACCGTGCCATGAACCGTGCCGCAACCGAGACCGGTTCCGTCTCCCCGACACTCATGGCATAGAGCGTCATGCAGTCCTTCACCTTCACGAAAAAACCTCCCCGAAAATAGTCTTATGGAGATTTTATCCAGTCGGCTGGATTTTATTCTGAACGCAGGCGGCAGTTTTTTTGCGGCACCCAAACCACGTGCGCCGGGGCGGATGCAGGTCGTTGGGGCGCAGCGTTTTACAGCAGGTGGTAATAGGGGCAGATGTCCTCGTAGTGCCCGTCCTTCATGCGGAAGCCGCCGGGGATGACACCGAGCGGCTGAAAGCCGAGCCGCTCATAGAGGTGGCGGGCATGGATGTTTGAGGCGACGACCGCGTTGAATTGCAGAATAGTAAAGCCGTGCGCTCTTCCCTGCGCAAGGCAGTCGGAGACGAGCTTTTCTCCGATGTGCAGTCCGCGCGCCGTCCGCTCCACCGCGTAGCTGGCGTTGCAGATATGGCCGCAGCGGCCGACGTTGTTGGGATGCAGGATATAGAGGCCGTAAATTTTTCCGTTTTCATCCACTGCAACTGCGTTATAGGTCTGGGCGGCAAAGAAGGCTGCGCCGGTCTGCGCGTCCAGAAGCTCCTCCTGCGGAAACGCGACGCCGTCTTCGACGACCTCGTTCCAGATTTTTACCATTTCCGGCACGTCCTGCGCCGTATATGCTCTGATTTTGATTTCCTTCATGGTTGGTTCTCCTAAAAAGGCGCGCCGCCGGAATTCGGCGGCGCGGTTGGGGGTTTATTTGTTTTGCAGCTTGCGGTCGATGGCCTCCGCGGCCTTCTTGCCCGCGCCCATCGCCAGAATGACGGTAGCCGCACCGGTGACGGCGTCGCCGCCGGCGAAGACGTTCTCGCGGGTGGACATCTCGTTCTCATCGACGATGATGCCGCCCTTCTTGTTCGTCTCGAGGCCCGGCGTGGTGGACCGGATCAGCGGGTTGGGGCTCGTGCCGAGGGCCATGATGACCGTGTCGACATCCAGCACGAATTCGCTGCCCTCGACCGGGATCGGACGGCGGCGGCCGGATGCGTCAGGTTCGCCGAGTTCCATTTTGATGCACTTCATGCCGTTCACGCGGCCATCCTCGCCGCCGAGGATCTCGACGGGGTTCGTGAGGGTCATGAACTCGATGCCCTCTTCCTTCGCGTGGTGCTGCTCCTCGAGTCTCGCGGGCATTTCGGCCTCGCCGCGGCGGTAGACGATGTACACCTTCTCCGCGCCCATACGCTTGGCGCAGCGGGCTGCGTCCATCGCGACGTTGCCGCCGCCGACGATCGCCGCCGCGTGGCTGACAAGGATCGGCGTGTCGTACTCTTCCTTGTACGCCTTCATCAGGTTGATACGGGTGAGGTATTCGTTCGCGGAGCAGACGCCCTTGAGCGCCTCGCCCGGAATGTGCATGAACATCGGCAGGCCCGCGCCGGAACCGACGAACACGGCCTTGAAGCCCATCTCAAAGAGGTCGTCGATCGAGAGCACCTTGCCGATGACCATGTCGGTCATGACCTCGACGCCCTGCGCCTTCAGCTTTTCCACTTCATTCGCGACGATCGCCTTCGGCAGACGGAACTCGGGGATACCGTAGACCAGAACGCCGCCGGCGGTGTGCAGCGCCTCGAAGATCGAGACCTGATAGCCCTTCTTGGCAAGCTCGGACGCGCAGGTCAGGCCGGACGGGCCGGAACCCACGACTGCGACCTTGATGCCGTTGGAGGGAACCTTCTCGGGCATGGCATTGACGTTCTCCCGATACCAGTCGGCGACGAAGCGCTCGAGACGGCCGATGGCGACCGGCTCGCCCTTCACGCCGCGGACGCACTTGCTCTCGCACTGCGTCTCCTGCGGACAGACACGGCCGGACAGCGCGGGCAGCGCGTTCGTGGAGGTGATGATCTCATAGGCCGCGGCAAAATCGCCCTCGGCGACCTTCGCGATGAACTCGGGGATACGGATATTGACCGGGCAGCCCTCGATACACTGCGGCTTCTTGCACTGCAGGCAGCGCTTGGCCTCGTTCACGGCCATCTCGGCGGTGTAGCCCAGCGTGACTTCCTTGAAATTATGGTTCCGGACGTTGGCGTCCTGCTCCGGCATCGGAGTCTTCGTCATCTGTTTGTTCGCCATTTTTCCGTTCCTCCCTTACTTGATGAGCGCTTCGCCGAGCTTTTCGATGCGGCACTTATGGGTCTGGCGGACCTCGGCCTCACGCTCGCGGTAGACGCCGTTGCGGTTCATGAGCTCGGCATAGTCGACCTGATGGCCGTCGAAGTCCGGGCCGTCGACGCAGGCGAACTTC
>DBLB01000184.1:530-3887 GCA_002298695.1 Clostridiales bacterium UBA735 | reverse complement strand
GCGGCAGCCGCCGCACATGCCCGTGCCGTCGACCATGATCGGGTTCAGCGAGACAATGGTCTTCACGCCGAACGGCTTGGTCGTCGCGGAGACGAACTTCATCATCGGGATCGGCCCGATGGCGAGCACTTCGTCGTACTGCTTGCCGGATTCCAGCAGCTGCTGGAGCTTGACGGTGACAAAGCCCTTTTCGCCGTAGGAGCCGTCGTCGGTCATGAGATACAGGTTGTCGCACGCAGACTTGAACTCGTCTTCCAGAATAACAATATCCTTGTTGCGGAAGCCGACGATGACGTCGGTCTCGACGCCCGCTTCTTTGAACGCCTTCGCGGACGGATACGCGATCGCACAGCCGACGCCGCCGCCGACCACGCAGACGCGCTTTTTGCCCTCGACATCCGTCGGCTTGCCGAGCGGGCCGACGAAGTCCTGGATATAATCGCCCTCGTTCATGCTGCCGAGCAGCTCGGTGGACAGGCCGACCTTCTGGAAAATGATCGCGACCGTGCCCTTTTCGCGGTCATAGCCTGCGATGGTCAGGGGCACGCGCTCAGACTTGTCGTCCACGCGGAAGATAATGAACTGGCCGGCTTTCGCCTTCCGCGCCACGAACGGAGCTTCGATCTCCATGTAGGTGACGGCGGAATTGAGTTCTTTCTTACATACGATCTTGTACATAGTGTTTCCTCATCCCTTCATTTCACATGATCTATATCATGCGCATATTCCAACATGCACATTCTAGCATAGAGCGCGTGGATTTGCAAATCATAATCAGTGAAAAAATACCGAATTTATGGGGATATTTTTGGTAAAAACGCAGTTCCAGTCAAATTCGCGTGCAAGCTCCGCCGCACGGGCCGGCTCCGGCGCCGGCAGAAGCCCCGCCAGATGCGCAAGCCTGCCCAGAAGCTGCTCCGCGGTCAGCGTCTGCCGGAGCGCGGCGAGGTCGAGATCGTGCTCCCGCTTGGAAAGGCGGCGGCCATCCGGCGCGCAGAGCAGCGGCACATGGTAATAGCGCGGATGCGGAAGGCCGAGCTGCGTTTGCAGCCAGAGCTGCCGCGGTGTGGAGGAAAGCAGGTCGGCTCCGCGCACCACCTGCGTCACGCCGCCCGCCGCATCGTCCACGACGACGGCCAGCTGGTAGGCGTAGACGCCGTCGGAGCGGCGGAGAATGAAATCGCCGCAGCTGCGCGCCAGATTCTCGCGCATCTCTCCCTGAAGGCCGTCGCAGAATGCAATTTCCTCGTCCGGCACACGCACACGCCAGGCCGGGCGGCGCGTCTTCGCCGCGCGCTCCGCCGGAGTAAGGTTCCGGCAGGTTCCGGCATAGAGGAACGTACCGTCTGAGGCATGCGGAGCGGAGGCGGCATGCAGCTCGTTCCGGGAGCAGTAGCAGGGATAGGTGTCCAGCTTCGCGAATGCTGCCGCATATGCCTCTGTCCGCCGGGACTGCGGCGTCTGCTCTTCGTCCCAGGTGAGGCCCAGCCATTCGAGGTCGCGCTTCAATTGATCGGCATATTCCGGGCGGCAGCGGTCGGGGTCGAGATCTTCGATGCGAAGCAGCATTTTCCCGCCCGCGTGCCGGACGGACAGCCAGGCCAGCATGGCCGAAAACACGTTTCCGAGGTGCATCCGCCCGCTGGGGCTGGGCGCAAAACGTCCGATTTCCATGGTTTTCCCCTCTTTTGCTGTCAGAATGTCACGGTGATGGCCGTGCCCTTGTCCGGGGCGCTTTTCAGCTCGATCTGCGCGCCGTGGTACTGTGCCGCGTGCTTGACGATGGAAAGGCCGAGGCCCGTTCCGCCGACCTCCTTGGAATGGCTCTTGTCCACGCGGTAGAACCGCTCGAAGATCCGCGCCTGGTGTGCCTGCGGGATGCCGATGCCCGTGTCGGACACGGAGACGCACGGGTGCGCGCCGCTGCGCCAGATGTTGACGCTGACGCTGCCGCCGGGGCGGTTATATTTGATGGCGTTGTCGCACAGATTATAAAGCATCTCATGCAGCAGCTGCTCCACGCCGTCCACGCACTCGTGCTGGCCGAGCAGGCGCAGCGTGACCTGCTGCCGCTCCGCTGCAGGGCGCAGCGTTTCGAGTACCTGTGCACCCAGCGCATAGAGATCGACCGGGCCGCGCGGCAGGCTGACGCCCTCGTCGAGGCGTGAAAGGTTCATGATATCGTCCACCAGCGCGATCATCCGGCGCGATTCGCGGTAGATGTCCGCGGAAAACTCACGC
The DNA here is from genome assembly GCA_002298695.1 of Clostridiales bacterium UBA735. Taxonomy (GTDB): domain Bacteria; phylum Bacillota; class Clostridia; order Oscillospirales; family Oscillospiraceae; genus CAG-170. Next base: position 1,646 of record DBLB01000184.1, on the reverse strand, counting down.
ATTTTCTCCGGCGGGACCAGGCCGGCCTGCATCAGTTCGGCAAAGCCCGAAATGGAGGTCAGAGGCGTTTTGAGTTCGTGGGACACGTTCGCCGAGAATTCGCGGCGAAGCGCCTCCCGCTCTTCCCGCTCGGTCACGTTCATCAGTATCAGCACCGCGCCGGTGCATTTGCCATAGCTGAGCACCGGATTGGCCGTCAGCTGCCAGACACCGGCAGGCAGGTGCAGCACCGCCCCGGCGTGCGTTCCGCCGAGGGCTGTATCCACAGCGTGCAGCAGCTCCGGCTGCGCGCATGCCGTGCGCAGGTCTCCATGCATCTCCGAAAGGCCGAGCAGCTCCTGCGCACTGCGGTTGCCGGAGAGGATCTTGCCCTTTTCGCTCAAAAGCAGGAAGCCCTCCTGCATGTTGGCGGTGATGGCGGAAAACGCCTGCTGGCGGCGGGAAAGCTCCGTCAGCTGCTGTCGGATCGTGCGGTTTTGCTCGCGGATGCGGCCGACCAGCGGGCGCAGCTCCGGATAGGCCGCCTTTTCGTCCGGCGCGTCGAGGTCGACGGCGTTAAGGGGCTTTGTGATCTGCCGGGCCAGGCGGAACGACAGGGCCGCGCAGAGCACGATGACCAGCAGCGCGATCCAGAGCACCGGGCCGATCAGCTTGCCCACAAGGGCCGCCAGAGACTGGCGGGTACAGGCCGCGCGCAGCACCGAACCGTCGGAAAGGCGGCGGGCGAAGTAGAGCGTTTCGGTCAGGCCCGTGCCGGAATAGCGGCTGCTCCGGCCGGTGCCGGTTTGCAGGGCGGCGGCAATTTCTTCGCGCGAGAGGTGGTTTTCCATCCGCTCTGCGGCTGCGGCGCTCTCATATAAAACGGTTCCGTCCGCTGCGACCCAGGTGATGCGGTCGGCTCCGGCTGTGCGCGTCAGATAGGCCGCGCCGCCATCCTCCGTTCCGGGGGCGAGCGCCGCCGTCTCGGCTTCCAGCTTTTCGAATGCAAGCGCGCTGTCGTTCGTATACATGACGCTGAGGAACAGAATCCCTGCCGCCAGCAGCGCCACGAGGGCGACAGCGAAGCTGCTGCGGAAAATTTTCGCCTTCATCTCATCCGCCCTCCGATCCGGTAGC
>DBLB01000184.1:0-490 GCA_002298695.1 Clostridiales bacterium UBA735 | reverse complement strand
TCGATCAGGCGGCCGGCGGGGCCGAGCTTGGCGCGCAGCGTCCGGATATGGACGTCAAGCGTTCGGTTCTCGCGCTCCTGCCCCATGCCCCACACCCGCTCCATCAGCGTGCTGCGTGGAAGCACCATGCCCCGGTGCTCCAGCAGAAGACAGAGAAGCTCGAATTCCTTATTCGTCAGGAGCACGTTCTGACCGTCCACCTGCACGGCACGCCGCTCCGGCCAGACGGTCAGCTCCTCCACGCGGTGTTCCCGTGCACGGGCCGCCGTCTCCGTCCGGCGGAGCACGGCGCGGATGCGCGCGGCAAGCTCCAGCATGCTGAACGGTTTGGAGATGAAATCGTCCGCGCCGCCGTCCAGGCCGATCACGCGGTCATACTCCGTATCCCGCGCTGTCACGAGGATGACGGGCAGGGTCCTGGTCGCCGCATGGGCGCGCAGACCGTACAGCACCTGCAATCCATCCTCTTCCGGCAGCATGATGTCCAGCA
>DBLB01000066.1:8370-8928 GCA_002298695.1 Clostridiales bacterium UBA735 | reverse complement strand
CTCTGCGGCGATCCTGTCGATCGCCGCTCTCATTGTATTCATGTATTATTTCAGCATATCCAGAAATTCCCGCTCGCTGAGCACCGGGATTCCCAGTTCATTCGCTTTTTTGAGCTTGCTCCCCGCGTTCTCACCTGCCACAACAAACGTCGTCTTTTTGGAGACGGAAGATGCCGCCCGCCCGCCGAAGGATTCGATCTTCTCCGTTGCCTCCTCGCGCGTAAAGAGGCTGAGCGCACCGGTGAGCACAAACGTCTTGCCTGCAAAACGCATATCCGTCACCTGCTTCTGCGAAGCAAAGTTGACGCCCGCCGCGCGCAGCCGCTCGATGAGATCCTGCGACTGCGGATCGGCAAACCATCTGCGGATGCTCTCCGCCGTCGTCTCACCGATGTCCGGCACAGCGGTCAGCGCCTCTTCCGAAGCTGTCATCAGCGCATCAAGCGTACCGAACGTCGCGGCCAGCACCTTGGCCGCCTTCGTTCCGACCTGTCGGATGCCGAACGCGCAGAGCAGGCGTGAAAGATCGTTGCCCTTGCTGGCCTCGATGGCCTTCCG
>DBLB01000066.1:1144-8355 GCA_002298695.1 Clostridiales bacterium UBA735 | reverse complement strand
CATTCTCCGCCGACTTTTCACCCTGTCCGGGCAGCTCTGCAAATGCCGCAAAATCCAGGCTGTAGAGGTCGGCAGGATTGGCGATCATCTTCCGCTCGATCAGCGTGTCGATGATCGCGCTGCCGAGTCCGTCGATGTTCATAGCCTCGCGAGAGACAAAATGCGCCAGATTGCGGCTGAGCTGTGCGGGACACTCCGCACCGGTGCACCGCAGGGCCACGCCGTCCTCATCACGTACGACCGGTGCGCCGCAGACCGGGCAGCGGCTCGGCATATGGTACGGTTCGGTACCGGTTGGCCGACGGTTCAGTTCGACCTCCAGGATCTCGGGAATGATCTCCCCCGCCTTCCGGATTTTGACCGTGTCGCCGATCCGGATGTCCTTTTCGGTAATGAAATCCTGGTTGTGGAGCGTCGCAGCTGTGACCGTCGTCCCGGCCAGATGCACCGGCGCGACGATGGCACGCGGCGTCAGAACGCCTGTCCGCCCAACCTGTACAACGATATCCTGCAAAACCGTCGACTTGATCTCCGGCGGATATTTGAATGCCGCAGCCCAGCGCGGGAACTTCGCCGTGCTCCCCATCCGAGCCCTTCCGGCCAGGTCGTTCAGCTTCATCACTGCGCCGTCGATGTCATAAGCAAGCGTATAGCGCTCCTCGTTCAGCGCGGTAATCAGCGCCTCGGCCCGATCCATATCCCGGCAGAGCGTATACGGAATGACCTTGAAGCCGAGATCACGCAGAAAGTCCAGCGTCTGGCTGTGCGTCTCAAAGGTTTTTCCCTCGGCGAGCTGCAAATTGAACACCAGAATATCCAGCCGACGCTTCGCCGCAATTTTGGGGTCGAGCTGCCGCAGCGAACCTGCCGCCGCGTTGCGCGGATTGGCAAAGAGCGGCTTCCCCGCATGCTCCTGCTGCTGGTTCAGCGCTTCAAACGACGCGCGCGGCATAAATACCTCACCCCGCACGATAAGCCGGGCCGGCGCACCCTCGAGGCGCATCGGAATCGAACGGATCGTCTTCAGATTCTCCGTTACATCCTCGCCGACCAGTCCATCCCCGCGCGTCGCGCCGCGCGTAAAGACGCCGTCGACGTATTCCAGCGCCACAGAAAGGCCGTCGACCTTCGGCTCGACCGAATATTCGGCCTCCGGCTCCTCACTGCGGACGCGCGCGTCAAATTCACGCAGCTCTTCAAACGAAAAAACGTCCTGCAAACTTTCCAGCGGCACCGCATGCTGTACTTTCTGAAACGCGCTGATGGCCTCGCCGCCGACGCGCCGCGTGGGGCTGGTGGCCGAGGCGTACTGCGGATACTGCTTTTCCAGCTCTTCCAGCCGCCGCAGCATGTGATCGTAGGTGTAATCATCGATTTTCGGGTCATCCAGCACATAATACTGGCGGTTGTGGTATTCCAGCTCCCGTGTGAGCTGTTCGATTTCCTGTTTGGGGTCCATCCAAACTCCCCCTCTCATTCGTCTAATTGAAAATAAGTCTCCGGCACGCTGCCGAGCAGCACCGTTTCGGACAGGATCACGTCGCTCGTCACGTCCGTACTCTGCATCCCGGCCGGTGTCAGAAATGTCACCGTGACGGAAAACGTCATCCAGATCTTCTGTAAACTCTGGTTGATGCCGCAGCCGGTCAGACTGGAATAGAAGTCGGCATTCGTCATATTGAGCGTCACGACCTTGACCGGCAGCCGCAGTCCGCGCCCGGCGAAGAACGCCGGCAGAAACAGGCTGCCGAGCGGTACGCCGAGGTCACGGATCTCGACCTCATCCACCAGATCGTCCAGCGCCGCAAACACCTCGGACTTCAGCCGTGCGATCTGCCCGGCGTCGGCGTGTACCGCGGTGATCTGCCCGGACGCATCCTTTTCAAACAGCAGCAGTTTCCCGTAATCGGCGCTGCCTGCCGCCATCTGCCGGTTTACAGCCTCAGCCAGCGCGCCGGAAGCCGCGTTCACGACCTGCACCTCCGCGATCGTCCGGAGCATCGGCACGACGCGCAGCCGGACGCCGAGCGCCGCGGTCAGCAGCAGCCCGAGCAGCGTCAGCAGCCAGAGCCGCCGCCTTCTTCGCCGCTTCCGGTTCATGTCACACCACCCCTCGCCTATTCTATGCGCCGGGGCGGCGCGGAATGTCAGAGCTTTGTCATATGCTGACTGGCGGTGTTTGCCATCAGCCGCTTGGTACCGATGCCGTCAAACGCGATCTCAAGCAAGGCGTCGTTCCCCATTGGGAGCACCGTCAGCACCATCCCGCGGCCAAACGCCTTGTGCTGGATCATGTCGCCCTTGGCAAACTGGATAGTTGACTGTTTCGGCGCATCGCCAGTCAATGAAGAATAGTCCTTGCGAGGCGGGCGCGGCGCGTGCTGCGCATGTCCGCCGTATCCGCTGCTGTAACCGCCCACCTGCGAGACCTCGTCATAGTGCCGTTCCGGCTTCGGCCGGAAGCCGCCGCGCCGTTCCACAACCTCCTCCGGCAGTTCATCCACAAAGCGGGACGGGATGTTGGTCGTCGTGCGGCCGTAGAGCATACGCTGGTGCGCATAGGTGATGGTCAGCGACTGCTTGGCGCGCGTGATGGCCACATAGCAGAGCCGCCGCTCCTCCTCCATCTCCTCCGGGTCGCCGAGGCAGCGGTTTCCGGGGAACAGCCCCTCTTCAAAGCCGACGAGATACACGTGCGGGAACTCCAGCCCCTTCGCCGCATGCATTGTCATCATCACGACGGCGTCTGCCTCCGCGTCATACTGCTCGATGTCGGTATAGAGCGCGATCTCCTCCAGGAAGCCGGCGAGCGTCGGCGTTTCGGTATGTTCCATATAGCTGAGGATACTTGATTTCAGTTCGCGCACGTTTTCCAGCCGCGTCCGCGATTCCACATCGTTTTTCTCCTCGAGCATCGCGACATAGCCGGTGCGCAGCAGCACCTCTTCATAGAAATCCGGCAGTTCGAGCGTAAACAGCAGCTCCGCGCAGCCCTCGATCATGTCCGAAAACGCCGTCAGCTTTGCCGCGGCCTTCTCCATGCTTGGATAGTCCTTCGCATGCAGAATGACCTCGTAGAGCGGAACGTTCGCCGCGCTCGCCTGCCGCTCCGCCATCTCGACAGTCTTCGCGCCGATGCCGCGCGGCGGCTGATTGAGGATGCGCCGCAGACGCAGATCGTCCGCGCGGTTGTTGATGAGGCACAGGTACGCCAGCATATCCTTGACCTCGGCCCGGTCGAAGAAGCGCGTGCCGCCGATGATACGGTACGGAATGCCGTTTCGTTTGAATGCATATTCGAGCGCGTTCGACTGCGCGTTCGTCCGGTATAAAATGGCGTAATCCTTGAAATTCTGGCCCTTTGAGCGTGCAATGATCGCGCCGGCCACATAGTTCGCCTCGTCCGACTCGTTCTGCGCCTCGAATACGCGCACTTTCTCGCCCTGCCCGTTTTCCGTCCAGAGCTTTTTTCCGGTGCGCCCCTTGTTGTTGGAGATCACCGTATTCGCCGCGCTCAGGATGGCCTGCGTCGAGCGGTAGTTCTGTTCCAGCCGGATGACCTTCGCGCCGCGGTACTGGTGTTCAAAGGAGAGGATGTTTTCGATTGTCGCACCGCGGAATTTATAGATGCTCTGGTCGTCGTCGCCGACGACGCAGATGTTCTCATACCCGCCGGCCAGCAGCGATGACAGGCGGTACTGCATCTCGTTCGTGTCCTGATACTCATCGATCAGCACATAGCGGAACTTCCGCTGATAATACGTACGCACCTCCTCAAACCGTTCCAGCAGCTCGACCGTTTTCAGAATGATGTCGTCAAAGTCCAGCGCATTCGCCTCGTGCAGCCGCTTCTGATATTCGGCATAGATCTGCGAGATCTTCTCCATGCGGTAATCGCCTGCGACGGCCGCGGTCTTGTCGAATTCTGCGGGACTTTGCAGCTTGTCCTTGGCGCGGCTGATGACCGAAAGCGCCAGCCGCGGCGGAAACACCTTTTCATCCATCTGGAAATCGCGCAGCACGTCCTTGATGACGCGCTCAGAGTCCGCCGAATCGTAGATCGTGAAGCTGGACGAATACCCCTCCAGCCGGTCGATATCCCGCCGCAGAATGCGGCAGCAGGCCGAGTGGAACGTCATGGCCCAGACGTCGAGTGCCTCCGGCCCGAGCATCGCCTCCAGCCGCTCCTTGAGCTCGCCGGCAGCCTTGTTCGTAAACGTGATCGCAATGATCGACCACGGCGCAGCCGGGTGCAGCGTGCAGAGCGCCTCGGCCCTGGTCTTCTCAGTCTCGTCGCCGGTTCTGAGATACGCTTCGAGGAATTCCACGTCCTCGTCCGTCACATAGTCCGGAATTTCATTCGAATCCGATGCCTCGCCGAACGCGATGAGGTTTGCGATGCGGTTGATGAGCACGGTCGTCTTGCCGCTGCCCGCGCCGGCCAGCAGCAGCAGCGGCCCCTGCGTGGTCATGACCGCCTGCCGCTGCATCTCGTTCAGGCCCGAAAAACGCCGGGCGATGACCGCACGGCGTGCCGTTAAAAATCTGGCTTCCAGTTCTGCTTTCATAGTTCCATCCTTGCCGCCGCGTCCGGCGCGGCGATATTTCGATGGTTCTATTTTAGTATATTTTTCGCGGTTTGTCTACTCCCGATCTTCCGTCAGAGATAAGTGCGCAGCTGCTCCAGCGCCTTTTTCTCAATACGGCTGACCTGCACCTGCGACACACCGAGCAGACCGGCAATTTTCTGCTGCGTCAGGCCATGAAAATACCGCAGATTGACCACCATCCGCTCGCGCTCCGTCAGCCGCCCCAGCGCATCGCGCAGCGAGATGGATTCCACGATGCGATCCTCCATCCCGTCGGTGCAGAGCACGTCCTCGAGGGAAAATCCCTCCTCGCCGCTCTCCCGCTGGATCGATTCTGCCGCCCCTGTCGCGGTCTCCGCCGCAGCGATCTCCTCCGGCGTCAGGCCAAGCTCCGCCGCCAGCTCCGAGACCGCTGGCTCCCGTCCGAGCTGTCCGGTCAACCGCGCGCGGACCTGGTGAATCTGTGCAGCGCGCTCCTTGATGCTCCGGCTGACCTTCACAGCGCCGTCATCGCGCAGAAACCGTCGGATCTCGCCCGCAATCTTCGGCACGGCGTAGGTCGAAAACTGCGTCCCGTAGCTGAGGTCAAACCCCGCCACAGCCTTCAGAAAACCGACGCAGCCGAGCTGATAGAGGTCGTCCGGTTCCGTGCCCCGGCCAAAATAGCGCCGCGCAACGGCCCAGATCAGCCCGGAGTTTTCCACCACAAGCCGCTCCGCCGCATCCCGGTCGCCCTGCTGGGCCAGCCGGATCAGCGCCTCGCTGCTCAAGTGCTCTCCCCCCTGCGGACGATCTTGCGCTTCATATGTACAGTCGTCCCCTTGCCGACCTTTGACGTCACGCGCAGACTTGTCATAAAGCTCTCCATGATCGTAAAGCCCATGCCGCTGCGCTCTTCGCCGCCGGTGGTAAACATCGGCGTGCGCGCCTGTTCGATGTCCGGGATGCCGCAGCCCTTGTCGCGGATGACGATGTCGAGCGTCCGCCCCTCGAGGATGCGGCAGCGCAGCGTTATCGTCCCGATGCGGTCTGGATACGCATGCACGATGCAGTTCGTTACCGCCTCGGAGACCGCCGTCTTGATGTCCCCAAGCTCGTCCATCGTCGGATCGAGCTGCGCGGCAAAGCACGCCACAAGCGACCGCGCCAGCGCCTCGTTGGCCGAGCGGCTGGGAAATTCCACCGATAAGTAGTTTTCAACTTTCATAGACCAGACCTCTTTCTTCGATCTTCACGATTTGTTCCAGCCCCGACGCGCGGAGCACCTTCATCGGCTGCGGCGGCACGTTCTCCACGATCACTTCGCCATGCAGCTCGCGCATGCGGCGGATGCAGGAGATGATGATGGCAATGCCGCTCGAATCCATGAACGTCACATCACGGAAATCCAGCACACAGACCGCCGGCAGATAGAGATCGATCTTGTTGCCGAGCACGCGCATGACGTCCTTTGCGCCGTGATGGTCGATGTCGCCCTTCAGCGCGATCATCAGCCGCTTGTCCTGTAAAAAGCTCGTCAGATTCATTCGTGTTTCAACTCCAAAACAAAAAATGGACACGCAGAATCCCTTCTGCGTGTCCATTATACGGGTTTCGGTAAGAATAAACGGTCGAAGTGCGACAGCGTTTACTTTTTCAAACGTTTCTCGCTCTCCTCCAGCTGCTCCAGCAGCGCCTTCGCCTTGGCCAGCTTTTCGCGCTGATCGTTCACGACCTTCTCCGGTGCGCGGGAGACGAAGCTCTCGTTGCTGAGCTTGCCCTCGAACATGGCGATCTGCTTCAGGCAGTTTTCCTTCTCCTTTGCGATGCGGGCCAGCTCCTTTTCAAAGTCGACCAGCTCGGCCAGCGGGATGAAGATGCGCGCCGCGTGCGTCACGACCTCGACCATGCCCTCGCGCTCCATCGCGCCTTCGTCCACGGTGTCGCTGACGGTGACACCCTCGGCCCCGGCCAGGCGTCCGAAGAACGGGATACCCGCGGTGAAGACGTCCTGCCGCTGCGTGGAGATCGTCATGTTCACGCGCTTGTTCGCCGGGACATTCATCTCGGCGCGGCGGGCGCGGATGGCTGTGATCGCGTCCTTGACCAGCTCCATCGACTCCTCGTCCGCCGGGAAGGCCAGCTCGTCGCGCCAGACGGGCCAGTCGCTGGCCATGATGAACTTGCCCTCGTGCGGGATGGCCTGCCAGATTTCCTCGGTGATAAACGGCATGAACGGGTGCAGCAGCCGCAGGATCTGATCGAGCACGTAGACCAGCACGCGCTGCGCGGCGAGCTTGCTCTGCTCGTTCTCGCTGTAGAGGCGCGTCTTCGTCAGCTCGATATACCAGTCGCAGTACGTGTCCCAAATGAAGTCGTAGACCTTGGCCGAGGCCACGCCCAGCTCGTAGGCATCCATATTCTCGGTCACTTCGCGGATGAGGGTATTCAGCTTCGAGAGGACCCACTTGTCCTCGATCTCCAGCTGGTCGAGCGCCGGCAGGCCCGGCTCTTCGATCGTCAGGTTCATCAGCACATAGCGGCTCGCGTTCCAGATCTTGTTGGCAAAGTTGCGCATCGCCTCGCACTTTTCAACGTAGAAGCGCATGTCGTTGCCGGGCGAGTTGCCGGTGATGAGGTTGA